>JBDKVE010000119.1:0-28811 GCA_039679345.1 Anaerohalosphaeraceae bacterium
GATCCAGGGATAATAATAGATTAAGCGTAGCGTCATTGCTGTCATACGGCAGGCCGATGTATTCCAGTGATTTCAGTGCGGGCAAATTCTGATGCACATCAAATCGTTCGATGCTGCAGGGGAACAGCTCAAGATTTTTTAACTGTTTGAAATGATTCAGTGATGCTAATCCTTTATATTCTTTGGCGTCGTAGCTGGAAACCTCTCTCATATCATAATACTCGCGCCACAAGAATGGATACGATTCCAAGTCCTCCTGTATAACAACGCACAGAGATTCGATATGGCGTAAACCTTGTTCGTTTTTAGTCTCGGACATTTGAAGCATAATCGGAAACGTTATAATCGGAGACAATTGCCTTCTTATGTCTTCATTCAGTTTAAACAAGGCATCCCATTCTTCCGAAGACAGCACAGAACAACAGGGGTCTTTTCTGGTTTTTTCAACACGATGTTCAACAAAGAAAGAATATGCCCCCGTTTCAGGTTTGACAATTTCACGGAAACGCGTCAGGATGTTGGGGTCGCCAGAATGTCGATAACCAACCTCCGCGTCCCAATAAGGCATAGAACCCTGTGAAAAACACGGCCCGCTGCTCCAGAGAACCAACAGCACCAGAAGCCATTTTCTTTTATTTATTATCATTCGCCGCACCCCTTTCTCCTAATCAACCTCATCAATAAAAGGAAATTTAACTTGATAGACAGGCAAGTATTCATACCTGCTCGTGCGAGTAACTTTATAATCGTTTATGAGAGACAAGGCCAGCTCCGCCCTTCTGCGGGCTTCGGCGATTTCGCCGACATGCAATCTTTTTTCGAGGACTTCTTTAGCCTCATTTGCACTGGGAATAATTATTTTTAACTGTTCAACCTCCTGCACAGATTTCCTCGGATGCAGTATGATATAAGACCATTTGAGCAGTTCAATCGGATCATAGGATTTTTGCAGCGGATCCGGCCGAGACAACATCTTCTTATACTGCTCTTCAGAATAACGCTTCTTTTCCAATAAATAAAACATATCATAATATCGGCGAAAGATGCTCATCTGAGCATCTGCATCACCATACAATACGGCCTGTTGATACGAGATCTTTAACCTATATTCCTCCCAGGTCATGACCGGATTCAACGAGATGGTCAAATTGGGATTGCTGCTTTGCAATACCTGAAGGTTTGGACTGGTGACCTGAGTCTGGCCCAGTGTTACATATCGCAGATTGGGCAATTGCTCGATCCGTTTCAGGGCGGAATCTGTGACTTTTGTTTTTGTTAAAGCCAGATTCTGCAAGCCTTTGAGCTGTTCGATTCCCTCAAGATGCTTGTCGGTAACCTCGGCCCCGGTCAGCAGGAGCGTTTTTAGGTTTTTAGCGTTTTTGAGCTTTGAAATCGCATTCTCGGCCAGCCGTGTATAGCGCAGGTCGAGAATTTCCAGATTGGGTAGTTTGGCTAATTCTTCAAAATTAGCACCGGTTATCAGGGTACCACAGGCATTAATAAATTGCAGACGGTCCAAAGACAATAATAGGTCAACTGTAGCGTCATTACTGTCAATCGGCAGACCGATGTATTCCAGCGATTTTAACTTCGACAGGTTCTGGATATTAATATTTTTGAGGCTGCAGCCATAAATCTCCAAATGTTTGAGCCCCGCTAATTGCTGCACTGTTCCAAGATCAAAAATCTCATCTAGCGATAAATAAGATTCAAAACTCAAAAATAATTCATCCGGCCCATCCTGCAGCAAGATACATAATCCTTCAATATGGCGAAAACCTTGATTATTTTTGAATTGAGACAGTTGCACCATCAGGGGAATTTGATGCCCCGGCGATACTCTTAAATTCCTGCCTGATTTTATAAGAAATTCGATTTCCTCTGGGAAAAACTTTGCACAAGCATCCTTGTAACACTCAACAGCAAATGGAGCGAACTCATAAAAGTTTCCACCTTTGGGAATAACAACTTCACGGTAATACGTCAGGAAGTTTGGATCGGCAGAATATCCATAAACAACCTCCGCATCCCAATAGGGCATAGTACCCCGTGAAAAACACACCCGGCTGCTCCAGAGAACCACCAAAACTAAAAGATAATACCTATTTTTCGTCATCATCTTTATGCGCCCTTATTCAAACACTACTTGCGTAACCCTGCCTAAACGATAAACCTGCGGCATTATACACCACTGGGGGGTGTGAGGGGAAGGGGATTTTGCGGTCATCTGATTGTTCACAGAGTCGGTATTTATCGATGGGTGAGGCGCTTCCGTCTAAACGGAGGGACATTGTGAATAAATACAGGATCCCTCTAACCCTTCATTTTGGGGGGCAAAGGCTCTTTTTACCGTTGGAAAGCCATTTTCAGAGCTACCCTGCAATTTTCATTCTCTGCCGTCAGATGCTGGCCTGTTGATCATAACAGGCACTCGATGACGCTCAATCCGGTGAAAATCAGGGGGTCAGAATCTGCAGAGTCGTACTGCTGCCGCCAAAGCCTTTGGTCTGGACTATTGTCAGGCCGTTCATCTGTGTACCCAAAAAGGCGCCGGTGTTGACATTGCGCCACAAAATATCGGACATGCCATCGGCATTGAAGTCCATAAAATCCGCAATCTGCAGGGTCGACCTGCTGCCGCCAAGGCTTTTATTCTGGACCATCGTCAAGCCATTCATCTGCGTGGCGATATAGGAGCCGGTATTGACATTGCGCCATATCAGATCGGCCATGTTATCGGCATTCAAGTCGGCCAGCCCCGCAATCTGCAAGGTCGTGCTGCTGCCGCTGAGATTCCGGGTCTGGACGATGGTCAGGCCATTCATCAGCGTCCCTATATAGGCGCCGGTGTTGACGTTACGCCACAGGATATCGGACATGCCGTCGGCATTGAAGTCCGCAAAATCCGCAATCTGCAGAGTGGTACTGCCACCGCCAAGGCCTTTGGTCTGGACCATTGTCAAGCCGTTCATACGCGTACCGAGATAGGCCCCGGTATTGATATTGCGCCATACCAGGTCTGTTTTGTCATCGTTATCAAAATCAACCAATCCCACAATCTGCAGGGTTTCGCTGGTGCCGCCCAGACCTTTTACCTCCAGGGCCGTCGAGCCGTCCATGACCGCTCCCAGATAGGCCCCCGTGCCGACATTGCGCCACAGGAGATCGGTCTTGCCGTCGGCGTTAAAATCAGCCAATCCCGCAAGCTGCAGGGTTGTGCTGCTGCCGCCCAGGTTTCTGGTCAGACCCAGGGTCAGGCCGTCCATGAGGGTAAACAGGCAGGCCCCTGTGTTGACATTACGCCACAGGAGATCCGTCTTGCCGTCGGCATTAAAATCAGCCAGTCCTACAAGCTGCAGCGTGGTATTGCTGCCGCCGAAATTCCGAGTCAGCCCCGGGGTCAGGCCGTCCATCAGCGTACCCAGATACGTTCCTGAGGTGACATTGCGCCATACCAAGTCGTTTTTGTTATCGCCGTTAAAGTCCGGGAACAGAGAGCCCATCATGGTCAATGTCGGCTCAACGACCCCTGTAACAACAATATCATCGATATAAAAACCGGGAAACGCGTTATTTTGTGCATCAACGGTCTGGAACCGGAAACGAAGCCGGATCGTGGACTGGTCCATTGACGTTAGATCCACTGTTTCGGTCGTCCAACCATCCGAGGGGTCTTGCAATGTGGCCGCGGCATTGCTCCGACAGGATTTGAAGGCACCGCCATTTTGGGAGATTTCGACGGAGGCAATATCAAATCTGGCCAGTTGTTCGGTTTCAAGGAGGTATTTAAATTCCAGGCCGGCATCTGTCACGCCAAGGAGGCTGATTTCGGGGGAAGTAATCACCCCTTCGGAATTCCCCGTATCATAGCCGCATGTACCATCCTGACAATAGCCCAGAGCCGCCGGCAGGGAATGACCCGGGAGTGTGGAATGGCATCCGGCAGTCCAATGCCACAGCCCTGATCCATTCCCAAAGGTGTTGTTCACGGTAAAAGCCCCGGGACCATTCTCGAAATTCTGAGAATAAATGACAGACCGCACAGGAGCAATCGTCCCTGTAATTCTGACATCGTCAATATTCCAGCCGGAGAATTGAAAGGAAGAATCTGTCGGCCCCAGGCCCCAGCGAATATAGACGTGCGGCTGATTGTCGGCGACCGCAGAAATATCAAAGACCTGCTGCTTCCAGCCTGAATCCATGATTGCATAGCCTTCGGGATTTTCCCAGAGGGTGGTCCATGTCGAGCCGTCGCTGGAAATCTGAATATAAGCATGGTCATATTCAGCCCGTTCCACATTCAGCCAGCGATAAAAGGTTAAGATCACGTCGGTATTCATCGAGCAGTTGACCGCGGGCGTTGTCACCCAGAGCGTGGAGCCAATATCATTGGCATAATCCCCCGTCAAATTAAACCCGACTACATGGCTGCCGGTATAACCGGACGCAGGATCGGGATATCCATGAGAAATCCCTCCTGCCCCTGCGGGAGTTCCCCATTGCCATCCATTCGTATAGGTCCAGTTGGGGCTGGAGTCCATGGCTGCGGCATAAATCACATTACGCTGCGATGAAGTCACCTGCAACGACACCGTTGCCGCAGACGAATTACTGCTGCCGTCATAGGCCATGAATTGAAAACTATCGGCACCCAGATAGGATGCATCCGGGGTATAAATCACTCGATTGCCGTCATTGACCAGTGTGCAGGGAACGGTGCTGATGATACCGCCCTCCGGGTCGTTCAGCTCCCCGTGGGACGGCAAGGAGGTAATCAGATAACTCAGCGCGGCAGGCGGATCCGGCAGGCCGTCATCGGTTGCCCGAAAGACAATGGATTCCGAGGTATTGGCCGCGATGGTCGTGTTCATCGATTCTGCAACCGGGGCACTGTTACCGATCCCATCCGAGGTTACGGTCAGCACAAAGTCGCCTTTTTCATTGCCATAGCCGGAGACCCGGATCAGGTAGGCCGTCCCCGCGGTCATTTCCATTGAGATTTGCGACTGATAGTCACAGGCGTCATCATTACAGGTCAGTTGCGAGCCGCTGCAGGCACTGAAAATCGACAGGGCTGTGTCATAGCTGCTGCCGCACAGGCTGACCGTCACATTGCCGCCGACAGAGGGCGTATACGAATACCAGACATCCGAAGCATCGTTATATGTGCAACTGGTGATGTCTATTCCGGTCGCATGGACGGTCGTACCGTTTACCGAAACACCATTTGTGATTGTGATTGCATTCACACATTCATCATTGGGCGGAGATGCCGGGACATAGGAAAGCTCTGTCGCCAGACATGCGTTTTCCAGATTGGTTCTATTCGCAGCCGTCCACCCCAGATTGATCGCAGCCTGAGTTAATGCATCATGCAGGTCTGCATAATCTGACCCGCCGGTCAACAGGGCAGTCTGGACTTCATAAAACAGGTCGGCAACCGCGGAAATCCCCATCCCCGTTACCGTCTTTCCATTGAATGTTCCCCCGTCGGTGAGCAGGCTGCAAAGCTTGTTTCCAACTCCGCAATTGGTATGCACGCCGCCGTTGTCGGAACCTCCTGAATACCAGAAAGGGCTGCCTTTTCTGTCGGGATCTTCAAATGCCGTCGGATCCGCCATATTGCGAATCGCTCCAATGTTGGGAATATCTTCACCGACCAGCCATCGTACGGAGGCACTGTCATTGCCGGCACCGTTGGTCAAATCGATCCATTCCCCCCACATGTCGGACAAGGCTTCACTGATGGCGCCGGATTCATTCTGATAGATTAAATTGGATTCATATTGTGTCACACCATGCGTCAGCTCATGCGCCACGATATCGTCACACACAAAGCCGGCGCCAAAATACATTCGTAAACCATTCCAAAAAGCATTTGCATAAGGACAGTCGGAATAACTGGGGCAATACCGCACGGTTGCACTGAGTATCATCCCTGCATGGTTAATGCTGTCGCGTCCATGTTCGTTATAATAAAAATTATACGTATCGCCAAAATATGCGTAACAGGTATCCACATCCGCAATATTGACCGTAGCTCCATTCTCGGATCGTCGCAAGATGCCCGGATCGCTGGTGGTATTTATGGCGTCATAAATCTGTCGATTTCGTGCAATTCGAATCTGCGTAAAATGCAGGGCCACCTCGCCTGTATGGGCGTCAATCATAACCAATTCATTAATCGTCGGGACTAAAACGCCTGTGACGTCAGTCTTCCAGACAAGTCGGGTCGGGCCGGAGTTCCCGATAATTTCAGGATGATAGATCACCAGTTCCGCCGCCGTACAATCCAGATCATTGGACGGATATGTTTCGGTCATGAACTCCATAGCCAGAAACTCAGCATCTTCAGCGGCAATCGTCGGAATCGTCGATATTTTTTTGTCCTCCAGGACATGGGGGGTTCGCATGATATCACTCAGCACATATTCCACTCCCCCGGAAGCATTTAATTGCACATTGACCTGAGCCATAAAAACCGGCACCTGGGAATACGTCTGCTGCAATCGCTCCACGGTACGATTATTATGCTTTGTGCTCCTGCTGGAGGTAAAAGCGATTGACTTGCTTTGAATGCCAAATGCATCGCCGTGTTCTTCCAGAAAATTCCTTGCTGTCGCTATAGGGTCCTGCGCAACAAATCCGCTTACCGGGAAATAATACCCCCGAGGTGCTCCCAATATGCGAATATAACCGTCCCTGAGAGCCATGCGTGATGGCATGGTCTGCTTCTGTTGAACGGTAAATTGGTCGGAGCAGCAGATGGTACCGCAAAGCCGCTCAATATCCTGCTGAGTCCGGGAGTACGCATCCTCCGGGACTTTTGCGTAATTCAATCCTGCTGTAATCCAAAAGCCAACCAAAACCCCCGTCAGGATAGAATGATGAAATGGATTGAATAAAAACAGCCGCTTCATGTGGAATCTCCCATGCGGAACGTCCCCTCCTTTTTCTCGGCATTCTCTATTTGAACATCTAAACATACTTTTCCCTAAGATATAATAATTCTACAGCTAGTCTTATTGTACGGTCAAGAAAATCCTTCCCCAGAACCCTTATTCAAAGACAGGGCACCTCTGTTTTGTTGTCGATATTGGAATTGCTGTCGCGGCATTCGGACATAATCAGGATATATTTAACCCATAATATTCGTGCAATTAGAGACTATTCTTGCAATTTTATACCAAAACCGTGGTTATTGGCACGAAAGTCTCTGGCGATTGTGCATTTCTCAAGCCCCTGCAGCACTAGACGGCATCACTGCGGCCTGTTTGGCTGATAAAGAGGAAGTGCTTGAAAAAACCTTCATTCAAGTATAGTATGCCTGCAAATGGCTCCAGGTCAATCCACGAAAACCTCCCTCGGGGCCGCAAACACAAGGAAACAGGCTATGACAAGACAATGGTTATGTGCGATGTTTGTTTTGAGCGGATTCCATTTTTCCCCATGTCTGGCTAATCCCCCGGCCCCTTCGGTTATAACGCCACCGGCCAACCTGAATCTGGACCCTTTTTATGCCAAGTATCTGGACTGTGACGGCATCACGGTCATCAGCTCCAAAGCGGTGGCGGACCAGGCCTTTTACCGGCTCAAGAGCCTGCTGGATAAGATGCTCGAAAACCGCCCCGATGTGCGGGAGGCCCTGTCGAAAAACGGCAACCGCTTCATTATCATCGGCCACAGCGAGCAGGTTACGGATATTCCCGACTATGCGGATATGAAACCCAAGACATTCTGGAACGAGCGGGCCCGCGGCTTCGGCGGTCGAACAACCAGCGTCGGCGAGGAAAACCTCTTATCGCTGCCGGAAGACCGTTACGAGGACGAAAGCATCTTTATTCATGAACTGGCTCACTCGATTCATTTTGTCCTGCGGCGGCTGGAGCCGGACTTTCAGAAAACGCTGGATACCCTGTACGACAAGGCCATGGCCAAAGGGCTCTATAAAAATGATTATGCCTCGACCGACTCGGGGGAATACTGGGCCGAGGCGGTTCAGGGTTTTTTCGACGCCAACCGCGCCAACAACTGGAACCACAACAACGTCAATACCCGCAAACTTCTGACTGAATATGACCCTGATATTGTCGAACTGGTACGCACGACCTTTCGGGTTACCCCGGCCAATGACTGGCGTTATGAACCACTGGTGAAACTGCCGAGGGTGATTCAAACCCCCGAGCGATTCAGTGAGAGTAAAATCCTGCCAAAATATATCTGGTGCCGGGGTTTTTCCATCTTCGGCACGGCAAACGTATCCGACGAGGCGATGCTCTGCGTGGATCATACCCTCCGGAATCTATTCCGCTATCGCCATGATATTCTCAAGGCTATGATCAATGCCGACGTCGCTGTGGTGGTCTATGCCGACGATGAATTCCCGACGTCGCTATCAGTTCAAAAGACGCTGAATGCCGAGGCGTTTCTGGAACACAAAGACGGAACAGAATCGATCAAACTGCCCGCTTCGCTGCGGCTGGGTATTACACAATCCGAGATTTACAGTAATCACAATCAGCTTATCGGCACGATGGCTCTGGCGGCTTATCTTTATACCGGCCTGCGTCCCGTCGATCCGGACTTTGACAGCAAGGAACAAAAGCTGCAATACGAAATCGGCCTGCAGCGGATGGATGTGCGGTTTGATGAGCAGGTCAAGGCGCTCTACGATGCGGCCATCCGTCAGGACCTGTGGGCATCTTCCCCGGCCGCTCAAAATCGCTTCGTGTATTTTGCCGAAGGCGTCCGGGCCTTTTATGACAATGGCAACGCCGCCGACGCTAAAGGCCGGGCGATTAACACCCGCGACCAATTAACAGGGTATGATCCCAAGCTGGCCGATCTGATCGGCGGCCTCTTCAAGCACCCCGAACGATATGACTGGCGGTTTACCCCGTGCGGTCCGAAACCGGCAGCGCCGTAAATGGCTTGAATTAAACTACACCTCACGATTAGACCAAGGATGAGTATGATTTATCTGGCAGCGATTTTTGTCTATTTGTTTGTCCTGGTTGGCATCGGCGTTTATACCTCGCGCCGGGTCAAGACCGAATCGGATTTTGCCGTGGCGGGCCGGTCGCTTTCGCCGTGGGTGATGGTCTGCACGATGCTGGCTGTCTGGATCGGCACCGGGTCCATCGTCGGCAATGCCGAAGAAACCTATCGGACGGGCATGGCGGCCCTGATTATCCCGGCGGGAACCTTTTTCGGCATGATTCTGTTGTCGTTTATCGCCTCCCGCGCCCGAAATATTGAAGCCTCCTCGGTGCCGGAAATTATCGGGCGAAGGTATGGCGGGGCGGCACGGCTGCTGTCGGTCGTGGCACTGGTTACAGCCTATATGGTTATCGTCAGCTATCAGTTCAACGCCGGCGGAGCGGTGCTGGAGGTCATTGTCGGCGATGAAGACCCGGTTTTGCTGGGCCGCGACGACACCCTGACGCTCCATCAATTATCCAAGGGCCGCATGGTCTATACCCCGCCGCAGGACTGGACTGGAACCGTCCAGCTTGCCGTCATATCCACACAAGCTCCTGGGCAACCCATCCCCTATACGATTCATGTTGTTGAGGACAACACCTTAGCCGCGGCTGCCGACAAGAACACCTTAACCATTCTCAAAAACCGTCGCGCTAAAATCCGCTATTCGACTGACAACGCCGATTCGGATTATCGTATTGCCGCAGGTGCGGATGTCGGAACCCTCAGCCTGATTGAGCCGCGACTGGAGGCCAGTCATGCGACCATCATTGCCGCGGTTTTCATCCTTGCCTATACCATGCTGGCGGGTCTGTTGAGCCTGGCCTATACCGACATCGTCACCGGCATCCTCATTATCGGGGCAATGGTGGCGGCGCTGCCGGTGCTGGCGTATCAGGCCGGCGGTTTTTCGGGCATGGCCGAGGCCTTTGCCGCAATGCAAAATAAAACCCGCCACATGCAGTTTTGGGGCGTGTATTCGCCGGTGCAGTTGGTTAATTACCTGCTGCCGGTGTTTCTGCTGATTCTGGGGGATGCCAATCAATATCAGCGTATCTTTGCCGGACGCAACGCCCGCAGCTCCAGACAGGCCGTAACCACCATGATTTTTGTCGCGATGGCTATTGAACTGCTGATTATCGCCAACGCCTGGATTGCGGCCAGCATGACGCCCGACCCGGAAAACGGCAAGTATATTCTCATCTATGCGGCCAAGCATTATATGCCGCCGGTCCTGGGGGTTATCTTTTTAGTTACGGTGGTCGGTATCATCGTTTCGACGGCCAACTCGTTTTTGCTGATTCCGGCGATTACCTTTATCAAGGATGTCTATCAGGTGCATATCAATCCTCATGCCACCGACAAACACATCGTATTTCTGAATCGTTTACTGATTCTGGTATTCGGCATTATCGCCTATGGCGTGTCGCTGGCCTTTTCCGAATCGACGGGCTTTTTCCATAAGGCCCTCTATGCTTATACAATTTATGGCGCGGCCATCACGCCGAGCCTGGTGGCGGCGATTGTCTGGAAACGAGCCACCCGACAGGCGGCCATGGCTTCCATCCTCGCCGGCATCACCATCCCCCTGCTGTGGGGCGAAGTCATCAGTCCGCATTTGTCCGGATGGCTCAGCCAACTGGATGCGGTTCTGCCGGCGATCACCGTTTCCGTCGCGGCACTGGTCGGCGTCAGCTACCTGACCCAGCCGGGAAGCAATCAGCAATCCAAACAGAAATCACCCTCAGTGCATTAAGGAGGATTCATTATGAAACGATACCTGATGATTTTCGGCATGGCTCTTTTGTCAATCCCGGTATTGGGTGAACCCGCCCTGAAGGCCCGCCGGATTCAGTCTCTGGATGCAGGCTGGCAATTTCTCAGGGGAGATACGGCCGGGGCCGAAGCTGCGGAGTTTGATGACAGTTCGTGGAAGACCGTTGATGTGCCGCATGACTGGAGCATCGAAGGGCCATTTTCACAGGATGCACCTTCCAAAGGCGATGGAGCTTTCTTGCCTTCGGGCGTCAGTTGGTATCGCAAGACCTTTACCCTGCCCAAGGGGTGGGCCAATAAACAAGTGTTTGTGGAATTTGACGGGGTCATGGCCAACAGTCAGGTCTGGATTAACAGGCATCTGCTGGGCAGTCGTCCCAGCGGTTATGTCAGCTTTCAGTATGAGCTGACCCCGTATCTGAATGAAGACCGCTCGAATGTGCTGGCGGTGCGGACCGATACGACTTTGCAGCCGGCGTCGCGGTGGTACACGGGGGCGGGGATTTACCGGCATGTCCGGCTGATTGCGACCCATCCCATCCTGCTGGGGCCGTGGCGAACGTTTATCACCACGCCGCAGATATCGGATGTCCAGGCCACGGTTCGCATCCAGACGGCTGTCATTAATTCATCCGACCGCAAGAAAAAGGTCTGCCTTGAGATTACCCTTTATAATCCGCAGGGAGACGTGGCCGCCAAAGCAACCTCGCCCGCAAAAACAGTGAATCCCGGAGCGATGGTGGAATTTCAGCAGGACCTGATAGTTCCGAATCCGACCCGATGGGACATTGACCGCCCCGCCCTTTATACCGCCCATACGCAGGTAGTCACGGGCTGGTCCAGGCTGGATGATGAAATCACCACCTTCGGCATTCGGGAATTTGCGTTTGAACCGGCAACCGGCTTCTGGCTCAATGGACGCAACGTGAAAATCAAGGGCGTCTGCGTCCATCATGACGGCGGTGCCTTTGGCGCGGCGGTGCCTGTGCAGGTCTGGCGGGACCGGCTGGCGGTCCTGAAGGAACTGGGGGTCAATGCCATCCGCACCGCACACAATGCCGTGGCGCCGGAGTTTCTGGATGTGTGCGACCAGATGGGCATTCTGGTCATGAACGAATTTCTGGATTGCTGGACCGTCGGCAAGCGGACGGGGGGTTTTCATCGCTACTTCAAAGACTGGGCTTTAATCGATACCCGCGATACGATTCGACGGGACCGCAACCATCCCTGCGTGGTTGTTTACAGCGCCGGCAATGAAATCCACGATACCCCCAAGGCGGAACTGGCCAAACAGATTCTCGGTTCGCTGATCAATATCTATCATCAGGAAGACCCGACCCGGCCGGTATCACAGGGGTTGTTCCGACCCAACCAGAGCCGTGACTATGATAACGGGTTGGCGGATATGCTGGATGTGGTCGGGCAGAATTATCGGGAAAATGAAATCCTGGCCGCCTATCGGCAGAATCCCAAGCGAAAGATTCTGGGCACGGAAAACGGGCATGACCTGAATGTCTGGCTTGCCCTGCGGGATAATCCCCCGTATGCAGGGCAGTTCATCTGGAGCGGCATCGATTATCTGGGCGAATCGCGTCAATGGCCTGCAATCTCGACACCGTTTGGGGTCATTGACCGGGCGGGCGGGCTGCGGCCCCGCTCCTATCAGCGGCAAAGCTGGTGGTCGGAACAGCCCATGGTCCACATCGCCCGGCGGATCGGCAGGAACGAACCTTCGCCCGTTGATCCGGGTTACGAACTCAGCACCGATGACCGGTTCCGGGTAACTCAATTTTCAGACTGGACGCCGGCCAACCTTCAGCCGCATACGGAAACAGTAGAAATCTATAGCAATTGTGATTCGGTGGAGCTGTTTTTGAACGACACGTCGCTGGGGGCACAGGCAAAACCGGATAACGATTCATCGCGGGTCTGGAAGGTGGAATTTGAGCCGGGGACTCTCAAGGCAGTGGCGGTTAATGGCGGCAAAGTCGTTGCGACCCAGACCTGCCAGACTGCTGGAAAGGCGTCGAAAATCCGACTCCAGGCTGTACGCAATACCCTGACTCCATCGTGGAATGATGTGATTCGGGTGGAAGCCACTGTAGTGGATGAACAGGGTGTGCTGGTTCCGACGGCGACAAATCAGATTGCCTTTTCTGTCACCGGGCCGGGAGTGATTGCCGCGGTGGACAATGCCAGCGTGCTCAGCCATGAGCCGTTTGGGGCGGATTCCCGCAGTGCCTATCAGGGACGCTGTTATGCCTGGGTCAAGGCCAGTGATGCGAAAGGTCAAATCACGTTAACCGCTCGTTCAGAGCAGCTTGAATCTGAGACGATAACATTTACGGTCAGTCAATAACTATTCGAATAACAACCCGGAGCAAAAGTACTTGGAGCTGTCGCCGATTCTGATTCTGGTCATGGGTATTGCCGCAGTGCTGATACTGATTATCGGCCTGCGGATGAATGCGTTTCTGGCCCTGATTACCGGGGCAATCCTGGTCAGCCTGCTGACGCCCGGCCCCTCCACCGACAAGATCAGCCGGGTCGCAATCGCCTTTGGGGAAACGGCCGGCAAGATCGGTATCGTCATCGCCATGGCATCCATCATCGGCCGCTGCCTGATCGACAGCGGTGCCGCCGACCGCATTGTCCGGATGTTCGTCGGGCTGTTGGGCGAGAAACGATGCCCCGTGTCCCTGATGGCCAGCGGATTTGTGCTGTGTGTTCCGGTATTCTTCGATACGGTGTTTTACCTGCTGATACCGCTGGCCCGTTCCATGCATCGGCGAACCGGCATACGCTATATGCTATTAATTCTGGCAATGGGTGCCGGCGGGTCAATTACTCACTCGCTGGTCCCTCCAACGCCGGGGCCGCTGCTGATCGCAGAGATGCTCAAGATCGACCTGGGGATAATGATGATGGTTGGCCTGCTAACCTCTGTTTTTACAGCGGTCGTTATCCTGCAATTTGTCCGCTGGTACAGCAGCAAATTCGACTATCCCATGCGGCCCATCGAAGGGTGGGACCATGAGCCCGAACCGCTTACGGATGATAAACTGCCGGGCCTGTTTGCTTCATCGCTGCCGATTCTTCTGCCGGTGGTCTTGATTTCCATCCATACGATTATTTCAGCCCTGGCGGCAAAGACCGACCCCGAATCGTTCCTGCATGAGGTCAAAGGCATTACCTCCATTCTCGGCAATGCCAATCTGGCGATGCTGATGTCTGCGGCGGCGGCTTTGGTTGTGCTCTGGCGGCAGCGAAGACCCTCGCGGAAGGAGTTAGGGAATCTGGTGGAACACTCACTGACCAGCGGCGGGGTCATCATCCTGATTACCGCGGCCGGCGGGGCTTTTGGGGCGATGCTCAAAGAAGCCCAGATCGGCTCGGCGGTACAGGCGATGATTACGGCCGATTCGACACAAGCCCTCGGTGGCATCCGACTGCTGATCATGGCCTACATGATTGCCTTTGTCATCAAATTTGCACAAGGGTCCAGTACCGTATCCATGATTACCACGTCGGCCATGATCGCCCCGCTGCTCGGAACGCCAGCGGTGATGGGGTATCATCCTGTGTATCTAGCCTGTGCGATTGGATTCGGGGCCCAGTGCGGCAACTGGATGAACGACAGCGGCTTCTGGATTTTCGCCAAAATGAGCGGCCTGACCGAAGTGGAGACGCTGAAAACCTGGACGGTCACGGTCAGCACCCTTGCATTTATCGGATTATTTTTTACAATCTTTTTTTCAAAATTGCTGCCGCTGGTGTGAGCGGCGGCCTGATAGAATCGAACGGGAGAATCGTATTGAAAGCGCTTGTTCTGACCAAAGCCAGTTACTTTGAAATTCAGGATTGTCCGACTCCGCAGACTGGGGATCAGGATGTGTTAGTCCAGGTCAGGGCCTGCGGAATCTGCGGCAGTGATGTCCATGGTATGGACGGCAGCACGGGCCGGAGACAGCCGCCGATTATCATGGGCCATGAGGCGGCCGGGGTGATTGCGGACATTGGCACCCGCGTCACAGGCTGGCATAAAGGCGAGCGCGTGACGTTTGACTCGACGGTGTATTGCGGGCAGTGTTATTTTTGCCAGAAAGGACAGATTAACCTTTGCGACCACCGAAGAGTGCTGGGGGTGTCCTGCAATGAATACCGCCGGGACGGGGCGTTTGCCGAATTTGTCGCCGTTCCTCAACATATCCTGTATCGCCTGCCGGATGGGGTAAGCTACGAACAGGGTGCTATGACCGAAGCCCTGTCCATCGCGGTTCATGCTGTAAGCCGAGCGGCCTTGTCGGGTGGGGAAACGGTGGTCGTAGTCGGCGCCGGAATGATTGGGCTGTTGGTGATTCAGGTTCTTCGTGCCCGTGGCTGCCGTCAAATCATTGCCGTCGATGTGGATGCGGAGCGGCTGAAGATGGCCGGGGACTTTGGGGCGGATGTTGTGTTCAATCCGGATACAGCAAATGTGGCGGAGCAATGTATGCAATTGACTGAAGGTCGCGGGGCGGATGCGGCTTTTGAGGTGGTGGGGATTACCCCCGCTATTCGGACGGCTATGGGTGTGCTGCGAAAAGACGGGCGACTGGTCATGGTGGGGAATCTGTCGCCACAGGTGGAAATTCCGCTGCAGGCTCTTGTGACCCGGGAGATATCTGTTTATGGGTCGTGTGCGTCATGCGGTGAATACCCTGTCTGTCTGGATATGATTGCCAACAGGAAGGTCGATGTCGATAAATTCATCAGTGCGGTTGCGGGGCTTGAGGAAGGCCCTGCGTGGTTTAAACGGCTGGCCGGGCGGGAAGCGGGATTAATGAAGGTCATCCTGAAACCCACGGCTTAACCTCATACTCAGAAAGTCTTTGCCCAATGAATAAATTGAAAACAGGACTCATCGGATGCGGAAAAGTAACCCACTTACATGCCAAAGCTCTGGCAGACCTGCCCTGCTCGATTTTTTCGGCAGTATGCAGCCGGAGCCGGGACAAGGCCCTGCACTATGGAGCTCAATACGGCGTAACGGGTTATGATAATGTGACCGAGATGGTTGAGAAAGAATCGCTGGATGCGGTGATTGTCTGCACGCCGCACCCCTATCATGCCCAACCTTCGATTGCGGCGATGGAGGCCGGGGCTCATGTGCTGGTGGAAAAGCCGCTGGCGATTACGCTGAAGGACTGTGATGCGATGATTGGGACGGCTCAGCGGGCGGGAGTCAGGCTGGGGGTGGTCTCGCAGCGGCGGTTTTACGCCCCCTGTCAGCGGATGCGAAAGGCCATCGATGAGGGCAAAATCGGGCGGCCCGTGCTGGGGACGGTGACGCTGTACGGCTGGCGAGATGAGGCGTATTATCAGAGTGATCCGTGGCGCGGCAAGTGGAAAGAGGAAGGCGGCGGCGTGCTGGTCAATCAGTCGCCGCATCAACTGGACCTATTGCAGTGGTACATGGGGCCGATTGAGGAGGTATTCGGGTATTGGAGCAATTTGAACCATCCTTATATCGATGTGGAAGATACAGCCGTGGCCGTGATTCGATTTAAAAACGGCGGGCTGGGCAATATCGTCATCAGTAACTCGCAGAATCCGGCCCTTTACGGCAAGGTCCTGATTATGGGCAGCAATGGGGCCGCGATAGGCGTTCAGACCGACGGCGGAGCCATGTTTATCGCGGGTCGGTCAGAGATTGAAGAACCGCCGACCAATGACCACTGGACCGTGCCGAGGGAGATGGAACTGCTTGCAACATGGCAGCAACAGGATGCGGTATTTTTCAAGACCATCAAGGCCACGGAATACTATCACAGGCTGCAGATTGAGGATTTCCTGAGTGCGATTCTCGAGAACCGCGAGCCGCTGATTACGGGACAGGAAGGACGGAAAACAGTCGAGCTTTTCACTGCGGTCTATCGCAGTCAGCAGGAAAGAAAGCCTATTCGATTTCCAGTGAAAGACGATTAAATTCGATGGTTTTCGTTTTCGGCTGGTAAAAACTGCGGCACTTAAATAATTGTGGAGATACAACTCTACAATCCGTATAATTCCCTAATCCCTCCCCCTTTTCAGAAAAATAACGACATTGGTATCAGTATTTTTATTGATTTTAATGTGCCACAACTGATTTCGATTGCTTTGTGAATTTAGTAAATATAGAATTGTATGTCATCTTTGAAAGCAATTCACCATACGAATTTCTTGTCCTGTTATATTTTTGAGAGGAGAAAATCATGAAAACCCGCATTTTATCGTTCATTACGCTTGTTTTAACTTCTCTGATTTTTTTATGGGGAATGGCTCCGTGTTATGCTGAAGTGACAGTTACAATTACCCCGGAACTTGCTGTCAGCCAGGGCGCCCAGTGGCATATCCTGTCGGATCCGGATACATGGTACGATCCAGGTGTGCCGGTGTCTCTGCCGCCGGGAATGCACACCATCGAATTTAAAAATTTGCCGGATTGGTCCGAGCCAACGACAATGGAGATCGTGGATGCAAGCGGCACCCTGCAAACGCTGTCTGTAAGCTATATTGCCTTGACCCACCTGCCGCTGGGAGAGATTCCCAACCAGCTCGCCTGGCAGAGACAGACTCTGCAAATGATGATTTGCCTGCCGGATTTGAACGGACAGGCCGTTACCAACGCAATTCTGACCGCCGAAGTACAACCGGAACCGCAGGGAGCGTTCTCCCTGACGCCTGCAATGGAACCGGGATATTATGTACTCAGCTATCTGCCTGCCGCCGAAGACCGGGATGATTTTCAGATTATTCTGGAGGGCCACACTCCGGATGATTCCATAAAGGCCGGGCAACTGGTTCGTATCAGCCCCATGCAGCAGTTTGTCGATGAAGCCACAATTTTCAAGACGGGCCAGCATACCAAGATGATCTCGGGCCAGTCCTCGATTCGGACCAATGAAGATATTCCCGGTGCAGTGGCCGAAACCTTTAATTACAAACCCAATACCAAACCCCGCAGCATCCTGATTGAAGGGGACCACATCGAAATCAGCCGCTACAATGATGACAACAAGCTGTATCTCCAATTGTGTGCCGCGACGGACTCCGGCGGAAATGTCCTTAACGCGGATATCAAAAACCTGGAGATTATCGCGGATGTATTGGTTATCAAAACCCGCTTGTGGATTCCCGCTGCCAATGTGACCATCAAGGCAGTGGAGCTTTATTTCGAAGACGAAGACCCTGCAACTCCGGCTTGTATCGTTACGACACCGGTTATCTTAACAAACCGACCGGCGCTGCCTTCAGGGGCCGCACAGGGTGTCAATGGTGTCGCTGGTTTGAATGCGGGTAATATCACGATTGATGTGATGGAATACCATTCCGCCCAATCCTCCTCCGGAATCACTCCCAAACGATTTATTCTGGATGGCGGCACCGGCCAGCCCGCAGGCCAGGGCAGAAAAGGCGCCAATGGTCCGGCTGTGCCGTATCTGGACAGCATCCAGGTTCGTTTTGAAACATGGTTAGGAACAGATAAATGGTCCAGTGCTGTCGAATCCGGAGGATCTTATAAAATCACATCCGTGGTGTATCGTGACAACTCCTCCATGTGGGATTTCGACTACGATACATGGCCCACTGGATGGAGCGGTTCAACCACGCTGCCTCATGGTTTGCCTGCCGTGCCCGGTGGATATCCTGGCGCTGGCGGTAATGCAGGAAGTTTGAAAACCACCGTACCGGCGGATGCTTATTACTCCGTATTTGCCGGCCTTAAAGGCCTTACTGCTGAGGCTTATTCGGGAGGACAGCCCGGAACTCCGCAATATTATTTCCAGTTGATATTTGATGTGTATGGGTCTTTCGGCGGAAGCTATTCGTCCAGTTGGGGATATTATGGCTCGGCTCAATGGGGTGCAGCCGCCTATCCGCCGGATGACAGCGGAATTCCCAATGGCCAGCCCGGAACCTATGAAGAAATCCCCTCGGGCATGGAACAGTTTTCGCCGGAAAACTTCAACCAGAATTTGAATATTATCCGGCAGTTTTACCTGGCCAACCAGATCGATGTCTGCAAACAGAAAATTGATAAATACATCCAACTCATTAATCTGTTTAAACAACGGCCCGAATGGGATGCCCTGGACTTTGTGCGCAAATGCAGAGTCGAGACCATGTATGGCGACCTTCGCTCCATGCAGAACCGTATCGAAAACGGCCTTGACTACTACGGCAATCCGGCCGGGTGGGCGCCCATGCTCAGCTTTGAAGTCAACCGGACGATTTTCGATAACGAAATCGATCGGGCCATCAACATGCTCTACCTGTCTTATTGGCTCAAGGAAGAAGCCTCCAGTGCTCAGCAGCGGGTTGGGGCATTGTCCGATACCATTGAGGCAATGAAGGAAGAAATCGTTACCCTCAAACAACGGTATGATGAGGCGGTCAGCTCAATGCCGGACCTGGAGACCGAAGCGGTCTTCCTTAAGCAATCCATCGAGGTGGTTCAGGGTAAGCTGAAAGAACGCGAAAACGCATTAAGAATTCAGGCCCAAAACAATCTCCGTGAGCCGTGGTGGAAGACCGGCCTCAAGATTGCCGGCTCCATCTGCAGCATGATTCCGGTCTATCAGCCGGCCCTCGGGGCGATTGGACAGGGAATGACCCTGGCGGCGGATTTCGACCCGGAAGATCCCTGGGCAACAATCGGCGGTGCGGCCGATATTACCACAACGCTCGTTTCGTCCAAGCTCAAGGATTGCGCTCAGGCACAAAAAGCTGAAATCGACGGCATGGATATGGAACTGGCCGACGATGAACAGGTCAATGAGTCCTTCCTGTCCAAATTATCCGAGAGCGGCGGTGCTGTAACCTCCGCATTTTCTCAGATTTCCGATATTATTTCGGCCCGGGAAGCACCCAAAGACAAAATTGATGCGGAACTGGCCCGGCTGGCCGCCGAAGACGAAGAGTTTCAGGCCTTGGCCGATGAAATCAAAGCCCTTCTGGACAAAAAAGCTGTATTAACACGGAAAATCGCCATCGCCGTTCAGGATATCAGCACCATTCCCAATCAGATTTCAACCAATATCCAGTCCATTAATTGCTTCATGCGTGAAAAGACCTCTGTCGAGGCGGCGTTAAGCAATGAAGCCCTCGAATATCTGACCGCCATGGAAAATCGCGCCAATGATCGTCTCATCAAGTATCACTATTATCTGGCTAAAGGCTACGAATATCGTCTGCTCAAGCCCTATACCAATCCCCTTGATCTAACCCCCATGTTCAGCAAATTTAAGGATATCGCAACGGTCAATACGCAAAACGGCTATGTGCTTGAGCCGGATCAGTTTACTTCCCTGAAGGCCATTTATGAGGATATCCTGTCGGGTATTGCCGAAGAGATTTTCGACCAATACAACCGAAACGCCCGCCCGGAATATACCGTCAAGGCACGCTTCAATCTGCTGCCCGAAGAGCTGGACAAGATTAATAACGGCCAGCCGCTTATTCTGAATCCGATGGATCTGGGGTTGTTTAACGGCATCTACGAGGAAAATCTCCGTATCTCGGATTTGTCGGTCTATGCCATCACCGCCGACACCAATGGCAATCCTCTGGGTGATACTGCTTATGTTGATTTGCGAATTGAGCACCCCGGAGAATCGAAACTCAAATCCAACGGTACGATTTATCTGTTCCGGTACAGTCAGGGCGGAGACTCCCGGCCCATCGAATGGGGCGGGCGCTACAACCTGGCTGACCAGACCCTTGAAGCTATCCGTCCCAGTGCCGCCAGTGAATCCCTGCTGCGGTCGCTGCTGCAGGGCGATGCCGCCTCGGATATGATGCTTTACTCGCTGCCGTCTGCGTGGGCCGATCTGAAAATCTCCAAAAACTCGGTCAATACGATTCGCACCGCACATGGCGTTGTCACCCACGACAACATTGTCATACGCAGCCTGCGACTGGAATTGACCTATGACTTTGTCCGCAAGAACACCAATCTCGCCGAAATTCAGGTCGGTATCCTGGAAGCCAAAGAGCAGAACGGTCAGTGGCTCAGCAGCACCAGCCGGTTCCAGCCGCATATCGACGTCAATCGTCTCGACGAAAACGGCCGCCAAAGCGGACGAGGACAGTTTTTGCGTATCTATCGAAAATCTCCCACCGATGCGGTAACGCTGTCTGCACAGCCGATCTATGGCACATGGATATTCCGTGACTGGATCGATCAGTACGGCCAGCCGATAACCTATGCCCAGCCGGGCAAAGCGGAAATCACCCTGCCTCTGACGTCGGACTATCAGGTCTTTGCCCGATATGTTCCCCTGGACGATCTGGCCGGCGATTTCAATGCGGACAGACAGGTCAACACCGCCGACTTTGCACTGATGGCAAGATTTTACGGCATGAAGTGCAACAGTCTAAAGCTGGACAACACCAACCCGAATTCAGTCGATATGAATGACTTTATGAAACTGACCGAATACTGGCTGATGGATACGCAATCGATGCTCTCGACAGCACAGCCGGCTATGCAGGCCGCACCGGCATCTTCGGGTATGCCCGCAGGTCGTCGAGCCATAGAAATCGTTGACTATCAAGCTATAGTGGACTCTCAATAAGAATCCATAACCATTACAGAGATATCTTTAATAATCGACGCCGGACGAAAGACTTCAGATAGAGGTGATGCAGGATGCATTATACCTCTTTAATGTGAGTTCTGCGTGCCGACATTGTGGAGATAGAGTTGTTCAATCAGCTCATTGGGAGTGACGACGCGTACATCGGAATCGAGCAGATCGATACAGGCCGCCGCCTCATCCCAGCCGTAACTCCAGGCGTGGATAATTACAAAGGTATAGCCATTTTCACTATCGGGATCAGCAGGCTGGGCATTGATGCTGGCGGCCAGTTCCTGCCCGGTGCTGCTGACGCCCTTGCGGCTGGTGGAATTCCATAGGGCATAACGGGCAGTTACCATGGGTTTGCCGTCAAACCAGAGGATTTTCCCCTTGTACTGGTCATAGGCCATAAAGAAACCCCGCAGGCTTTCCAGTGACGCGTACAGATGGCCGACACGATAAGTCTCCGAAGTCAACAGCCCGCCTTCAGTATTGTCGAGGATGCACAGGGTGCTCAGGTCGGCCCGGCGGAGATACTTGTCGAGGTGGCTCATGTGGATATCGAGAGCGGGAAATTGTGTTGGATGGAAATAATCCAGACCCGAGCAATAGCCGATAAAGCAATCCTTTTCGGTGGCATGATCGTACCACCACTTCATGACGGTCGGTCCGATTTTCATCATGATCGGCGGCATTCCCCAGCCCATTGCAAATTGCCCGCGATGGCTGTTTCCATACCGGTCCGCATGTTGAGCCCAGCCGTCGGCGCTGAAGACCGTATTGGTATTATCCATATCGCTCATGCAAAAGGCAACGTAGTGAACGTTGTCTTCGGGGGTATAGCGATTGTCGCTGCAGGGCTGAGTAAATTGGATTTCAGGCTCCCGCGAAGCCATCCCCGCATAGAGCGAAAGATTCAGCATCCAGTCGGTGACAGCGGTGTACATGCTGTGCTGAGAATGGAATGTCACCGCGTTATCTTCGCCGGGGCGGACAGAACTATCCCAACCGTAACAGGGGATATTCGGACGAAAGGCACTGAATACCTCTTCGGTAGCCGCCAGGTTCGAATGCCACCAGGTCAGGGCGCCCAGGGCAATCGGCAAATCCCGCAAATAGGCCCCATGCGTCGTGATGTCATCCCGCTGGACAAAGATGGCTTTTTTCGTGAAGCGGTCCTTGTAATTATCCCAGACCCATTTCTCATCCAGCCCCCGCATATCGGCCAGCTTGGTTTTCCCCCGGCCGGTCATCAGAGATTCATCGGCAATATCCACCACCAGCGCCTTTGAGACCGCCGCGGCCAGAGACACCGCCGCCGTCAGCGAGGCCGGGTCTCCGTAGGCGTCGCACAAAATATAACTGTCATAATACCCGGTATAATGATCAAGAGTCCAGTCTAGCGGGTCGATGGAGCCCGAAATAGCGGCAATACTGCTGCGGCTGACTCCATAGCGCGAGGCAAGGTCGTTGAGCCAGAGGGCATTAGAACTGTTTCGGATAAATAACGCAGGTCGCTGGCGGGCAACCAGGCCCTGCAACGATTGAAAGAGCACCTGTTCAGTGCGTGTCAGTGCGGATTGATCGATATAATAAATATGCTGCGGTGCCGCAATGGCATAGTCGAGATAGTCTTCGCTGTTGAATTGCCGGATGGTTCCCTCCTGCGGCTGCCCCTCGACCACGGCATCGATACGCCAGTAATAATCCTGAGCCATGCCGGGCAGTTTAACCTTGAGGCTGGGGGCATAAGTCGAGTCTTTGAATGCAGGCGGAAGCACACTGCTCTGGTTAAAGTGTGATGCAATCGACTCGAAATCCGCAAGGTCCACGGCCTGATCGCCGTTGATATCTGCAACGGGTCCGGGAATCGGTGGCGCACCCGATATCCACTGATCCGCCAGAATGACAAAGTCCGCGATATTCACCGCTGCATTCAGATCGAAATCCCCCGGCAGGAATACGGCCTCCGCCGAATCCACCTCGTCGAATGCCGTCCCGAGATACACCCGATAGGATGAGGCCTCTGCATTCGCGGGCCATTGCAGGGTCAGTTCGTCGGACCAGCCCATTGTCCCGTCGGCAGGTGAAAAGTCTGGCTCCGGGTTATCGATGATTTCAGAATAGACAGCAACCTTGTCCAGCCAGGCAGTGCCGGTAAACGAACCAAAGGTATTGAGGGTATAGAATATATCGAAATAGGTGGTTCCGGCCGGACAGGTATAGGGCATTGTGACGGTCTGCCATATTCCCTCCGTGCGTTCCAGCGTCATCTGGGCTTCCCCTTTGAATCCATCACTGCCGAAAAACCGAAACCGCATTTGCGGCTGTCCTGCTGCCCCGGCCGAGGTTCGATAATCAAAGATTAGTTGGTATTTCTTACCTTCTTCGATGGAAGCATAGCCCTGGCTTCGCCAGTCACAGTGTTCGCCGCCGGGGGCGGAGAGTTTGCCGCTTTGAGTACCCTCGCTGTAAATAGTATTATCTAACACGCCCCGTGCCGTGTACCAGCCGGTGGTTCCCGCTTCAAAGCCGGGATTGCTGGTGACGTAATTGACCGTGGTATCCCAGGCAGCGGCAAGCAGGGAACCGCAGGTTAAAAATACGACAACGAAAGCTATACGCCTGCAGGTCTTTGTGACGAACATTGAATCCTCTCTGACTCTATCGTCAGGCTGTGACGGAACAACGCAGGAACAGGACGATTTAAATCGCCCTGTTCCCGCAGGAAATCATGATTATTTACACAAAAAGCCAATGACTACGGACAATTGGCATTGACCAGGGTGCATTGCAGCCATTCGGATGCCATTTCGGCCAGATCAATCAGGTTCACCAGGCAGTCGTTGTTGATATCGGCTGCCAGGGCTGGATCGCACTGTGGGCCTGCGGTCTGGAAACTCCAGACATCGCCGGCGCTGGGAACGCCATTGAGAACGGCATCGATACGCCAGTAATACTGCGTATTAAAGGCCAGCGTGGGTGCAAAGGTGGTTTCCGCCTGGTTGCCCTGTGCAACGGAAGGATCGCCGGCCAGAACCAATGCCTGATCGGTACCCCAATACACATCATACGACTGGGCACCGGGAACGCCGCCCCAACTGAGAATCTGCAGCAGGGAAATGCCGGTCGCGCCATCGCTCGGATCGGGGTTATAGGCCTTGGGCGGAATCGTGGTAAACGACCAGACCTGCCCGCGAAATGTTTCTGCAGTCGCAGGATTCGTCGTATCGACACGCCAGTAATAGGTGGTATAGAGTGCCAGATCACCCGCTGGGTCATAGCTGGTCACATTGGGGTCGGTAATGCTTGCCAGCGGAACAATGCCCATGGAATTGGGATCGGCGCTGTTATACTGATCTGCCGTCACCATATACAGGCCGTAAGTCGCCGTCGTTGGAAAATCCAGAGGGGCATCCCAGTCGAGCACTTGATCCAACTGGACATTGGCCACCCCATCCTGCGGATCGGGATGCAATACGAGATTGCCGTCAACGCCGGGATTCACAGCCACATTATCCAGCCAGGCAATCCCTTTAAATGTGCCAAAGACATTCAATGTGTAAAACAAATCGAAACGGTCCGCCGCAGCCGGGCAAACATAGGTCAATTCGACCTTCAGCCACTGACCGTTGGTCAGATCCAGATTCCGCTGGGCTTCACCTTCGAAATGCGACGCTTTAAAAAACCGAAAACGAATTTCCGGCTGTCCTGTGGCACCTTCAGCAGTCCGATAGTCAAAAACCAGCTTGTATTCCCGTCCCGGGGTCGCCGGATAGGTATTACTGCGCCAGTCCCGATCCTCAGAGTTGCTGGCATCGAGTTTGCCGCTGCGGGTACCTTCACTAAATATTGTGGTATCAATCGTGCCGCCGCCGGTGTTCCAGGATGTGAAATTGCTTTCGAAGTTGCCGTTATTGAGTAAGTTAATCGAGGTGTCGAAGGCGGCCAGGACAACGCCTGAACCTGCAATGAGCATGAAAACCAATGATACAGATAACACCATTTTGATTCGATTCATAATGTGACCCTCCGAAAAAAAGATTGTATTTACCTCCAGCCTCGCATTGAAGCCGGACCCATGCAAACTATATCTGCTTTCTGTACAATGTGAATGGATCGCCAATCCTTTGTCTGCTCGACGCGTTCCTGCGAGTTTAACAAATCCGCAAACTTAAACAACCACCTCCTTTCCATCAGACTCACAGTGTTTATGAACTTCTCATCTTTCGTTTTTATACAAACCGTTATTCCAAATCCAGGATGGGATTGACAAACAAGGCCCAGTCGCCGGCATTTTCCCCGCCTTCGGTACAGGCAAGCGTCAGGAAGCGGTCGGTGTCATCAAGCGGGATAACCACGGTTCTGCCGCCGTCGCCTTCGGACACATTTTTACTAACCATCCGGGGCTGACCATCCACCAGAACAAAGAAATCCGAAGCAATCGACGTGCGGGCACTGTCATTCCAGGAAATCCCATAGGCCGTACTGAATTGCCGGATTCGAACGGGGTACCGATCGCGTATTTTCTGCAAATCAAACGTGATTCCTGCATTGGCATGAAGGCACATTGTACACGAGTTCACAGATGGATACTCTTTGAGGGATAATTCGGCCTGCACCAGTGTGTTTTGATAATTAACCTGAATACGACGGCTCGCACCAATGGGAATATAATACATCCCCCCCGTATCGCCGAATTCAGCGAATGTATGTCCCGCCGAAGACACCTGAACCGGCCCCTCGCCGCCGTCGGGAACAAATACGCCATCGACAAACGGATTTCCCGGAACCGCCACGTAGCCATTACCGCGATCACCGCCAATAATCTCGCTGTTGGAAATGACCATCCGCCCTGTCTTCAGGTCAATGCCGTCGGTTCTTTCGACGGTTTCAAAGCCGGTTCCGCCGGATATGATATCCGTCAGATAGATTCGGCTCTGCCCCCGCCATGTCGTTCCATAAGCGGAATTGATATGCCGGACAAACAGACGGTCATTACACGGAATATCCTGGACCGCCTGGGTGTCCCCGGCGACCTTTTTGGCTGAATTTTTGTCGACCTGAACACTGGTTTTATTCAATTTATTGCCGGCAATCAGCGTGGTTTTTCCCTGCAGGACATGCAGGGAGGTATCGCCGCTGATATCGGCCTGAACCCCGAACACCGTCCCCAGGTCAATGACTCTGGCAGTCTGGGTATTGACGGTAAAACCGATGGCCTCCTGCGGTACCGTGGCACACAGCTTGCCATAACGGAGCTTGATGGTATCTTCCGTCAGAATCTGAAATTCGGCCGGGGCCTCGATCACCACCTGGGTGTTATTGTCAAACTGCAATTTCGCCAGGCCTTCCGCAAGCCGCAACGGGCCTTCCCCCGCACGCAGACGCTGGCCCTTTTCCATCGAGCCGGCCGCATCCGACCACGTGGTTGCAATACTATCCGTGATGGTCGCAACCTCCGGATAGGTGGGAATCGGGGCATAACGGGAAAACACGAAAAACAACAGCACCGCCGCCGCCGCGGCAACCAGGGACAGGATCGTGCTTTTCGTGATGTGGCGGTCGATTTTCTGGCGCTGGACTTTTTCAATCAGCACTTTGGGTTCGTCGGCGGGCAGCACTTTAACAGCAGGGGCCTTGTTTTCCGCATCGGCCAGGGCCTTCCAGATCGCTGAATCCGTAAAACAGTCCGGATTGGAAAGGATTTTTTGAATCGAATCACCGCCGGGCTGACCGCTGGAATACAAAGAGGCCTGAAAAAACTGAAGATCAGACCAGACCGCCGTAAATTTCACATACAGCCTGCACACCTCCGGGTTCGACTTCACCCAGTCATTAAGCCGGGCAAACTCCTCATCGGTTATGGTATCTTCACATAACGCATTCAATAGAATATAAAGTTCTTGTTTTTGCCTGGGTGTCAGCATCAGGAATTATCCTGTAATGTTCGTTCGATACAATTGAGCAGCGTAATCCGAATTTTATAAAGCCGGCTGTATAAGGTATTGACGCTTTGTTCAATCCGCTGCGATACGGTCTTCAGGGTCGCCCCCACTTCATAACGCAGCACCAGCAATTGCCTGTCCTTTTCCGACAGCCGGGTCAGACACTTTCGCAGGGCATCAAAACGATCATCCGGCTTCTGGGGGATGTGATCAATCACCTCTTCAATCGCCTGCATTGCTTCCGGGCAAAACCGGCGTTTATGTTTCTGCCGCTGCTTGATATACTTGAATATCTGGTTGCGGGTGATGCAGAAAGCCCACGCCAGAAAATCCGTTCCCGGCTCAAACTCATCAAACTGCTTCCACATCACCGTCACCGCTTCCTGCACAATATCATCCACGGCGCCGGCATCCGGGATGAGTGAAATGGCATACCCGTAAAGACGGCGCTGGATCGTCATATAGAGCTTCATGAAACGCTCGCCACGTTCTCCATAATACATCTCTGTATTGTCTTTTTTTTCGTCTGCCATAATCGTCTTACAGCATAGTCCTTTCAATGCCTGAATTAATGCAAAAAATTGACAAAAATGTTTTTTTGATGTGTTTACAGGTATGAAACCGGATTTCTAACCGGCCTGCGACAGGCCTGCAGACAGCGAGTCTGCCGGATTAGCTCAAATGTAAATATAAACAAAATAGCTCAGGAATGGATTTTTTCGCGGATTAGAAAACTGGCCGCCAAACCGATAATAAAACAGGAGGCCATCCCGATGGCGGCATAGAGCAAAAAGCTGACCGGCGTGGATTGCTTAAGGTAGAACAAAAGCCCCGCGCTGGACAAGGCCCCCACCATGGCCGATATGCTGCCGACACGGCGGGTAAAAATGCCCAGCAGAAACAATCCGCACATGGAACCGCCGAATAATCCGAGCACCTCCATAAACGCCTCCCAGAGGGATTTGACATCGGCACTGGCAAACAGCAAGGCAAGTCCTGTCCCCAGAATACCAAACAGCAAGGTACACAGGCGGGCCAGACGGAAATATCCCCGCTCGGTCTTCAGCAGGGAAAACCTGCGGACAAAGTCCGTCACCACTACCGTTGAAACGCTGTTCATGCTGGTGGCGATGGTGGATTGGGCGGCGGCGTAGATACCGGCCACGACGATGCCGGCCAGCCCTACGGGCATTTCCATGGAAATAAACAATGGGAAAATGGCGTCATTGGGATAGCCCGGGTCCAATTTGCCCGGGTTGGATTTATAGAAGACATACAAGGCTGTTCCGATAGCAAAGAATAGAAACGTGGCGGGGATCGCGGCATAGTTGTTCATTAAAATCGATTTTCTTGCGGCTTTCATATCCGTAACCGACAAAAACCGCTGAACAATAGCCTGATCGGACACAAACGGTACGAGCTGCTGGCCGAGTCCCCCAATAACCATCACCCAGAGGGCCGAGGTCATAAAACTGGTATCGCTGAAATCCCAGTTGATTGCATG
>JBDKVE010000120.1:0-8792 GCA_039679345.1 Anaerohalosphaeraceae bacterium
ATAATACATTTCTCCTGGGCCATCCCGTTAATCAGTTTGCGAACTTCACATTTTTGATTGGGATCCAGGCCGTCGGTCGGTTCGTCAAGAATCAGAACCTGCGGATCGTGAATGAGAGCCTGGGCAAGACCAACCCGCCGTCGATATCCCTTGGACAAGGTTTCGATGGTCTGATGATAGACCGAATCAATCGAACATAACGGCACAACTCTATCGAGCGCCTTTTGTCGTGTCCGCCCTTTAATCATTCTGGCATCGCAAATAAAATTCAAAAAACCACCGACCGTCATTTCGTTATAGGACGGAGCATTTTCCGCCAGATAGCCGATGCTTTGACGAACCCCGATGGGGTCGGCAAGAATATCATGCCCGCATACGGTTGCCGTGCCGCTATCCGGCTTGAGAAAACAGGCCAGCATCTTCATGGCCGTACTCTTCCCGGCCCCATTAGGCCCCAGAAAGCCTAGCACATCGCCCTTTTGCACCTTGAACGAAATGCCGTCCACAGCGACAAACGGGCCAAAACTTCGGCGTAAACTTTGTACATCAATCATGCTCTATTCTCCTAGATTCGTTTCCGAATTCATTTGGTCACAAAAACCATGGATGCAACTGTCTCAAAATCCTTCACCTAAAATAGCAAAACTACTACTCCTGACACATTTAACCTGTGCCGAGTTACACCCGCCTCGGGAATCATTTTTAGAAAAAAATACGTTAAAACATCCTTCTGGTTCGCTTATTTTTTACACAATTCAAACGAAATGTCAAGCCCCTATTTATCGGGTATCAGGCAGTTTACTGTTGTCCGATAAATTCAGGAACAAGCTCTTTGAGCGTTTCGACAATCCGATGGCGGTTCTGGCTATGAGCCACGTCTAGTAATTTCTCGATACCGACCCGAAGCGTCTGCCGATCCTTGGGGATATTTTTCCACACCGCAATTTTGGGGTGATTGGTCGGCAACATGTTCTCGCCTTCGATAGACAGCTCTTCAAACAGCTTTTCGCCCGGCCGAAGACCGGAAAATTCAATCTCAATATCCTCACCCGGCCGGAATCCGCTAAGTGTTATTATTTCACGGGCTAAATCCACAATCTTAACCGGCTCTCCCATATCCAATACAAAGATTTCCCCCCCCTCTCCCATCGCCGCCGCCTGAAGCACAAGCTGGCTGGCCTCCGGAATCGTCATAAAATAGCGACGCATTTCCGGATGCGTCACCGTCACCGGCCCACCGGCGGCAATCTGCTGCTTGAAAATCGGCACCACCGACCCATTGGACCCGAGAACATTCCCAAAGCGAACCGTTACAAAGTGGGTTTTACTGGTCTTATTCAGGTCTTGTATATACATCTCCGCGACCCGTTTGGAAGACCCCATGATACTGGTCGGATTCACGGCTTTGTCGGTCGAAATCATCACAAAACACTCCGCTCCAAACTTATCCGCTGCATCCGCTATGGTTCGGGTACCAATCACATTGTTTTTAATGGCTTCGCCGGGATTCTGTTCCATGAGGGGAACATGTTTGTGTGCGGCAGCGTGAATTACGACCTGCGGCCGATATTCGGCAAAAAACTGTTCAATTCTTATTCTGTCGGTAATGTCGGCAATTACTGGAATCAGAGGAACTTTGCCAAAACTCTGCTGCAATTCCCTCTCGATAAAAAACAGGGGATTTTCGGCCTGTTCCAATAGCAGCAATTTTTTGGGGCCAAATCCGCAGACCTGACGACACATTTCGGAACCAATCGAGCCGCCCGCGCCTGTCACTAAAATCACTTTGTTTGCCAGAAAAGCGCGAATTTGTTCCATGTCCAACTGGATCACATCTCGACCCAGCAGGTCATTAATTTCCACGTCTCGCATCTGCGAAACACGAAACTTGCCCGACGCAATATCCGTTAGCGAAGGAACCGTGCTGAACCGAATTTTGGTCCCCTGGCAGACCTGCACAACCCGACGAAGCTGCTTGCGATTGGCGCTGGGAATAGCAATGGCAATTTCATCCACAGCCTCCTTACGGCAAATCATGGGCAACTTATCAACGGAACCTAATACTGAAATACCATGAATTTCAGACCCCTGTTTATTCGGATCATCATCCACAAATCCCACCACTTCATATTGGGCATCTTTACGCCGCATCATTTCACGAAGCAGAGCCTCGCCGGCATTTCCAGCCCCTACAATTAAAAATCGGCGGGCAGTGCCGCGTGTTTCCGTAAAAAATTCCTCATGATAAAGCCGAACCACCATCCTGATAGCCGACAGCAGCATAATGGTGGTGAACAAATCCAGCATAATAACACCTTCAAAACGCGTTTGGACGTCACGAAGCTGCATTTTGCGGCTGTATAATCGCGTGTATTCTTCACTGTCCTGGGATATCTTGGCTAAATGGGCTGAAAGCTCATTAATTCGGCTTACCTCCAGCAGGTCACGAAGCCCCTGCAGGTTGGCATGTTTGCAGCGATACTCCCAGGCTTCCTGGTCAGTCGGTGACGCAATAATTTGTTGCTCCAATACCGTGATCTTCAGGTGAACGTCATCCAGCACTGATTCTGGAATAATCCTGTTGCCGAAGACCCCATAAGCATACCAAAGAGCAATCAGTATGATGGCACTGATCAATGAGGCTTTGGCGATTTTCAAAAGATCCGAAACCCCGACATAACGCCACCAGCCGCGATATTGCTTAAAATACCCAAAAACGAAGAGCTTAATCGGAAGTACCAAGACAAGCATTATTGGAAAAGGATAAATCGCCCACCGGCGTAATATCTGCATGCTATGCATGAATAAAAATGCCAATGCCAGAGCGGCAGTAAACGCAATAATATGTGCCAGAATAATTAAGGTCTTGCGATTATGCAAGAGCCCCTTTGGCAAGGGTTGCTCTCCAGATATTGTTTCAGGCTTATCCTGCTTTCCGATCTTATCAGGCATGCTTAATCTCCTAAAATTGCACGGCTCTATCGGTTGAACGACGACCTGCCCTTATTTCCGTCACTGACGTGACACTTCCTTCTTCTCGGCCGGAAGCGAATTCCAGGCAAATCCAGACTCTCTGGATCGGAACCTTATCGACCTTTTTCCGCATTAACGCATAAATAATCGTCATGCCGGAAAAAATATAACTGATTACCATGGCTGCAATCAGAGCCGTAATCCCAAGCATCAGAATTCCAATCATGACACTGGCTACGGTTTCAGACCAGTTGGCAGGGCCTGCGGGTGCATTTAACAGATAAAAAAGACTTGGTTCGGCCCAGATTCGTTCCAGCTTGCTGGGGCCGGAGGCGGGTTGGTAAATACCCAGCCGTATGGAGTGATATGTCACCCATAATACTGCGAACAGCAATCCTCGCATCACTAAATAAAAGAATGTGCCAAGTAAGGTCTGAACAACCAGATAAAACATCATCCAGACAGGCTTATTCAGTACATAACTGATAGAGCGGCCGATGGCATCCAGCCCTGTGGTTCCCTCATACGCAATGGCCGGAAACATCAGCCCGGTGCCGGATAATGAGGCTGCCAGCAAAAGTGTAATCAGTGAGCCCGCCACAAGCAACAGCGGCAACAATAATCCAAGGGTTAATTCTCCAATCCAGGGCACGAAATTTACCAGTAATCCGAATACAACTAAAATCATGGCAAATAAAGCCATCCCCAAAGCGGGGATCAACGGCGCTGAGAGCAAGCTGTAAAATTTTTCTCTGACAAACTCCATCGCCTCAAATATGCCGGGTTTTTCATTATTGGCGCATTCAAGGGCTGCACATCGACAAATAGCCCCTCCCACCACACAAAGAATAACAAATGAATACAGGGAAAATACAAGGCTATAAATTGTATGGTATTGGAATGCCCACATTATCGAACGAAAACACAGGATAATGTTCTGCCATATCCGATACACAACCCCGGCTGTTTCTGTTCCCTGGTTGTTTTGTGCGGGAGATTCAAATTTGAACAATGCCTTATAGAAGATAACCGTCGAATCCGTAATTCGATCCGTCCAGAAATGCCAGAGGGTCGAAAATACCCCTTGGCCTGCACACTTGCCCGTATTCGATTCAATAAACCATTCTGTATGGCTGGGATGCTGTAAATAAGAGGCCAATTCAGTCCCATGAATATAGGCTGCAGAATCCCCGCCGAACAGCCCTTTAGGTACCATTCGATTTGGACTCACTACGACCGTATGGCTGCAAAAATCCATCGCATACCCCCCGGCGCAAATCAAAACCACCGCCAGAAAGGCTATCAGTGCCTTTGCCGGCCCTACAGCCAGTTTGAATGCCAGTGCCAGCCGAGGCAGTGCCATCTCTTCCCACATTTGCAAGAGGCCGTGCTCCTGCATCATATCTATACCCTCTTATACTATCTTTTTATATCAACAATCGACAAGTATTATCCTTTATCGTATTCAAATTTCAACTAAAAATCCTGATGGGTTTCATTTTAATCGCTGGTATTGTCTGTGTTGTCTGGGAATGAGCGGATTTTCCTTGCCGAAATGATTGTTATACGGTAGATTCAAAGTGATAAATGACAGCTTTGTAAAGGACTTAAAGAATGTTAAAAAATCCAATACGCATCGGGCTTATAGGGTTCGGGACGGTCGGCTCGGGAGTCGCCAAACTCTTACTGGAAGAAACAGATGCGATTTATCGCCGTACTGGAATTCGGCTGGAACTCTCTTGTGTCGTAGATAAAGACACCCAAACAAAACGACAAGTACAACTTCCTGCGGGTCTTCTGTGCGATGATTTCGGGCGGATATTAAATGATCCAACAATTCATATCGGTATTGAGCTGGTTGGAGGCATCCACTACGCCAAACAGGTTCACGAACAGCTTTTACTGGCCGGCAAACATGTGATTACGGCAAATAAGGCGTTATTAGCTGAACATGGACAGGAATTGTTTACATTAGCCAAAAAGCAGCAAAAATGCATTGCTTTTGAAGCCAGTTGCGCCGGTGGAATCCCTATTATTTTAGCTTTACGAACAGGTTTGGCGGCAAATCGGATTACTTCATTATATGGCATCTTGAATGGCACCTGCAACTATATCCTGACAAACATGACCCACAAAGGCCTGGATTTCCCAACGGCCCTTTCACAAGCACAACAAAAAGGATATGCAGAGGCCGATCCAACTCTGGATATTAATGGTACTGATTCTGCCCATAAACTCGCCATTCTGGCCAGTCTTGCGTTTGGGTATCAATTCAACACCAAACACATCAGCATTGAGGGGATTGATTCAATTCAGATTGAGGACATCAAGAACGCCCAGGAGATGGGATATGTCCTTAAATTGCTTGCAATCGGCCAGGCAAACGAAAAAGGGGAAATATCCCTTCGCATTCATCCCTCGTTGATCCATGAAGACACCCCGCTTGCCCGTGTCGGCGGTCCATTCAACACCCTTAGCGTATTTGGCCACGCCGTAGGCAATACTATGTTTTTTGGTCGCGGGGCCGGAATGATGCCAACTGCAAGTGCTGTGGTGGCCGATGCCATTGAAATCGCACTGGGGAACAGCCAGCGTCAATTTGAATCCATGCCGATGCTCCGCCATAATCAGCATCCAGCCATCCAGAGTATTGATGACATTACCAGTCGTTATTATATCCGTCTGATGGCCAAAGATGTGCCGGGCGTTACTGCCAAATATGCTCAGGTACTTGGCAAGCACAATATCAGTATCAGCGGTGCTATTCAGCACGAGGGAATCGGCCCCAATAATACCGTACCGGTGATTGTGACTACCCACCCAACCCAGCAGAAAAACATGAATGCCGCTTTGGATGAGCTGTCTAAACTTGAGGTAATCGGTTCCCGGCCAATTTGCATACGGATTGTGGAAATCCCGGAGGATAAGGATTGAAACCCAAATATGTAATCATCGTACCCGATGGAGCGGCAGATAATCCGCAGGATGTCTTCGGCGGTAAAACCGTAATTGAAGCCGCGGAGACACCCAATATCGATGCAATTGCCATTCAGGGAAGACAAGGAATTGTTCAGACTGTCCCCAAGGGCCTGCAGCCGGGAAGCGATGTAGCCATGATGAGCTTGCTGGGATATGACCCGCAAAAGAATTACACGGGACGCGCCCCGATTGAGGCAGCCGCTCAGGATATACCGCTGGAACAGGGAGATTGGGTTTTTCGCTGTAATTTGGTAACCACCGCCGATGAGCTTATGGTGGACCATAGCGCCGGGCATATTTCCAGTAAAGAAGGGGCTGAACTCATTCGTGAATTTGAAAAGCTTGTCAACAATCCCAACATTCGGTTTTACCCCGGTGTCAGTTATCGGCACCTCTGCATTATCAAAGGAATTGACTTTGCCAAGATAGAATCATGTCCGCCTCATGATTTCATCGGTGAAAAAATTGCGAAAATCCTGCCCATAGGCAAAAATTCTGAATTACTGAAAGAACTGACGGCTAAATCCATCCAATTTTTTGATAATCATCCGATCAATCGAGTACGCAAAGACCTCAAGGAAAATCCTGTGACCAGCATCTGGCTGTGGGGACAGGGGCAGCGGGCATTTCTCGAAAAATTCAGCAAAATCTATGGTAAAAATGGCGTTGCCATTACGGCCGTCGATTTAGTCCGCGGACTGGCCAAACTCATCGGATTTGATTTAATCAAAGTTGAAGGGGCAACGGGATATCTGGATACCAATTATGCCGGCAAAGGCCAGGCAGCCATCGAGGCGTTAAAACAATATGATGTCGTTCTGGTTCACGTCGAGGCGCCGGATGAAGCCGGCCATAATGGCAGTCCGCATCAGAAGAAAAAAGCCATTGAAATGATCGACAAACATATTGTTGGTCCGGTCTTTAACGCAATAAAACAATATGAACAATGGCGTATTCTCGTCATGCCGGACCACCCGACACCCGTGGAAAGCCGTTGCCATTGTGACCAGCCTGTTCCTTTTGCCATGGCTGGGACGGGTATCAAGGGTATTTTGCAAAAACCATTCGGCGAACCCAACAGTTTTGCTTCGGGATTTCGCATAGAACGAGGTGCGGATTTAATGGAGTATTTTCTGAAACTATAATTTTATTGAAGGAGCCGTTCATCATGATTAAGCAGATTCAATATTATTCAGCGGTGTTAATGATTGCAGGACTCATCGCCTCTGGAATTTGTGATGCCGATACATTTACACACAAAACCAGCGGACAAATCTATCACGGTTACGCCGAGCAGGAGGCTATCGCCGGCAAGACCACTGTACATACCACAGAAGCAGGCCCGGTACAGATAAATCTGACGGAATACTCTGTTGTGTATGATGCACAGGGCAGGAATAAACATGTCGCGGTGTTCACCTTTGACGAAGGGGTCGAGTCGGAAGTCATAACTGCTGCTTTTGAGAAAGCCATTGTTGAAGAATCCAACAAAGGGCCTTTGCTGATTGTAATTGAAATTGACAGCCCCGGCGGACGGGTCGATCTGGCCATGCGGATCTGTTCAGCAATCACCAAAACCCGCAATTGCACAACTGTAGCCTTTATCAAAGGCGGCAAGAACAGTGGAGCGTATTCAGCGGCAGCGGCAATTGCTCTGGCCTGCAGTAAAATTTATATGTCTGGCGCGACCGTCATGGGGGCAGCAACCGTTGTGGCAGGATCGGAAAACGGCATCGTGGAACTGGAAAGTGTCGTTGGCAACACCGTCGGCGAAAAAATTCGTTCAGCATGGCGGAATTATCTGGCCTCGCTGGCTGAACAAAACAATCGTCCTGTGGCTCTTGCACGTGCCATGGAAAACAAGGATATAGAAGTCATCCGGATTCGTCGAAACGGCAAAATCATGTTTGTCGAAACAACGGAAAAACAGCCCGCAGACGAATTTATCAGCATCCAGAACCGTAAAGGGCAACTGCTCACCCTGCCTGCCCAGGAGGCGGTAAATTGCTTTATGGCCGACAAAGTTGTTGCCTCTTTTGAAGACGTCCTGGCAAATGCTGGCGCGACAGAGGCAACCATTGAACATCCTGATCAGATGGACAAGGCTAAAGAAGAATTCGAGAAAGTCAATCGTAAATTTAACCAACTGAAAAATGCCTTTGATGTCAAAGTCAAAACCCTGCTGGCAAAAACTCACAATCGAGGAATGACGTTGACTGAGGCAAAAAAATCGTTTCGCGGTATTATTCAGGAAGTAAAATATCTGATTAAACTCAAACAAACTTATCCAGATGTCCCGTGTGAAGAAGAAGAATTACAGGAATTGCTGAACAATCTTCAGGCGGAATATGATAGTTTGTAATAATAATATTAGTCTTCAAGGCGGACCAATACACTCGGAAATAAGTGGCGCAAACAAATTTTTTTAACTACATAGAGCCATACAATGCGTAAAATATAATGAGTTTGTTCTGCAGATTGGATAAAAAAGCAATTTCGGGAGAATTTACTATGACACGGAAAAGTCTGGTTTTAACAATACTATTGGGAGTTCTGCTTTTAACTGGGTTGCCTGTCACGGCCGACACTTTTAAAAATAAAGAGACAGGAGAAGTCTTTTATGGTTTTAAAACGCTTAAAAGCACTGGAAACAAGACCCTGATTTATAACGAAAATGAAAAAAAGCTATTACCCCTGGATTTAAGCGGCTATGAAGTTACCCAAGACGATAAAGGCAGGCGAAATATTGTCGTATTAGTCCCGATAACAGATGCAGAATCCCTACTATCTGAATCTGTTACTAAATTGATTTGCGAAACAATAACAAAAGGGGCCAATAA
>JBDKVE010000121.1:0-10038 GCA_039679345.1 Anaerohalosphaeraceae bacterium
AGTTATGCGATTTTTATGTGCCGGCGGTGGTTCGGCGGGGAAATTTGCAGATTGCTATCGGGACGGATGGCAACTGTCCGTCTTATGCAGGACATATTCGGAAAAAGCTGGAAGAACTGTTTACCGAGACACACGGGCGATTTGTGGATGAACTGGAAAAAGTTCGTCGGCATATTATTGTGGAAATCCCCAATGCCGACCAGCGCAAAGTCCTGCTTGGTGACCTGGCTAGCGACGAATCCTTTGAATATTTCAGTTCCTACGGTTCCGACCAGTGGCACAGGCATTGCCGCGAGAAGATTCATACCATCCGGCAGGGTTGACCATTTCAGGCCTGCCCTGCCGGACAGGATTAATCGCGGATTATTTAGACTTCAAAATATCCCGTATTTCAGACAGCAGCATTTCTTCTTTGGTTGGAGCAGGAGGAGGCGTCGGCTTGGCTTCTTCTTTCTTTTTGGCCATATTCATCAACTTAATAATGGCAAAGATTGCCGCTGCGACGATCAGAAAATTCACGATCGTATTGATAAATGCCCCGTAATTGATCTTCACAGCCTCTGAGACAACCTTGTCACCCTCCATCACCGCCGCCTTCAGCGTGAGGCCAAGCTTGGAAAAATCCACCTTGCCGAGAAGAATCCCGATGGGAGGCATAATCACATCTTTGACTAATGAATTGACAATCTGCCCGAATGCGGCACCGATGATGATACCGACGGCCATGTCCATCACGTTGCCGCGCATTGCAAATGCTTTGAATTCCTGCCATAAGCTCATAGTGCATCCTTTCAAGATAAGTGTTGTCTGGATATGTTGCGATTTCAACTTGTCAAATGACCTGACCTCATTCTTAACTGTTGATAGTTTATTCGATATTTTTCCCCTGTAAAGCCTAATTATAGGGAAATATTCGGCCTGAAAGGCGGGAAAATCTCTTTACAAAACCCCTATTTTTAGGTATCATTAATTTTTTCGCCGAGGTAGCTCAACGGTAGAGCACGGCTTTCGTAAAGCCGGGGTTGTGGGTTCAAATCCCATCTTCGGCTTTGATAATAGTTCATAGTTTTGAGTTCATAGTTCGTAGAAATTCCAATAGCACTCATTTTTTGAAGTACAGTTATGCCGCCAGTTTCCCAAGACAAATTAAACCTCCTTCGAGAAAAACTGTCCGGCCTGAACCGCGTTTTGATTGCGTTTTCGGGCGGGGTGGACAGCAGTTTTCTGCTGAAAGTCGCGGTAGATACGCTGGGGGCTTCGAACGTGCTGGCCTGTATTGGGGTCAGCGGCTCGCTGTCCGGACATCAATTCTCACAGGCCAGAGAGATTGTTCGAATGATTGGATGCCGGCTGGAGGAAATCCCCGTAGATGAGATGGATAACGACGCTTACCGGGCCAATAAGACTGACCGATGTTTTCATTGTAAAAGCCGTCTGTATAAATTATTCACCGAAAAGGCTCGACAGGAGCATATTGATTACATCCTTTGTGGGGCCAACTTTGACGATAAAGAGGATTACCGTCCCGGCCATCATGCCGCGGAGGTATTTGGGGTTCTCAGTCCGCTGATGGATGCGGAGATTACCAAGGCGGAAATTCGGGAATTCAGCCGGGTTCTGGGCTTGCCGACGGCGGATTTGCCGGCCTCGCCGTGTCTGGCCAGCCGGGTGGCCTACGGAATGGAGATCACGCCGGAAAAACTGGCCCAGGTTGAAAAAGCCGAAGAGGTACTGCGAAGGTTGGGATTTGTGGAGTTTCGGGTTCGCCATCACGGGGTAATCGCCCGGATTGAGGTCCGGCCGGCAGATTTTGCGAAAATCACCGCCGAAATCATCCGCAGACAGATTGTGGATGAGCTGAAGGCTATCGGATTCGGCTATGTCGCCCTCGATTTGCAGGGCTTCCGCAGCGGGTCGATGAACGAAGGGCTTCTGGGCCACTAATAATAATTAATGCATTTTGTATTGATTTGCTGTTTTCAAAATCTTATATACATCCTATCTAAATAGAGGCCTAAATAAATATCTATGATATGGGCATATTTATTTTAATTCATCGCGACTATTTTTCTTTTCTTTAAGGCCGGAAAATCATACAATTTTAACGTTGGGAATAAAATTTTGTTTCCCGAATAAGCGGTAACAGCAGAATCTACACTGTAGAAACGGAGAAAAGGAGTATATTATGAATCCTCTCCAATCTGTATTCGCCGTTATAGTGATGACATATCTGACAATATTTGCACAAGCCGGGCTTTTCTTTTGCGGCGATGCCACACATCCACATCCTGCCGGTGATGTCAATGGTGATTGTCATGTGGATTTGTTTGACCTGCAGGTACTTGCCGACCAATGGCTTTGTGTATGCAACTTTCCAGATAATTGTCAGGGAGCCGATCTCGATCTCAATGGGGATGTCAGTCTTAACCAGGATTACAACCTTCTGGCTCAAAACTGGTTTAAGTGCACTGCACCCGAATGTTTCAAATCCAGTCAGCAATATGTAGTATTTGGTTTCAATGATCTGGGGATGCATTGCACTCAACCAAGTTTCGCTGACTTTATGATTTTGCCCCTTTATAATGATCTCCACGCTCAGGTAGTTCAGCGTGGCGAAGAACCTCGAATTGTTTCAAGCAATATAAGCTTTGCTTACGAAATTCCATCCAATACCTATTCTGTGGGGGCGATTAAAAAAACCGATTTCTGGGATTATACCCTGGCTTTGTTTGGTGTTAGTGTGCCTGCCAATATTGGCCTTATGGGAAATGGGCTTGCCGGAACGATGTCGCCTACGGGTGATAATGACTGGGTAGTTCATGGCATTCCGATTACTCCCATTCTGGATAACGGACAGACCGATCCTTACCCGCTGGCCACCATTATCGTAACAGTCAGCGGGTCCGAAGTTGCACGCACTCAGGCGGTTGTTCCTGTCTCGACAGAAATGAATTGCCAGTTATGTCATAATACGCCAGGGATTTCGGTTTCCATGGACATCCTGCAAAAACATGACCAACTCCACCCGGATTATGATCTTGTGAATTCCCGCCCGGTTGCCTGCGGAACGTGTCACCGCCAGGAACCGCTGGCCAGTCTTAATGTCTATCCAGGGGATCCCACAGTGTCGTCGTTATCTCGTGCCATGCATAATTCACATGCATCGCGATTCACACCCCCAGTGCTTCAGGCCCTTGAAAACAATTCCTGTTATGCCTGTCATCCCGGCATCGTGACCAAATGCCTTCGTGATGTACATTCAGCCGCCGGCATGGTCTGTACGGATTGTCATGGCACCATGAATGATGTGGCGTCACTGAATCGAAAGCCGTGGATTGATGAACCGAGATGCGGCAATTGCCACCCGCTGGCAAGCAATCCAAGCCATGCAGATTACCACTTTGAGCAGCCGGGGCTGCTGTTTCGACAATCCAAGGGGCACATGGGCATTCATTGCGAAGCATGTCATAACACCCCGCATGCACTAACCCCAACAACCAGCTTTCCGGATAATGTTCAGGCAATTAACCTGAAAGGAAGCCCCGGTGTAATCAACAAATGCACACTTTGTCATACACAAACGCCAACAGAGACATTTCCGCATGAGATGGAAGATTAATTCACCCCTCAGTCTCTTTCGGCCGGCGGCAAAAGATGGCTGTGCAGGTGTAATAAAAAATAATAGCAATCGCAAGAGGGATAATCATTCCAAGCAAGACATTCTTATCATCGCCTTGCTGTGTTGTCTTTTTCTCATATTCAAACCATGCGACGCCAATACTGCCCCACAGGTAGAATGCCAGCCATGTGAAATAGGTACGCCAGGCGGAAGCCCTTTTTGACCAGTCTTCATTCATTTGAATATTCAGCAAAAGGCTCAGTTTATATTTTGTCAGATAAAAGCCGGCTCCTGCCGCGCATAATGATAAAAATTGGCTCAAAAGCTCAAGACGATACACCTGCTGTTTATCAAGGGAAGCGAATAGATCATTCAAGAGCACGCCGGATATAATAAATACGAGAATTGCCGCAATCCAGGCCAAATGATTCATGGCGGAAACGGATGGGCCGTTCCACATCAGATAGGCATCGCGAAGGCTGAAATAACTGAAAATAAAAAAGGGTACCGCAAAAATCAGCAGAAACAAGGATTTGCTGGATACACTGCCAAACAGTGATGTTCCAGCCATCCAGAACGAAATCGCCCCCAGGCCCAGCAGGGCAAAAGCAATCCCCCGGGAAATGACTTTCACCCGAAAGTTTTCCGTCAACGGCAATGTCATAAGGTTCTCCTTCCCAAAAATGTCTATGCCATATCAATCACTGAGTCTTTGCTCAATTGGTCAATCCCGCGATCGCCGAGCCGACCAAGGTTGCGTTATCGACACAGATGATGTCGGTAAAGATACCCTTCTTGTTTTCCAGATACTGTTTCAGATAGAACTCTACGCGAGATTTGAGGGTCTTCATGTGATAGAAAGTCGTCCCCTCGGCAACGATGCAGATGGGCCTGGACGGGTCGGTGCCCTGGCCGCTCTTAATAGCCATGGACGAAAGATTGATTGCGGTCTGTTTGGCCGCGCGTTCGGTGGTGCGGTCAGCCAGCAGATACATCGTCAGCGTATCTGTTTCGCTGCCCTGCCGGCATATTTCAGCCAACGAACTTCCGCCATAGGGGTAGGTCATGAACTCATTCATGTCTTTGGTCGAAAGGTCATTGACGGCGGTCAATTTGGCAGCGGTTGCTTTGCTGAACAGGCCGTCTTTGCAGGCCTTGTGTGTAATATTCCGGAACAGCGGGCCCAGGTAGGCGCCGGAGATCATCTTTTCAAACCGGTTGACGCCGGGATTGGCGGTGGATTTATCAAAGGCGACATCGAGTTTGCCGCGATGACCGCGGGCAAAGCCGCCGGATTCGGTATTGATAATCTGAGTCTTGGTCGGATCAAGGTCTTTATTTTTTGTGACATTGCTGTTCTTCTCGATATAGCAGGTATTGGTGCCGGTACCGAGGATAAAGCCAATATAGCCGCTGTACACCTTGTTTTTGTAGCCCATCCCGGCCAGCAGTGTAACGACGGTGTCGTTGAGCAGAACGATGTGCTTATTGCCGCCCATGCCGAGGGAATCCATGGCTTGATTGAGGTTTTCACCGATGAGCTGGCCTTTGACTTCTTCGGCACGCACTTCCTTGGAAAAGCGAATCAGCCGGCCGTCTTTGTTGGGGTACATCTGGACGGCGTAGGAAAAGCAGAATCCAATATTGCTTGAAACGCTGACGACATCGCGGAAATATCCGGCCATGGTTTTGAAAAATTCAGCTTTGCCCATTTCGCGATCCACTGCGGGCATTTTGAACAGTTTGAGGTTTTCGATGATGGGCATCTTCTGGTGATCGAAATAAACCGTGGCGACGCGGAAGTTGGTTCCGCCGGCGTCGGCGACGATGACTTTCTTATTGGTGGGGACCTCGCCTTCAGCGCTGATATAGGTAGGGATCATTTCGAGGCTGCTTTTTTTGCCGGCCAGACCCCGCTCCATCTCCTCCAGAAACAGCTTGACATTGGCATCCATATCCACATCCTGATAATCCATTCCGTAATTGCTTAGAAAACTGGCAACGTTTTGTTTGATTTTCTTCATGGCAATTTCTCCTTATGTGGATTGTTTATACTATCATTCTGTTCAGTCGTTATAGCCTTTGGGATTGGCTGTATGGAATTTCCATGCAGACTCAACAATCTTTTCGAGTTCGGGATAATCGGTCTTCCAGCCGAGAACATTGCGTGCCTTGCTTGCATCGGCGGTCAAGACCGGCGGGTCGCCGGGGCGGCGATCGGTCTCGACGACGTTGAAGTCTTTGCCGGCGACCTTGCGGACGCAGTCGATGACCTGGCGGACGGTATAGCCTTTGCCGTTGCCGAGGTTATAGACCTGTTCGGCCTCCGAATCGAGCCGGGCTAACGCCAGCAGGTGAGCCTTGGCGAGGTCTTCGACATGGATATAATCGCGGACACAGGTGCCATCCGGAGTCGGATAGTCGGTGCCGAAGATTTTGATATTGTCGCGTTTGCCCATGGCGGCCTGAATAATCAGGGGAATCAGGTGCGATTCGGGATTGTGGTCTTCGCCGCGGGTGGCATTAAATCCGGCCCCACAGGCGTTGAAATACCGCAAAACGGCGAATCTCAGCCGGCCGGTCTGACACTGGAAATGGCACATCCGCTCAACCGCCCACTTGGTTTCACCATAGGGATTGATGGGGCATTTGACTGTGTCTTCGGTGATGGGAATCTGGTCGGGCATACCATAAACAGCGGCGGTGCTGCTGAAGACAAATTTCTGCACCCCTGCTGCTTCCATCGCAGCCAGGAGGGTTCGGGTTCTGCTGACATTGTTGTCATAATACCGCAGGGGTTGATCGACTGACTCTCCGACTTCGATGAAGGCTGCAAAGTGCATGACCGCTTCAATCTTGTGTTTTTTGAGGACTTCGACGGTAAAATCGAAATCGCCAAAATCGCCCTGGACAAATTCAGCCTTCTGAACCGCAGCCCGGTGACCTTTACTGAGGTTATCCAAAACGACCGGGCTGTGTCCGTGACGGCTCAACAGTTCAGTCATGTTGCTGCCAATATATCCGGCTCCGCCGCAAACGAGGACTTTCATGAATTCAGTTCCTTTTCGAGAGATTTCTGGATTTGATTGATAATTTTATACTCAAGGGCTTCATCCCGCCCGAGGTCTATCCATTGCATTTGCTCCAGCCGCTCCGGTTCCACTTCCAGCCGCTGCCTGTTTCGGTTGCTGGCGGTATAAAGGGCCGGGGCGTCGTTATAACTTCGGATAGTTTCTTCAGGCAGCGAGAGACGTTGGACTGCGGTGACACACTCGACGCAGATGCGGTTTTGTTCGGCATGGAACGATAATTCCACGGTACGCTGGAGGCTTTGCAGATTGGCTTCCGCCGAATCATAGACGCTGGCATTATCCTTTCGCCAGAATTCAAAAAACTGCTTGGCCCGGAGCGGATGGGTACGAATAATGCCATTTTCGGGGTCAAATTTCTGGATTTGAAACTGCATGGCAAGCAGGGTCTTCTCGGAGACCTGCATCAGTTTTTCCGTGCCGACAGCATCAAAACAGGCCGGCTGGGTGAGCTGTTTTTTCTGACCTGAGCAGCCAACCGCCAAAACCAACAAACTGATTAAAGTCGCCTGATAAAATCCATTTTTCATAGTCTTGTCCTATTCATTAAAATCAGGGTTATTCTATCGGCTTTTGTTGCAACTCTCAAGTGCCAAAAGTCCCTTTTTTATCCAGTTCTGGATAACAATTTACATTTCCCGGGTTCGGATTTAGAATTCAGATATGCTAAACGACCAGATATACTCTCTAAAACAGAAACTTTCAGCCTACGCGATTGGGGCGGAAGTGTGTCATTTTCTGGATTATTTGACTCTGGAGGCGGGATTATCTCCGAATACGGTGCTGGCTTACGGCAGAGACCTGATGGTGTTTTGTCAGTATTGCCAGGGGGCGGGCTTGAAGGACATACCTTCTCTGGAAGCAGTGCATATTTACGGCCATCTTCAAACAATCAGCCGGGAAGGCAAGGTGGAGGCGTCGGTCAGCCGGGCGCTGGTTGCGATCAAGATGCTGCTGAAATTCTGCCTGTCTACCGGAACCCTCAAGGAGGATTTCGTCAGCAGTCTTGAAGGCCCGAAATTGTGGAAACGATTACCGCATATCGCGGGATACGAGCAAATATTCAAGCTGCTGGATACGCCGGATGAGCAGGAGCCGTACTATCTGCGGGATAAGGCGCTGCTGGAGATTTTGTACGCAACTGGGGCGAGGGCGTCGGAGGTGGTTTATCTAAAGATACGGGATGTTAATATCAAGGTCGGGTACGTCCGGTGTTTTGGCAAAGGGAGCAAAGAACGGATTGTGCCGCTGGGGACGGTGGCTGGAAAGGTGATTCAGAGGTATCTGGACGAACTGCGTCCATCTCTGGCAAAACCTAAAAGCCCCGAGAACGTGTTTTTGACACGTACGGGACGGGCGCTGGACCGGATTGATTTGTGGCGAATTGTGAAACGGTATGCATTGCTGGCGGGGATGCCCAAGACGATGACGGTGCATACGCTGCGGCATTGCTTTGCTACGCATTTACTTTCGGGTGGGGTGGATTTACGTTCGCTGCAGGAGATGCTGGGCCATGCCGATATCCGCACGACTCAGATTTATACTCATGTCGATAATGACCGGCTGCGAAAGATTCACAAGAAATTTCACCCGAGGCCCTGACGGCTTTTATCGTGATTCGGCAATTTGTCCCACGTGGTCCAGGATAAGGCTGGGTCGATAAGCGTAGCGTTCAATATCTTCTTTTTTTGTAATCCCGCTGAGAACCAGGACGGTTTGAATTTCAGATTCTATGCCGGCAATGATGTCGGTATCCATACGGTCACCCACAATGACGGTTTCTTCGCGTCTGACATTCAGCTTTTTGAGAGAATGACGCATAATCAACGGATTTGGCTTGCCGATGAAATAGGCCTGGTGTCCGGTGGAAAGTTCAATTGGGGAAATCAGGGCCCTGCAGGCGGGCACGATTCCTTTTTCGCCGGGGCCGGTGACATCGGGATTCGTGCCGATGAGCCTTGCTCCCCGGAGAACGCAGCGTATGGCAGTTTCGATTTTGTCATAGGTATAATCGGTCGTTTCACCGAAAACGACATAATCGGGATTTTCGCTGTCAAACTGCATGCCCCCCTGCCGGAGGGCTTCAAGCAGGCCGTTTTCGCCAATCGCATAGACTTTGGCTCCGGGGGACTGGTTTTGCAGGAAGCTGGCGGTGGCGATGGCGCTGGTCATGAAATGGTCCGGCCCGACCGAGATACCCATGACGGCCAGGCGGTCGGAAAGCTGCTGCGGGGTACGTTCCGCGCTGTTGGTCAGGAATAAAAAGGGCTTCTCGTTCTTCTTGAGCCAATTGACAAAGGGCTTGGCGCCGGGCAGAACTTTTCTGCCATGATAGATAACACCGTCCATATCACAGATAAAGGCACGTTTGTCTCGGATTTCCTGAAGCAGAGTCATTATTTTGTTTTCCTTTATAGTTTGGTTTTTTGAAATTATACCTTATCGGCGTTGATTTCATACACAAGGTTTTAAAGAATTATTATGTTATTATATAATAGGATATGTCTGATATATAAAAAAGATATATTGTGCCAGAATTCACAATGTTGTGCAATATACCTAATTATTGTTCCCATCGCGATTAATAAGTGTGATATTTATTGCATTTATTAGAACATCTCTTTATAATAGAACTTAAAATATGAAAAAGATAGTTGTATTTCAGTCTGTTTTCGATTGATAATATTAAGAGCAGGGCGCAAAAACATGACATTTTGGATTTGTGATCTGCTCTTTGTGTGTTATTTGAGTTTATGTATTTGGAGACGATAAGAAATGAACGGACAATCGGATTTTATTCAGGATTCAGTAATTGATCAGACCCTTAGTCAGGCAGTCCGCAAGGATCGGGTTGCGGTTGAGGACGTTCTCAGCAAGGCGCTGGAAATGAACGGTTTGGATTTGGCGGATATTGCGGTGCTTTCGACTATCAGCGATCCCGAATTGCTGGCAAAGTTATTTGATGCGGCAAAGAAAGTCAAGGAAACTATTTATGGGCGACGGCTGGTGCTGTTTGCTCCTTTGTATATTTCCAATCTGTGCAGCAATGAGTGTTTGTATTGTGCGTTTCGAGCCAGAAACAAAGAGGTGAATCGCCGGGTGTTATATCAGGATGAAATCCGCCGTGAAATCGAAGCTCTCGTCCAGCAGGGGCATAAACGGGTCCTGCTGGTTGCAGGCGAGTCTTACCCCAACGAAGGGTTCTCCTATATTCTTAAATCCATCGAAACCATTTATAATGTCAAAGTCGGCCCCGGCGAAGTCCGCCGTGTCAACGTGAATATCGCCCCGCTGACCCTGGACGAATTCAAGGAACTCAAGGCCGCCAAA
>JBDKVE010000122.1:0-10837 GCA_039679345.1 Anaerohalosphaeraceae bacterium
GTCAGTTTCCAACGTACTTTGCTCATCCTTGACTCCTTAAAAACAGGGTTGGAGTCAAGTGTACATAACTCCTTGCTACGCGCAAGCTTAAAATGACAAAAATATTAGGTTATGAAATGGCTTCTAACAACGATTGATTTCATGTTTGTGACAAATCAATCCATTCAAAGGAGATATCCCGCTGTCGAAGATATTCCAGCAAATAAGACGCCAGATTGAGCCATCGCCTGCAATGATCCAGAATGGCACTGTCGCTGGTGGCAATACATTGGTCGGCTGCAGCCAGAACTTTATCCGGATTAAGGACCAATTCGACCTCATTTTCGAAAGGGGAACTTTGAAACAATGTTCGAATCATGGTTTTTAATCGTCCGGAGTTGGAGACGGGGCTGTCCAGATACCACACTGCCTTTTGGATTCTTAGCCCATCCAGAACATGCCTAATGATTTCCAAGGCCGGGATGGTTTCTGTTACTTTTCGATACGTTCCATGAATTCCGGCCAGGTCACGGATGCAACCATCGCGTCCACGAAATATATACCCGCCGCTTAAAGCAGATTCCAGCGTAATCAGAATATTGTAGCCGTCTAATAAGAGGATTTGGTTCTGGATAGATTCTATGGGATATTCGGTTTTCTTTCTACCGGCTAGCTGCTGGTCTGAGCAGGCACAGCGAGCCACCGCAACACGCTGCCGTGCGGTCAAGCCGTAACGGTCACCAACCAGCTTCAGCGTGCTATTTTCGGCGTATCCCCGGCTTAGTAGTAATGACAAGTCGGCTGTGGCCCGGCCAAGCAAGTCCAGCATTTCCGGGGCGAATAAATGGTCATCTCCGGGAGCTTTACCTCGATGTAAGCGTGTATCCGGCATGAATTTATCGTAATCAGAAGCGGGAATAACTGCAAGCAATAAAAAGATTTGACAGGGCAGGTGGGATATCCTACTATGCGGCCATAAACTGTTATTGAGAGGTGAAATGTCCAGTCATAATTTATCACATATAACGTTGGATGAGCTTGATTTGCTGGGATATTCCGTGGCCGGTGAAGAGTCGGTTATTGGGATGCCGCAATTGGATGTCTGTTTTGACGTCGGCAAGGCTCCGGATCAGATTATTCCCATTCAAAATGTCCTGTTGACGCATGGCCACATGGATCATGCGGCCGGAATTGCGTATTATCTGTCGCATCGAAATTTCTTAAAGATGACGCCAGGAGTGGTTTTAACACCGCCGAATACCATCGATTCATTAAACCAGATATTGCAGGCCTGGGGACGACTGGACGGCAGCCGGATACCGGCCCAATTGGTTCCGATGCGGCCGGGAGATGAATATAAAGTCAAACCCAATCTGTTTGTGCGGGCATTTCCAACAAAACATACGCGGGAATCCATCGGTTTTTGTGCGATTGAGCGCCGTAAAAAGCTCAAGCCGGAATACCATAATTTGAGCGGGCCGGAACTGGTACAACTCAAAAAGAAGGGTATATCCATTGACAGTCCTCTGGAGATGCCGATTGTTTCGTATCTGGGGGATACGTCGTATGTGGATTTTTCACAACTGGATTATGTGGCCAACAGCCGGATTCTGATTGCCGAATGCACTTTTTTTGAAGATGAACATACGGACCGTGCCGATGCCGGTCGTCACATGCATATCGATGAATTTGGTCCTCTGCTGGAGCGGATGAATAATGAATATATTGTGATTACTCATCTGACCCAGCGAACCACGGTAGGGCAGGCCCGAGCAATGCTGCGGAAAAGACTACCCTCTCAGGTTTTCAAAAAGATTCATATTCTGATGGATAGAAAGTATCGGCAGTCAAGCAGTATCAAAACACCAGTGCAAGCTGAAAACAATGAGTCAGTATGCTAATTTCTGGTTAATAGCCAGACAGAGGCAATAATGCTGATATCTGCGGCCAGATGCATAAAATAAGGAATCGCCAATCCCTGGTTATAATGTTTCACATACCGAAACAGCCATGAGATCCCTGCCAGGAAGCCAATGGCTGCTATGATATACCCTGGCTGCAAAACCAGAGTCAGTGCAAGGCCATGATATCCTGCAAAAACCAGATCGATGAAAGCAGGCTTACGCAACGAAGGATTAAAACAACCACGCCAGAACAACTCTTCCAGAATCGGATTGATAATGATCGAATATAGAGCAAACAAACCGCCGGATATCCCATTGAGTTTATAGGTATTCAGTATCGCCGACAAATCAATCGCAATTAACTTTGCATAAGGCCAAAACAAATAGATGATGACGCCGCATAAAAGAGCAGGAAATCCAAATATGAAGCATTGCGGCCAGGAAAAACCTTTCCTTAAATCCAAGAATTTGTTTCTGTCAACAGCATATACATACAGGGCAAGGATTGCATGGTATGCCAAAATGGCTACCCAGGCATTGTGAAGCAGAAACACCCCTGCAATAACAGCAATGTATGGACTGCCGATTCCAAGTACTGCCATCCAGCGATGAGAAGGGGAGCCGGGCATTATTTGCTTTTGTGAATCAGCATCCATGCCCGCAGGACTTCGGCTACGCTCCAGGCCTGAGCAAAACAGCCCTTGGGCTTCTGGGGCGGGTCTCCATCAAACACTTCACTGATACTGCCTATGCAGCCGTCTTCGATCAGATGGGTCAGGAGTGGTTCCAAGAATTTATCACCCTGGCGCCTGGCATCAGGGCTGAAGCTGTTAACACGCAAATACGCCTCTATGAAGGGCCCGATCAGCCACGCCCAGACAGTTCCCTGATGATAGGCTGAATCCCGCTCAAACGGTCCGCCTTCATAGCGAGGAACATACCTGTTGTCGGTAGGACTGAGGCTTCTGAGGCCGTGGGGAGTCAGGAGGTGGTCCTGAACGACTTGAACCACTTTTTCCTGCTGTGCTTTGGTCAGCGGAGAGAAGGGCAGACTGACGGCCAGTATTTGGTTCGGACGGATACTGGCATCTTCTGTTCCATCCGGTAAAATACAGTCAAACAGACAATTATATTTTTCGTTCCAGAATAACTTAATAAAGCTTTTTTGTACTTCCTCGGCCAGCATGTGATAGAAAGCCGTTTGTTCAATATTCTTGTCCTGATAGTAGTATTCAAGATTCCGTAATGCATTATACCACAGGGCGTTAATCTCGACCGACTTGCCGTAGCGAGGCGTAAACACGACACCATTGCATTTGGCATCCATCCAGGTCAACTGGGTGTCGGCATTGCCGGCGGAAATCAGGTTGTCTTTATCGGCATGAATCTCAAAGCGGGTTCCGCGCCGGTAGGAATCCACGATCCATTTGATTGCCGGCAAAAGTTTGCCGCTGAAGGTCTGGCGGTCGTCGGTGGTTCGCAAATAGGCAAAGGCGGCATGAACAAACCACATTGACGCATCGACACTATTGTAATGGGCTCCATGCCCATAATCGTCAAAACGGTTTGGAATCATTCCTTCGCTGACGGCCTTGGCAAAGGTTTGCAGCACGCCTGCGGCGGTGATGGTTTGTCCGGTACACAGACAAAGACCTTCAAGGGCAATAAATGTATCCCGTCCCCAGTCAAGGAACCATGGATAACCCGCAATAATGGTCGGAGTGGGCCGGTCGCCGATGTTCCGTTCCACAAGAAATTGTCCTGATGAAATAAAAAGCTGGCTGCAGACAGGTTCAGTTGCATCGGCTTTTTTCAACAGTGCTTTTTGCCTCAATTGCAGACTATCGATTACAATATCAACATCCATCTGATCCAGATTATTGTTGGAATCCACATCGTCGGAAAATGCCGCCCAGAATGTGACTCGGCAGGGCTTTTCAATCCGCCGCGTAAATACTCCGGGGGACCAGAGATCTTCAAAGCAATCCTGCCCGCGACGCTGTTCCTGACGATAGAAAAAACGACGCCACCACTGAGGCTGCTGTTCAAACCGTGTTGTATCACAGTGCAGCAGCAGTTTGCCATTGGGATCGCTGTCGTTTTGAATGATGATTTCCTGGTCATTCCAGAGGGAATACAGATGCGTAGATTCATTTTGAAGACTGTGGAAATCCCGCATGGATGCGAACGGCCGGATGGAAAAATCAAAGCCTTTTTTGACTTCGGAAAAAGTATATGTCAGGGCAATGGTATCACTGTCCGGCAATAAATACAGCGAGCGGGTCAGCTTGACAAAATTTAACTGATAATCCCAGTGTACGCCGTAATCCTTTCGAAAAGAAGCCAGGTATTGATACCCCTGGGGATGAAACGCCTTGTCAAATTCAAAGCAACTGAAGGAAAATTCCTGATTATCCGCGTGAATGGTTTCCAGACATGACGCCAGAGCCTTAATTCGATTGGCAGGGGGATTGCGGGATCCAACTAACAAGGCATGATAGCGGCGGGTATTGCAGCCGGCCAGAGTACCGCTGGCAAATCCGGCCCGACTATTGGTCAGCAGCCATTCACGTTCCACAATGTGGTCAAGCGGACTGTCCTTCAGATTGAAATGAATGGTCGTACCTTGTATATGTTTGTTTGTTTTTGTCATAAATCAGGTTCTGTTTGCGTGTTTGAGAATATTCACACTATTGTCCGGCGGCATTTCCGGGAGGCGTCTGCCCAGGTAGTGCCTGTTCACAGCGAGCCTTGAGATTCGTCAGCACATTCATGTAATTGATATAGGAATCGTATGGCGAATCATAGGGGTTGAAATATTTATGCACATCACCGTCGGCGAAGTATTTGGTACACATATAGTAAAAATGATCCGACGTCTGGAGCTTTCGCCAGTCCGCCAGAAGCTGGTCATCTCGAGTTTGTTTGACCAGTTTTTCGAGGCGATACACCTCATGCAGGGCGTTGGATTGCATGGCATTACCCAGCCATGCCGACAAATCCCGCTCGGTATCGGCCCAACTGATGATATGCGGTACATCCACGACATCCATGGCCGGATAGGCTTCCGCCACCTCGCCGGGGGTCCTGAAATCGTTGTCCGGGTGATTGAGCACTTCCCGCGGCAGGTGGGCCATAAAGTCGAATATGCCTGTGTCCTGCCATTGGTGCTCGCCGAATGTTTCGTAATCCATAAACAGATTGACCACCTGGCCATTGCCGTTGATGCGGTTGACCCAGGCTGCGAATTTATTAGCCATCAGCGGATATTCATTCCACTGGCGATTGCTGAAGCGAAATGCAATATCGTCACTGAGAGAATAATTTTTCAGCAGCAGCTTGAGATTTTTGCAGTTTGGGGGACGATAGACAAAGTTGCTGTTGCGATGCCCCAGTACATGGTCAGCGCCTTCGGTAATCACCGCGTCAAATTTGCCCATGGACTCGATGGTTTCGGCGAGTTGGTTATTGTAAATCAATTCGGTATTGCGAAAAACCCGCGGCGTCTGGCCGAAAAGCTTTTGAATCAACTGCATCTGCATGTTAACCTGTTCGACGAATTCCTGGCGTGAGTAAAGGAAGCTGAGACTATGATAATAGGTCTCGGCCAGAAATTCCACGCAGCCAGTTTGTGCCAGAGCATCAAAGGTACTCATGACCTCGGGGCAAAACTGCTGAAATTGCTCCAGGACCACACCCGTCAGGCTGAAGGAGACCTTGAAACGCCCTTCATACCGGCGGATCACATCCAGCAGCAGGCGATTGGTTGGCAGGTAACATTTGTTGGCTACTTTACGACAAATCGACGCATTCCGAAAGTCATCAAAATAATTCGGCGTCTTGTCGAATATGGTATAATGTCTGAGTCGAAAAGGCTGATGAACTTGAAAGTAAAAACAAACCGACGGCATAACAATCCTTATAGTCAGGCAGAGCGATTAACCACCCTGCGTCATCTCTTGATACACCTTTATACATTTTTTGGCGGCATCCGACCATCGCAGCTTGCGAACCTCGAAATTACCGTGTTCTCGCAGGGTTAATTGCAGCGGGGGGTATTTCAATACCGCCAGAATCTTGTTGGCCATTTCGCTGATATCCCAGAAATCAACCTTTAAAACATGGTGCAGCACTTCGGCAACACCGCTTTGTTTGCTGATTAACACGGGCACATCGTAATTCAAGGCCTCCAGCGGTGCGATTCCGAAGGGTTCCGATACGGATGGCATGACATATAAATCCGCCATCTGGAAGACCTTCTGGACATCTTTGCCGTGCAGGAAACCTGTGAACAGCACCTTGCCGCCAATACCCATCTGCGTGGCCATTTCGATCATGCGATGCATCATATCGCCGGAACCGGCCATAACAAACTTGACATCATCCATGACTTCAAGGACTTTGCGAGCCGCCATGAGGAAATATTCCGGCCCTTTTTGCATGGTAATGCGTCCCAGAAACAGGACAATCTTTTCATCACTACGGATGCCGATTTTGTTGTATTGTGAGGCGTCCCCGTTGCGTTCGACGCCATTATAAACTACTTCGACTTTGTCACCGGTGATACCATAGCGTGCCAGAATGATATTGCGGGTCATGTGGCTGACGGCAATAATTTTTCGGGCGGCATGCATGCCGCGGCGTTCAATATCATAAATCAAGGGATTGACATGCTCGCCGCTGCGGTCATACTCGGTTGAATGGACATGTATCACCAGGGGCTTGCCAGAGATTGCTGAAACAGCAATTCCGGCCGGATAAGTCATCCAGTCGTGGGCATGAATGACATCAAACTGCTCCTGCATGGATAAGCGTACTGCAGACGCAGCATAGCGATGCACTTCGGTGTACATATCGCCACCATAATTACCAGGCTGGCCCATTGTACTGGGTTCCTGACTGAGCCAGTGACGAACCTCTTCCATGCCCCCGATTGCCTTTAATTGCTCTTGCGTAGCTTTCTGATGAATAAGCTGCTCAATCTGCTGCTGATAAAGCTGCGGCGTTGCATAGGGCTGCAAAGCCGAATTGATGGCATGAAACGTGACGTGTTTCAATTCTTTCTGTACAAAGCTTGTCGAAATCTGGGTTGAAGATACCGTTTGCGGCTTAACCTGCAAAGGTGTCAACATCCGCACATGATCCGAGGCGGTTTGCTGGAAGGGTTTGGGAAGAACAAAAACAACTTCCACGCCCAGTTCGCTCATCGCCCTGGTCAATCCATGACAAGCTGTTCCGAGACCTCCGCTGATAAACGGCGGAAACTCCCAGCCGAGCATGAACACTTTCATAGCTTAACCCCGCTTAGCCTCAATGCCTTTTTTTTATGTGAAAATTCCATTTTTCAGCCAGAGCAAAAGACATAAAATGTCGTTTTTGTTTACCTGCGTATTATAAATCCGATTTCGTGAAGCGTCTATAAATATTTTGTGAAAATAAATATATTACGGCTAAAAAGAACCAAAAACTACTACTTATGGGTGGTTAGATGTAGATGACGGCTATGTCTATATATAACATGTATAAATATATGTATATTTCATACCTTTAATATGCAAGAAAAAGACCGTTCCAGATGAAACGGTCTTTTTCTTATGAATCTTGTTTGACAGCCAGTATGAGTGTCCGTCAACACAGCGATTACATATCCTGAGGCTTCAGGGTGCTGCGCTTGTTGGCCTGGGTACGGGCCAAGGCTGCTTCCAGCATCGCATAGATACGCTCATTCAGCGCCGGAAGTGCTTCCGAGGAAGTCATCATGCCTTTGCTCTTGACAAAGGCTTTGACTTTGCTGGCGACAACCAGCATTTCTTTTTCTTTCTTGGCGCTCTTTGCTGCGGCTTTCTTCTTTGCCATTTGTTTTTACCTCCGTGTTAAGTGGTTCCAATAATATCGCCCACGCAGGGCGTAAAACGCATTCCTTGTGCGTATTTTGTAAATCTTACACTTGAATTGCAACAAAAATATTTGAAAAAAACACAAAATTTTGCATTCGGAGGCCTTATAACAGCAAAACTATCATTTTTTGTAGTCTGTTTTGGTGTTTCTGACATAAATTTGGGCCGCAAAAGGGTGTTTCTCGTTAAGCCTTCCCCTCCAATAACCGAAACAAACTGCGTCTGATGCGTTCTTTTGAGCCTCATCGGAGTAAAGAAAGGTCATTATGGGAAGACCCAGAAAACTTCAGGAAACACCGGCGGATATTAAAAATCTGGTAACCGTTGCGTTCGCCGAGGATATGGAACTGGCAGAACAGTATAAGCGTCAATTGCTTGATAACAGCATTCCGGCAGCGATTGAGGCACTTTCTGACCAAAAAAAGATGCCTATGGCCGAGGTGGCGGTTATGGTTCCGGAAGAATTTCTAGAACAGGCCTACACGTTTCTGGCTCGTCAGGCCGCCTGTGATGATTTCTTTGATATGGTTTTTGGCTCGGATGGTCAGACTTGTGAACAGTGGGATGATGAAGACTAGTACGTTTTAGAAAATTAGAAACCTTTAATTATGGGTGCAGAATGACAGAACAGAAAAACACGACGACCGGCGTACAGGACGAACGTCGCGGATTTATTGAACGCAGGAAAGATGTGGTGGATCGCCGGCTTGGGCTGGATCGACGCAGAGGTCCCGGCCATCGCCGGACTGAAGAACGCCGCAGTGCCGAAGAAGGGGAGATGACCGAGGAACAGTTTGAATTTCTGATGGCGATTGATCAGTATAAAAGGGCTAATCAGCGACCTTTCCCGGCCTGGACCGAGGTGCTGGAAGTACTCAAGGCCATGGGCTATCGCAAGGTGGCAGAGCCTCAATCGCTGGAATCATTCCGCAAACAGGACAAAGAACAGCCTGTCCACGTCTAAGATGCCAATTCTACCAAAAATACGGCCGCCCTGTATTGCCGGGGCGGCCGTTTTTATTTGGTTTATACGGTTTTTTACCCTGCTATGCCTTTTCCAACGCCTTGTGCACTGAGGTGATAAATTCCGCAATCTGATGTTTCATCTGTCCCGGGTTGCCGGGATTGTCTTCAATTATTTTCACAACACGGGAACCAATAATTACGCCATCCGCCCCCGCAGCAGCCACCTCAGCGGCATGTTCGGCGGAACTGATGCCAAACCCGACACAGACCGGCTTATCGGTCAGCTTTTTGAGTTTGGCTACCAGCGGTTTGACAGCGCCGGATACCGCATTTCGCTGCCCCGTAGTTCCCAGCAGAGACACGGTATAAATAAACCCTGTGGTTTTCTGTACAATCTGTTTGAGCCGCTCATCGGAGGTATTGGGGGTTACCATAAACACGGTTTCCAGCCCGGCAGACAGGGCGGCCGGGGCGATCTCGTCCGCATCGTCGATGCTGATATCTGCGACGAGTACGCTGGTTCCGCCGGCACGTTTAAAATCCTTAAAAAACTGCTCCACGCCGTAGCGGTAAATCAGGTTGTAATAGACCAGCAGCCCAATGGGTATCGCTTTATAGGCCGAGATTTGTGCAATTAAATCAAGGGCTTTCCGAGGTGTCATTCCCGTCTGCAGGGCGCGAATATCGGCTTTCTGGATGGTTGGGCCGTCGGCAATCGGGTCGGAAAAGGGAATACCCAGCTCGAGAATATCCGCCCCGGCATCAATGGCTGTTTTAATCAGGTCCAGACTGGTTCTTTCGTCCGGGTCGCCAAGTACAAAGAAGGGGATCAAGGCCGCCCGGTCTAATTGGTCGAATAGGGTCTTATATGAAGTCATGATTATACCTTATTTATTCAAAGGTCGATGTTGTTCTACGATGCCAATATCTTTGTCGCCGCGGCCGGACAAATTCACAACTACCACGGTCTGGCGGGGGTATTTACCCTTTTGTTCGCTGACCCAGGCCAGGGCATGGGCACTTTCCAATGCCGGCAGAATGCCCTCCAGGCGTGTCAATTGGAAAAAGGCGTCCAAAACCTGCTCGTCGGAGACATTGACATAGCGAGCGCGTCCAATATCCTTAAGATAGGAATGCTCCGGGCCGACGCCGGGGTAATCCAGGCCGGCGGAAATACATTCGGTCTCGTGAATCTGGCCGTTTTCATCCTGCAGCAGATAGGTTCTGGCCCCGTGAAGAACACCAACCGAACCGACACAAAGCGTGGCACAATGATGGCCGGTCGGAATCCCCTTGCCGCCGCCTTCAACGCCGACAAGCTGAACGGTTTTATCGGGAATAAAGCCGTTAAAGATACCGATTGCATTGGAGCCACCGCCAACGCAGGCAACGACCAAATCAGGCAGTTTGCCAAGCTGTTCAAGGCATTGCTGACGGGCTTCGGTGCCGATAGGGGATTGAAAATGCTTGACGATCGTTGGATAGGGATGCGGCCCGCCTGCCGTGCCGAACAGATAAAATGTATCCTCGACATGGGATGTCCAGTACCGCAGGGCGTCGTTGATGGCATCTTTCAGGGTACAGGTGCCGCCGCTGACCGAAATAACCTCCGCCCCAAGCAGTTTCATTTTATGAACATTCAGACTTTGCCGTTCGACATCGATGGCACCCATGAAAATTTTGGTTTCCATACCAAACAACGCGCCCACCGTTGCGGTAGCCAGCCCATGTTGCCCGGCGCCGGTCTCGGCGATAAGCTTCTTTTTGCCCATATAGCGGGCTAAAAGCCCCTGTCCGAGGGTATTATTAATTTTGTGGGCGCCACCGTGCAGCAGGTCTTCACGTTTGATATAGACCTGAAAGCCCACATGTTCGCTGAAGCGTTTGGCGTAATACAGCGGCGAGGGCCGGCCGGCATAATGGGTATAGAGATTATTTAGATCGGCAACAAACTGGGGATCGTTCTGAAATCGATCAAAAGCCTGTTCGATTTCCTCCAGGGCCGGAATTAAGACCTCCGGCACATAAAATCCGCCGAATTGACCAAATCGTCCGTTGTGTTTCATGCTCGAACCTTCCAGCCTGTGGCAT
>JBDKVE010000123.1:0-10578 GCA_039679345.1 Anaerohalosphaeraceae bacterium
TCTGCCTCCAGTGCACTCTCAATAAGACCAGGCACCTGTTGTTTTTCCGTCTCATAGTTCTTAATAAAACGCTCTATTTCACCGACAGAATTGAATCGTGTTATACCACTCCTGCTTAAGGCCTCCTTCAATTTTTTAAGAGGCTCTATTTGTCCTTCAACAATAGTCATATCAACTGACATTTCCCATTGACACGGCCACATGTTTTAATGTCCACCCAGTTCACTTAGTCTACTCCGTCCACTAATTTCTTATCGCCTTCAGCCTCACCATCGGCCCTATCCGTCTTATTTGTCCTATAAGTCCTGCAGGTCCGATTTGTCCGAATGGTCCGCCCGTTTTTTATTTCTCCATTCTCCATTCTTAATTCTCAACTTCTTCCATCCGCCCCACGCTGACACCGCTATTTCTCTTTTTCCTATTTGCGACATTACGCCTATAACGACACTATAAAATCAGGTAGCTGTCCCTAATATTCTTGGTTCTCTCCGCCGTACAATAATTTAGGAAGCTAACGCCGTTTCAAGAAGCTCTACAACTTTTAAAACGCGTCCATAGTAATCTTTAATTGTCACAAACGAAATCCCAATTGTGCGACCGTGGGCAATCAGGTGCCGATTCTGTACTACGCTATCAATAGCATCTTTTAGCTCTCCTTCAGTAGCCGTTTCAATTCCCATCTTAAGTTCGACGCTGAATTCTCCGAGCAATTCCAGTATTTTGCCCATCTTGGCATTTTGAAAATCTTTCATTTTGCATCCAATAAAATGCTGAACATCAGGGGAGGCTTTCCGTTTGACATACTTAAGAATAAGAACATGCACTGATTCTTCAATAAAACCTGAAATTAGCACGCAAAGATATTTTGCCCAATTCGAAAGAAGCTCAGGATCGCATGCCAAGCTTTCTCCTTTTTCGAATAGACTATCTATACGTTGCTTGTGTTGAACAATTTGTATTGTTTTTAGGGGCACGTTTCAAAGTGTTCCTTTGCAATATCAAGCCTATCAGCCACGTTAGTTTCATCAGTTGTAGCCGAAGATATTGCTTTCTGAAAATTAATATCAGCTATTAATCCATTATAAAGCCCCTTTAATGCTTTTGGATTTTTAATAGTACCTTGTTTTATGCGTTCAGCAATTCCAAACATTACTGAATCACAAAGTGCGGCATTTACTGCATTTTTGGGCTTAAAAGCTTTTTTCCCTAAATAGGTATTGCATATTCGGCATGTATCTTCAAAGATTTTTTTGTATTTTAGGGATTCTTCCGATTCGATATTGCGTTTTTCATCAAAAAATTTTGTTAAAAACTCTTTCATTGGCTTTGAGTATTTTTCATGATTGAAATAAAGTGCAAAAAAACGAAGAATAAGTTCACGATCACGCATACGCGCACTTACACTACCAAACAAATCCCGCCAATTCGAGTCTTTATTAAGCAACTCTAATAGTTCAACAAATGTCCCTTGGCAAACACACGTACGAATTTCTTGCGGATGAAGAAGGACACCACCAGTATTTAGACGTTCGAAAATATGATATATACTGCTAGGCTCAGAACCTGGTACTGCTTCTGGTTTATCCTGTTTTATTATAATCGCATGGAGAATTGAATCGTCTAAGCGAAGACGGTCGTTTTCATTAAGAGAGTTGTATGTGGCATCGGCAAATCGCTTATCAACGCCTTTAAGCTTAAAAACTTTTTCTGTAGGGTAAAATATTTCATCATAAAAATATTGCAACGTACGAAGACGTTGTTGTCCATCAATTACAAGCATTTTATTCGAATCTTGCTCTCTTGATAAAAAGATTGCAGGAACAGGAAGGCCGAGCAAGAGAGACTCAATAAATCGTGATGCTCGATATATATTCCAAACATAACTTCGCTGGTATTTTGGTATATAAATACTTCCCGACTTAATTCTTTTTACAAGACCGTCAACTGGATAGTCTGCGCCATAACTTGATATAGAATATTCAACAGGATAGTACTCCTCATCTTCTGAGGTCGACTCAACAACTTCATTAATGTCATCAGGATCAAGCGGGTCTTTCTCAAAAAGATAATTTTCATTGGGTTGTTTTTCTTTTTTTGCCATATTTATCCTCAAAAGTAATTAAAGGGTCCTGGTACATTTATTTATTTTTTTGTCCAATCTTTACTTACTTATTGATAACGTTGCCATTTCTGAATATTTCACAGGAGAACGAAACGGGGTCAGACACTCTTTCCAGCCGTCTCATTCTTCATTCCCTTTCGTCTATTCATTTTTCTTTGTACAATTTACCCCTAAGGAACCTGTCCCATAGGGATTCAAAATTTAAAAACCAAAAACCTCCCGACCGACTTTTAAAATAAAACTAAAACTTCAATGCTTGGTCTTGGCTTTTAACTTGTGAATTTATCTGCTTCCCTTTTGCCCCATATTTTACTCTTTCCCGCCCCATTAATCAATCCCTATTCATCACTAATCACCACCCCCTCGCTCGTCCCGGCGGGCGGATGAGAATGGGCTACTAAAAAGCTCGTCGGAATCCTGCCCGCCGCAGGGCGAGCGGCCATGCAAAAAACCCCTTCTTCTCTCTTCTAAATTCTACATTCTTGTGTTTCCCCACCCGTTTACCTGCCAATGGGAATTTTACTGATTTTTTTAGGCGCACCATGCAAACGCTTTTTCCCCACCCCGATGAAGCCTTCAGAATTGAACATTACCCATTGCCCGCCAGCCATGAACCGCATCAGGGCAACCTGCGAAAAGCCTTCAACGGCCGCGGCCTTGTCGTCATTCAGTCCCTGCGTCAAAAAGGCACCGCAACCCTCCGCGCCGAAGCCGAAGGCCTTGCCCCCTGTACGATTACCATTAAAATCAAATAAACATTGCAAAAAGATTACGGCTTAATAAACCGATCCGCAAAATTCATAAAGACCTCCCAATCGGCCTCGGTCACATCGTGCTTGCCGAGCCGGATGTGATACGCCGCCGGCCCATCCGTCAGCACGTTGACCTCCGGCATCTGTTCGGTTTTAAACTGATATCCCGTCAGCAGCGTATAAACCGGCCAGGCCGCCTTGAGGGAGGCAAACTCGTTATTCGGGTCCGCCCACTGATCCTCCTGTGCACTGCAAACCAGCACAGGACGGGGGGCAATCAGCGCAATGACCGCATGCTGGTCAAACGGCAGATACGCTTCCTTATCGTTGAATTGCTTAAACGCCCCGCTGAACCAGTGCGGAAAGCTCGTGTTGATTTTCTGAATCGTCTCGCCCTGCTTGCCGCGATGCAGCGCCGCCCCGCAGCAGCCCGACTGATTCGAGATGACCATCGTCATCCGCTCATCCATCGCCCCGGCCAGCAGCGCCGCCTTGCCGTTGCGTGAATGCCCCATCACGATAATCTGCCTGCCATCCACCTCAGCATCTTCCACCAGATAATCCACCGCCCTGCTCAGCCCCCACGCCCAGGCGGCAATCGTCCCCCACTCATACGCATCCGTCGCCTCACCGAAACGGAAGTTATTCCGCACGCCCGTACTCGCCTCGGCCTTGTCCGGCTGCACATCCCCCACGTAAAACGTCGCCACCGCATACCCCCGGTCAATCGCCTTCTCTAAAGGCCATCGGCTTGCCCAACTGCCCCGCTTGGCCTCCTGCGGATTGACCTCCGCCGGCAGCGGAAGTCCGCTGTACTCCGTGAGCGTGTAAGTCTCGGTAAAGCTTAGCGCCAGAATCACCGGACACCGCCCCTTATTCTTCTTCGGCACCGCCATCAGCAGCCGAATCGGCGGCACCGCCGACTCTTGCGACCCAACCACCACCTGCTTGATGATCGCTTTGCCGCCCAGAAAATTAGGGTCATAGCATTCCCTCTTTGTCACCCACGCCAGCGGCCGCGGCGGCATATACCCATATTCATAATGGCAAATCAGCTTTTTCAATTCATCCCGACGTTTCGCCATCCACTGCCCCGCATCTTTAACCGCCGTCCCATCCCGCATCGTCATCACATCCGGCAGGTCCGCCTGCGGTTTCAATTGCTCAAATTCCGGCAACTCCCACGGCGTCGCTCGCGTTTGAATGCGAATCATCTCCGCCGCAAACCGCTTGCCCAGCTCCCGCGCACCCGCCGCATCAAAGTGAATCCCATCCTCCATAGCCGCCAGCCCCTCCGACGACACAAATCCGCAATACGGCATCTGCGCCGCCAGCATTCGATGCGCTGTATCCACACCCCGCCGCCCCGCATCCCACGGTGCCCCGGCAAACTGCCCAAGCTGCCCGATCACAAAAGGCACCCCGGCCGCATTCAATTCCTTCCGCAGCCGCTCAATCAGCGTCTTGATCGCCGGATAATACGTCCCCGCCAGCCCCATCGATGAATCCGACTCCCCCTGATGCCACAAAATCCCCTTCAGCGTCCCGGCCTGCATCGCAATTCGAACCCGCTTGAGCATATCATCATAAGGATACGTCTGCGTGGCCTTGTCATACCCGCCCGGCACCGAGACACGAATCGAAGTCCCCCCGACCGCACACGGCACCAGCCCGATGTTCCGGCCAGGACTGGCCTGGGCCATCACCGCCCCAAAGCTCCGCCCCGGCCCCACCCCGGCCTGCTGCTTATCAAAATGAAGCGGCTCCACCGCCGGCTTCCATTCATTCGACGAATCCAGCACAAAAATCCGCGGATCAGCCTGCTGGTCCTGAGGCTCCACCTTGCCCCGCCCCGCCATATTCGACTGGCCAATCAGCAGATAAAGGTCAAGATTATCCGGAGCCACCGGCTTACCCGCATTTTCCGCCGCCCAAACCCCAGCCGAAACCACCCCCACCAAACCCAGCAAAATCCACTTCCAGTGCGCCATCATTCTATCCTTTCCCAATCCGCTGTGTTCCGTTTCCAGAAAAGGATATTCTATCGCCCAGCCCGCCAATTCCCACCAAAAAAAACCTCCATCCATCAAAACACAGGTCTGGGCAACCAGTTGGCCGCCCTAACCCCTTCCCCTCTCAGATTGAAAATCTGAAATCTCCTTTAATTCTTATCGGAAATCTGAAATTTCAATTTCTATGAACTACAAACTACGAACTTTCTCAATTCATCATCCAATGTCCCGCCAGCACCTCAAAATCCGCCATATCAATTCGTCCATCACCATTCACGTCACAGGCGATTCCATATCCCGCCTGTCCCTGCTCAGTCAGCCACACCATCGCCAGAGCCTCCAAATCCTCCACTTCAACTCCATCCGGACAAGCAAAATCTCCGCCCGCACCATACTGCCATGTCAATTTGGGATAACCCACGTCATCCGCACACATCCGCCATGTGTCTGCGGTACCATTGGCTGTCTCATCGATAAAATCCCACCCCGCCGAGGTATAGGTGGCAAGCATCTTCATCGTATCTGTTATTTTCCCCGTCGCCCCATCCGCAGTGCCCAGACCTACACCATTACTATATCCGCTGGACTGCATATCCCAGAAGCAGGCAGTGAACGTCATTGCATCGTCCCATCCAACAAAACCTCCAACCTGATCAATACCGTTGACAGCGCCGGCCGAATAACAGGCAGTGATGGCGCTGGCCCAGTTATTATATCCCACCAGGCCGCCCACCGAATAAGTACCGCTGACGGCTCCGGTGGCGTAGCTGGTCGTAATGGCGCTATAGTCATTATAGCCCGCCAGGCCTCCGATGGCACTTGAACCATTGACTTCACCTGTAGCGTAACAGGACGTGATCGTGCCGGAAAAACTATTTCCCACTAATCCCCCAACATTGCCATTCCCGCAGACGTCGGCCTCACTGTGACAGGACGTAATGATGCTGCTGTAATTCGTGCCCGCCAGCCCGCCGACATTCGATTCAGCTCCATTGACCGTACCGGTCATGTAACAGGATAGAATCGTGCCCGAATAAACCTCCCCCACCAGCCCGCCGACAGCCGAATTGCCGTTTATGTTTACCTGTTCAACCCCCAGATTCCGTATCTGTCCGCCGGTGCCGAGATGACCAAACAGACCGACATAACTTCGGAGCGATGCCGCAATAGTCAGATTGGACAGGACATGCCCATCACCGTTAAATGTGCCGGTAAACGATTGATAATAATCCCGGCCAATGATGTTGTATTGTGTATCGGAAAAGACAGACATATCGATGTCCGCCATCAGCTTGAAATGACTTGTCCAGTCACTGGGATTAGCGCCAATCGCATTCATCTGCTGCGCTGTCCATATCTGATACGGATCTTCAGGCGATCCGCTGCCGCCGCCATAGACATAATCGCAGCCCAGTCGTGGATAAGCCTGATACGGCATCCACCAATCGGCCGCATCACCATCCGTGGCTGAAAAATCCCATCCGGCATCGGTAAAGGTTGACGTCGTCTGCATCTCGGGTGTCGTTTTACCCATAGCGCCGCTGGGGTCGGGATCACTGTTGCCGACTCCATCCATCGTACCGCTGGTCTGCGTGTCCCAGAAGCTGGCCGTCAGCAAGTTCCCATAAAGATGGCCCACCAATCCGCCGACCTCCAATGTTCCGCTGACCGAACCGGTCGCATAGCAGGTGGTGATGGACCCATCACAGAATCCAGCCAGCCCGCCAATCCATTTGGGTCCGCTGACAGCCCCCATTGCGTAACACCCGGCCAGCGAACCGGGATTATAGCCCACCAGCCCGCCCGCCGTGTACTCGGCTGCCTGAACGGATACAGCGGCATAACAGAAGTGGATGGTTCCTGTATTTCTTCCCGCCAGTCCGCCCACATTCAGACTGCCGCTGACGGTCCCGGTTGCATGGCAGGCCAGGATCGTCCCCTGATTACTGCCCGCTAATCCGCCGACAATGCCCAGCCCGGAAACGGTGACGTTTTCCACACCGAGATTTTCAATCAACGCTGAACTTTCGAGAGAACCGAACAAGCCAACATAATCTTTTGAGGCCGAACAAGCCAAATTGCGAATGACGTGTCCGTTGCCGTCAAAACTGCCGGTAAACGGGGCAGTCGCATTCCCGATGATGTTATACTGCGTGCCGGTATAGGCAGACAGATCAATATCCGCCATCAACTGATATGCTTTCCCCCATTCGCCGGGATACATACCGATGGCGTTCATGTGTTTGGCCGTCCGGATTTGATACGGATCCCCTGCCGTCCCGCTGCCCCCGCCGAAGGGAAACTCCCAGGCCAGCTCAGGATAATGATTGGCCGTCATCCACCAGTCCGCCGCATCCCCATCCGACTCGGTAAAATCCCACCCTGCGTCGGTAAATGTGGCCATCGTCTGCATTTCAATAGTGGTTTTTCCAACCACCCCGACGGAAGAACCGCTGCCGACACCATTGCTTTGTCCGCTGGTCTGCATATCCCACAAACAGCCGCTGACTGAACTGCTGTTATGTCCTACCAGCCCCCCGGTTTCCGATGGAAAAGTACCGCTGACAAATCCGGCGGAGTAACAGCCGATAAGGGTGCCTGAAGAATTATACCCCACCAGGCCACCAACATAGGACTCCCCGCTGACCGAACCGGTGGCGTAACACGTCTTGATAGTCCCATCATTCTTGCCCACCAGACCGCCGACATAAAAAGAATACAGCGTCGTGCTGACCGCTCCGCCCGCATAACAGCCCGTAATCGTGCCGGCCCAGCCATTAAATCCCACCAGACCGCCAATCATATCCTTATGGCCGCTGATCGAGCCGACGGCATAACAGGCGGTGATGGTGCCGGAATTGTGAATCCCCACCAGACCGCCGACATAATAGTGCCCCTCCATCGTGGCATTGTCCACGCCAAGATTCCGGATGGTGGCATTCTGAGTATATCCGAACACCCCGACATAATTGACAGACCCGGCGGTTGTGTAGGTCAGGTTGCGGATGACATGCCCGCCGCCGTCAAATGTGCCGGTAAACGCGTTGTCCCACCCCGTGCCGATGATACGATATTCTGTGCCCGTATACGCGGACATATCGATGTCGGCCATCAGCTTGAATTGCTTGCCCCAGTCTGCGGCGCTGGTGCCAATCGTATTCATCTGCTCCGGCGTCCATATCTGATACGGATCCCCCGCCGTCCCGCTGCCCCCGCCGTATGAGGCCGCATAGGTGAATGAAGTCAGTAAAAGTACCATGACAATCGTAATTGATTTGCTATGAATCATCATACACCTCCTGAAAGAAATGGATACATGGAATGGATAAAAAGAACCGGCCTGCCGGACAGAGATTCCCCTCAGCCCATCGGACTGTTTTACCCCAATCCAAACCTGCGGTATTGGCCATCATCACGATGCTCCGAGAGGAAAATTATTATAGTCCTATAATATCCCATTCGCAATCCGTATATATACCTATTCTGGACAGGATACTATACCGATATACACCATACAAATTCTCGATTTTCAGCCCCCCCCTCCCCCAATCGACAATCAAAAATCATCAATCTGCAATTCCGCCCTCCTCCCCATGTCCGTCCCTCTGAAATATCAAATCTGAAATCCTCCGGCCCTTTCCCCATTATTTCTCCATTCGACCCGCAGGGTCAAACCCGAATAGCTCCGGGTGAGCAAAGCGAAACCCGGAGAAAAAATCCGAAAAATCCCCCAACCCCGAAGGGGTTGAATATTTTCCGGCCGTCTTCGTAAGGGCGGACCTATGTGTCCGCCCTCATTAGGGGCAACCCCCTGTGGTTGCCCATCGTTACCCCGTGCTCCACATTGTCATTCCCGCCTCTGCGGGAATCCAGATTTTCAAGTCCATAGGACTTGAACCCGAATAGATTTTTTCCTGATATCCCTAATGTGTGTAATCTGTGAAATCTGTGGTTCCATTTTTCTCTGAAATCTCAAATCCTCAAATCTGAAATTCTCGCTTCCCGCCCCGGGGCCCCCCCCAATTCTAATGCATCCCACCCGCAGGGTCAAACCTGAATAGCTCCGGGTAAGCGAAGCGAAACCCGGAGAATTCCCCCGCACAAATTCCTCCAACCCCGAAGGGGTTGAATAAAATAGCCGGGCGTGGAAACGCCCGGAAAGCAACTCTCACACACCCACAAGCCCCAGCGGGGCGACACATCAATTCGTTCCTTTCCGTACGGGCAATCCGCGGTCGCCCTTTGTACCCCACCATGTTATTTTCGCTCCCTTTGTGATTCCCGAATAGATTTTCCCCCTGTATCCCTAATTCGTGTAATCTGTGAAATCTGTGGTTCCATTTTGTTCTGAAATCTCAAATCTCAAACCTTCCCCGAACTTTTTATTCACCATGAAGCCCCTGAAGATTATGAAGAATAATAAATTGATCATTTTTTACCCTTCATGCCCTTCCTGCTGCTCATGCAATCCCTCTCTCGTCATCCCAACTTGTCATTCCCGCAAAAGCGGGAATCCAGTTATTCTCCGAACTACGAACTTTTCCAATTTGTTTCGTTTTTCGTGCTTCAGATTTCGAATTTATCCCTTCCTGTATCCTTGTATCCATGTATCCTTATATTCCCGTCCCCTGCATACTTGCATACCTGCATACGTGTATACCTCAATTGAATTTCTCAATTCCCCATCCACCCTTCCGCCAGCACCTCAAAATCCGCCATATCGATTTTCCCATCACCATTGGCATCGCAGGCATAACTATACCCCGCCTGCCCTTCCGTCATCAGCCACCTCGTCGCTATCGCCTCCAAATCCTCCACCCCGACCCCATCCGGACAGGCAAAATCCCCACCGCTACCATACTCCCAACTCAGCCGCGGATAATCCGCCCCATCCGCACACATCCGCCAATGATCCAACGTCCCGTTGGCCGCCTCACCCGCAAAATCCCACCCCGCATCCATAAACGTCGAAAGCGTTTGCATTTCTACCGTGGTCTTGCCCTGGGCACCATTGCCGCCGGCACTGGCAGTAAGTCCGCTGGTCTCGATATCCCAGAAACAGGAACTGACCGTACCGGAAGAATTGGTTCCTATTAGTCCCCCGATATTATTACCTGTTCCATGCACTGTTCCTGTTGCATAGCAGGATGTCAACCTGCCTGTGAAATACCCCACCAACCCACCAACATTGGAGCCAGTTCCAATCACAGTTCCTGTTGCGTAACACAAAGTAGTAGTTCCTGAATTTTGATATCCCACCAGCCCTCCAACAGAGCCTGCTCCATTCACCATCCCCGTCGCATAAGAAGAACTCAGCCCGCCATTAAGGTACCCTGCCAGTCCACCAATACAGTCTTTTGTTCCACTTACATCACCTGTTGCATAACATGAAGCAATTGCACCGGCTTTAATATATCCTGCCAACCCGCCAACATTCGAACCTGTCCCATTTACCGTTCCTGTTGCATAGCACGATGTAATGGTTCCTTCATACACATGAAAATACCCCACTAATCCGCCTACATAATTCGCCCCTATGACAGTGCATGTGGAATAACAGGAAGCAATCGAACCACCGTATTCCATATATCCTATCAAACCACCAACATAGTTGCTAGTCCCATTGACACTTCCTGACGCATAGCTGAAGGTGGTTACTCCATGATTATATCCCACCAGACCACCGATATAA
>JBDKVE010000124.1:0-13784 GCA_039679345.1 Anaerohalosphaeraceae bacterium
CTCCTGACACCCTATAGTCTGGCAAAGGATGTGTGGATGGGATGGCAGTATGATCGGCCGGACATGGGGCAGGGCCTGATACAGGTATTCCGGCGAGCAGACAGTACGGTCGCTGAAATGGTTTTCAAGCTGGAGGGGCTTGATCCCACTGCATCGTACACCGTAAAAAATCTTGACGGTGATGCCGGCACCAAACCCGGCAGCGAGCTGATGAATACCGGCCTGAAGGTTAATATCCCATCTGCACCCGGTTCGGTATTGATAGTCTATACAAAAAAATAAGCATTGAACTGGATAGAAACACAGACCCTGTAATTTTAGGGAATATAACGTTCCCGAAATTTTACAGAAATGTGAAACTGGTCGTAATTTCAACCCCCGGCCATTCGTCTAAATTCCAGGAAAGACTACCCTGTAAAAGGATATTTTATGATACAGGATATGCTTGGTAGTGTTTCGGGTATTATATGTTTTTGTTGGAATTTACGATGAGTATAAGGTCAAACGTTATGAAACGATCAGTGCTGCTGTCTTATTTGGTTTTGATAATCTTAACATCATGTCTTTGTCCTGGCGCGGAAGTCAGGCTTGTGACGGATCGAAACCTGGAATTGACCGGGTTTCAGGATGGGGGACCCTATAATCCCTACTGCGATTTCCGCAATGATTTTGCGATGGTGTACGGGGCCGACAATCCCAATCTGCCGGAATTCATCAAGTCGTGGGTGGATAAGGGGTACGTTCCGCAACTGATGACGGGCATTGCCTGGGGAGCTTATGCCGATTTCAGAGACCTCAAAGGCAACGATATCATGTCACTGAGTCAGGTGGAAGCCAATGGTTCCCAAAAGTTGCACGGCCATCGTGTCCCTTACATCGTCCCGTCCATCGAATTTGCCGACTATATGTCTGAAAAGCTCAAGACCATGATTGATGCGGGCGTGGTGGCGATTCACCTGGAAGAGCCGGAATTCTGGGCTTACACCGGGTTTTCCGAGGCTTTCCAGCGCGAATGGCAGCTTTATTATGACACACCCTTTGTTCGTCCGGATACCTCCGCGGATGCCCAATACAAAGCCAGCCAGTTAAAATATTACCTCTTTGGCCGGACACTCCGCCGGGTGGCTGAGACCTGCAAAGAATACGCCCTCCAGAAATACAATCGCAAAGTCAGATTCTATGTCCCGACGCACAGCCTGATTAACTATACGCAATGGTGTATCGTCTCGCCCCAGTCGTCATTGATAGATTCGGATGTCATTGATGGGTGTATCGCCCAAATCTGGACGGGAACCTCACGAACCCCCAATGTCTATCAGGGGCAACGGGCGGAACGGACCTTTGAAACGGCATTTCTGGAATATGGCGTGATGCAGGAACTGGTGCGGAATACCAACCGCCGCATGTGGTTTCTGCATGATCCCATCGAAGACAATCCCCGCTATGACTGGAACGATTATCAGTTTAACTACAAAGCAACCCTCATCGCCTCGCTGCTGCATCCGCATGTCTGGCATTACGAAATTTGCCCGTGGCCACCGCGGGTCTTCCGGGGTAAATATCCTGCAGGCGCGGCCGATGCAACCCCGATTCCGGCCGACTATGCCACGATTCTTTGCACCGTCTTTAACCAGCTTCGAGATATGAATCAGCCGGATAGCCAGTGGATCAGCAGTACTCATGGCATCGGTGTTTTAATTGCCGACTCGGGCATGTTCCAGCGTGCCGAACCTGCGTATCGGCTGGCAGAAGGTAATGGCAACGACCCGACCAAGGCCCAGCGGTCGGATATTCGGGACTTTTCAGGCTTCTACGGGTTAGCCCTGCCATTGCTTAAGCACGGTATCCCCGTCCAGCCCGTGCAATTGGATAACACGGCCCGATTTGCCAACTATCTAAATGGCTATCAGGTTCTCGTCCTCAGCTATGAGTTCATGAAACCACAGACCCCTGCAATCAATCAGGCCCTGGCCGAATGGACCGCCAAGGGTGGGGCCCTGGTTTATGTGGGAGCCGACACCGATCCGTTCAATACGGTCTCGGAATGGTGGAATTCCGGCAAGACTAAGTATGATGCCCCTTCCCAGCATTTGATGGAACTGCTGGGTTTGAGCAGAATTGCGGCGGACGGAAAATATGCCTTTGGCAAAGGACATGTCTTTGTCGCCCGAAAACACCCTGCGTATTATACCCGCTCCAAAGCGGCTGCCGATGAATACCGTGCCGTGGTAAAACAGGCCGCCGAAGCAGTTGGCCTCAGATACATCGAAAACAACTTCCTGCAGCTCAACCGGGGCCCTTACATGATCGCCGCCTGTCTGGAAGATTCGATATCCGATAAGCCGCTTGAACTCAAGGGGCTGTTCGTGGATATTTTCAATGCCGAGCTGCCGGTCTGCGAAGCAGTCAGTCTCAAACCCGGCCAGTGTACCTGGCTGCTCGACCTCAATAAGCTGCAGGGGGATAAGGCCGAGCCGGTGGCCTCCGCAGCTCGCATTGAGACATGGAAAGACATCGACAACGGCGTGGAATTTACACTCACCAGCCCCAAAGAAGTAAACATTGTGTCAAGGATTCGTTTGCCCAAACAGCCGGCCAAAATGACCGTCGATGGCAGGGAATTTGACAGCTACGTCTGGGATGAAAAAAGCAGGACTGTGTTTTTTAAATCGCCGATGATAGTGGATAGCCAGCTCGTGACGATAACATGGTAAGCCCGGGAAGCAGAATTATTATTAGCATTACGTCCCTCGTTTCAAACTGCTTTGGCCATATTTTTTTCGTATTTGATCAAAGGCGCCATCGAGCATCTTTTGTTTTTCATCCTCCGGCTCGGAAAACAGCATCTGCTGTCCGGAACCGGCGGGAGACAACCCCGACGTACCGAATCCAAGGAGCCGTAATGCCCCATGGGATGTTTTCGACCATTGATTAAATACTTTCTCTGCTTCCTGCAGCAGCATCGTTGTAATATTCGTGGGATGATCCATCGTAAAACTGCGGCTGATGGTTCTGAAGTCCCCATAGCGGAATTTCAGCGTGAGGGTTCTGCACTGGAGATTTTCAGCCCGGAGCCGCTGGGAGACCTCCTCGACCTGATGAATCAGAATGCCCAGCAGGATTTGTTTATCCCCGATATCCGTGGGGAAGGTTTCTTCAGCGGAGATGCTTTTGGTTTCGTGGTGCGTTTCAACGGGCCGGTCGTCAATGCCCTGAGCCAGTCTGAGGACATCATCGACCTGATTGCCAAAGACCATAGACAGTTGATAGCGGGGGGCGAGGCGAAGCTGTCCGATGGTTTTGATTTCCAATTTTTCGAGGGCTTTATTGGTGACCTGGCCAATGCCCCAGACTCTTGACGTTGGCAGCGGATCCAGGATCTCCTGCTTATTCTCTTCGGTGATGACCACAAAGCCATCCGGCTTGTGCAGGTCCGAGGCCAGCTTGGCAAGAAATTTATTGGGAGCCAGCCCGACCGAGGCAGTCAATCCGGTTTTCTCGCGGATATCCTGTTTAATCTTTTGGCCAATGTTGTCGGCACTGCCAAATAGAGATATACAGCCGGATATGTCCAGAAACGCCTCATCGAGAGACAATGGTTCGACCTGGGGTGTATAGGTCTGGAAGATGAGACGGATGTCTCGGGATATTTCGACATAGCGAGCCATCCGGACCGGCAGCACAATGGCATGGGGGCAAAGGCGAATCGCCTGGCTCATCGGCATGGCCGAATGAATACCGAATTTTCGGGCTTCATAGGAACAGGCCGCCACGACCCCACGCTGCTGGGGCAACGCCCCCACCAGGACGGGCTTGCCCGCAAGGGCAGGATTATCCCTGACCTCAACGGAGGCATAAAAAGCGTCCATATCGACATGGAGAATATAGCGGGTGGTTTTCATGAGGGTATTATAATCCGCAGGGCAAATGAAAAAAGGGAAATTTGGGATTATGCAAAGCAGATAAAAACTGTTAAAATGGGGGCAACTGATTTTATGGTTGTTGTACCCAATATATCAGTATATCGAACAAAATGAAAAAGGTGCTAACTATGCAAGGGACTCTTATTGGCCGGATTATCATTGGAGTGTTATTGGCTGCTGGCATTCAGAGCAGTGTCGCGGAAAACTGGCCGTGCTGGCGTGGGCCGCGGGGCGATGGGACAAGTCTTGAGACCGAAGTCCCCGTGCAATGGGATGCCAACACCCGCGTCCTCTGGAAGACACCAGTGCCGGGCGTCGGCTATGCATCCCCGATTGTCTGGGGCAATCATATCTTTACCGCAACGGCCTTGCTGGATAGCCAGGAACGTGTGCTGCTTTGTTTTGACCGCAAGACGGGGGTGTGTTTGTGGAGTAAAGCGGTTCTGAAATCACCGCTGGAGAAAAAACATGCCGACAATAGTTATGCCTCAGGCACCCCGGCCACGGATGGCAAATATGTGTATGTGTCATTCCTCGACGGCAAGGATGTGGTTGTGGCCGCATACGATTTTGCAGGCGAGCCAATCTGGCTCAAGCGGCCCGGCACATTTTCCAGTCCGCATGGCTATAGCTGTTCACCGGTGATTTATAAGGATACCGTGATTGTCAACGGCTCCAGCCAGGGCGAATCGTTTCTGGTCGCACTGGGCTGTTCGGATGGACGGGAGGTGTGGAGGTTATCGCTGGACAAGCCGGCCCTGAGCTACAGTACGCCACTGATTCGCACTCTGGCCGGAAAGACCCAGATGATCTTCGGCGGTAATCAGCAAGTGGCTGGCTTTAATCCGGATAATGGCTCGCGATACTGGGTGATTGACGGGCCGGCGGAGGAATTCTGCTCCAGCCCGGTCTATAGCGCACAGGCCGGATTGCTCTTTGCCTGCAGTAGTTGGCCCGAACGGCACCTGTTGGCTGTCAAACCGGATGGAACGGGCAATGTAACCGAGACACATATTGCGTGGCGAACGAAGGATGGTGCCTATTATGTGCCGTCACCGGTGTGTGTGGACAATTATCTGTTCACCACGACGACCGGCGGAGAGGTCTATTGTTTTGATGCCGCTGCCGGGACCGTCTTGTGGAAAGAAAAACATGGCCGCCAGTATGCCTCACCGGTACTGGCCAATGGGCTGGTCTATATGCCTAACGACGACGGGATAATCACAGTCATCAAGCCCGGCCCCGTCTTTGAACGGGTTGCTCAAAACACGATTGGTGAAAAAATGTTCGCTTCGCCGGCCATCAGCGATGGACAAATCTTCTTGCGAGGCGAAAAACACCTGTTCTGTATCGGGCAATAGCTTTATTTTCGAAAATACCAATGGATGGAGATTCCCTGCCTTTATATTCAAACTTTCTGCGGGTTTCATCGTATCATATGATATATCGGATATAAAGGATGCATTAATTCGGGAGGTAAAACAATGCGAGAAATTCATTTACCTCATTTTCACAGGCCTGATTGGCATGTCGTGGGTACGTATTTTACTCAAATGACTCATGCACCATGGTTCTGGCCGATAATCATTTTATTGTCGATGCTTCTGTTGCTGATTGTACTAAGTGTTCTGGCCGGTGGTGGCACGGGGCAAGTGAGACCTTCCCCTATACGATATCCATTTATGCCATAATGTCGGGAATTCAGTGTCTCTGAGACTTTCGATACACGATTCAGAGGAAATATTGTAAACAGGAGATCTGATCATGAAGCAATCCGGAAAATCTCGCGGTCATCAACAGCCCAGAAAACAATCCCGAAGATTGCCAATGGCACTTATAAAACATAAAGGAGTAATGCGTTAGTTTCAGGGCACTTTGCAGATAAGGTTACTCTTTTTATTTGGCCTTTAAAAAGGGTGTGAAAGTGGAATACTATTACTCAGAAGATTTTTTCTGAATATAGAGGGGGTGTATTATTTATGGTGCAGGTTGTTTTCCATCCTTTTTTGCCTCTTCAGCGGTAGCGTATCCTATGTACAGATCGGCCCGGATGAGTATGGCTCGCCGGTCTTCGATGGAATAAAAATACCGGCCGGATTTGCTGGCAATAAATTGAACCCCGGAGGTGTCCACTTTTCCTTTCCATGAAAACGCAGGCACTTCCGTCAGGGGGGCAGGGGTGGGAAGAATCCCGGTATTCCTTGTGCCGAAACCTTCGGGAGCCTTTGGGAATAATTTCGTGACAGCCCGGCGATTCTGCTTTGGAGATCCTGTGGTGAATAACAAAGATATCAGTCCGCAGAGGGCAAGGATTAACGCTATTCCGATCACGATGCGCCAGACCGTACTGATTTTAGCCAGCAGCATTCCCAATCGTTTATGTGCCGGCGGCTTCATAACAATCTGAGTAATCTGACCCGGTATTGAAGTTCGTGTTTTCTGGAGTGCTCCCTGCCAATCCACTCCCACGGTAGAGCCACCCAGGCCGATTCCCGTCTGAGAATCGGATGGAAACGTGATGGATTCTGCATGAAGAATGGCCGCCACCTCCGCCGCGGAGGGACGGGCTCCCGGCTCCTTGGCCATCATGCGCTGAATCAAAGAGGCCAGCTCGGGTGAGCAGTTTGGCAAATAACGCAGAATATCCGGCGGTTCGGAATGCAGATGGTGTTTGAGGATTTCCTCCATTTTTTCCCCGGCAAAAGGCTGTCGGCCCGCCAGAACATAATACAACGTCGCTCCCAGACTATAGATATCCACTGCCGGACTAAGAGGTTCACGGCGGATCACTTCCGGCGCCATATAGTGCGGTGTGCCGATGGATTGATGGGCATAGGTGTCGAATGGATCGTTGGGGTCATCAACCCGGACCAGGCCGAAGTCACTGATTTTTCCATGTCCGTTGCGGGTAACCAGGATGTTACTGGGTTTAATATCGCGGTGAATCATGCCCAGTTCATGAGCCACCTGCAAACCCATGGCGGCATCGGCAATAATCGGACACGCTCGTGAGGCAGGCAAAGCACCGGCGGCCTTGACGATTTCCTGCAGGCTGTTACCCGATACCATTTCCATCGCGATATACCACCAGCCCGCATGCTGATTAATCTCATACACACGAACAATGTTGGGATGTTCGATGGAGGCTGCGGCGCGGGCCTCACGAAGAAACTGTTCGACGGCATCTTTGCCCTTTTCACCTTCTGAGAGTTTTTTTCGCAGCACTTTTAACGCAACAATCCGTTTTAAGTGAGTATCTTCCGCCTGAATAACAAGGCCCATTGCGCCTTCACCGATCAGACGCAGTAATTTAAAATGTCCCAGTACTTTACCGACCCAGGGCTGCTGTTTGGTGCTGGTTTTATCGGCTGCCAGGGGTGCCCCGGTGTCTTGACTCTGTACCGGCTTGCTGCTGGATCCATGATTGGTCGCCAGGGTCTCCGCGAATGCCTTTTCGTCATCAGGACTGAAGTGAGAAATTTGTTTCGGCTCATCCATAACTACGTATTCCGTTATCGGGGTATTCCGGTAAATTCCATTATCGTTAGAACACTTTGACGGGCTCCTCGACCTTCACTGATATCGCCTTCGTCGCTGCCTAACGCAATATAACGACTGTCCCCCAGTCGGCATACGGCTTCAATGGTCATATCCGGAATCCGGGCAACCAGAATTGACCTGTCTTTTTTGTTTCCGCTCCACCAAAACAAGGCACTGTCGAGGGTATTGGGGGGGTACGGGCTGTCCGGGTCAAGGCGGGGGCCGTTACTTTTTGCTGCTGTAATCAGATACCCCTGTGTTATCGGGTCCCAGCACAAGTCACTGATTCCCCGGCCTCCCAGATCGAGTAAAAAAAAGTCTATCACGTTCAGAGAATCCGCTTGAATAGACTGTCCCGTTTGGGGTACTTGTGAAACCGCAAACAGTATGGCGGCATCGTCAAAAAGGGGATTACGCATCCCGCAGAGCAGATATTGTCCATCCGGGGCAAAGGTGATTCCTTCCACATTAGCCCAGCGATAGGTATTCTTGTTCTCGCCAAGATAGTCGGCATAGTAGGTGTAATAAGACTGGACCTTGATCGTTTCGAAACAGGTTTCCAATCGCTGTCGCAAAGATCCAACTGACACTACATTGCTGTGATCGATCTCGAATGGTGAAATAGTTTTTATGTTACCCCGGAGCAGATGGCGCCGCTGGGGAAGGGGCTGAGCATTCGGGGCATTACTCAGTGAACACATCATATACAAGGCGGTCTGACCATTTTTTTTCAGCAACGTTAGGGATTCCGTATCGTTGAGCAGAGATTGCTCGTTAGGGATCACGACCGTCCATTGAGGTGTCCCAATATCCATCGTATTCAAATCTACCGGGCATGTGAACAAAAGATGTTCATGCCGGTCGCTGGCGATAATCAGATATCCGTCCAGCCAGGCCAGGCCGCTGCATTCGAGGGCTTTCGGGTCCGTCTGCTGGTTGGACATAGGAGCTCGTACGGTAATATCCTTCTGGGTCACAACAGGGGGTTCGATGACCCCAAAGCGGAGATCATACACCTTGGCCGGCTCTTCTGCTCGTACACAGAAGGAGCCCAATTGGCATACAATAACCGCAAGCAATAGAATGTATAACCGATTTGATCCTGACCAATAAACCATTTGTTCTCCATTCAACTGATATAAATTTTACGAAAATCGCCTTGAAGTGTCAAGAATATCCTCTTTTTGCCTCAATATCATGGATTATTTATCTGAAAATATGGTGATTTCTGGAGTCTTGTGGTATAGTTCCTTAGGTTGTGGAGGTTCAAATGTCCCATTGGACATTTGGATATTGCAGGTCTCTGGATATGAGAGCTAAGCTTTTTTTCTTATATCTATAGAGACTTCAATTCAATGCGACAGGAAAATGGAGTTTTTATGAAATTTGATTTCAGGTTATCTTGTATCATTTTTAGTTCCATTATTTTCTATCAATGCATTTGTAGTGCTGCATCGAAGACAGCCTTGGTTTTGCCTCCGGCAGATGCGCCGGGGTATCCCTCACGTGACGTTAATCTTGATGTTTTGCCCGGTTTTCAGGAACCCCCGGCCGGGTATGGCGAGGTTCCCTTCTGGTGGTGGACGGGTGAGAAACTGGATAAAGACAGGTTGTTATGGCAGATTGACCAACTTCACAAAAAGGGCATTGCCGGGATGCAGGTGAATTATGCTCACCAGGATACGTCCGGTTGGCAAACCTATCCGGCAGAACCTGAAATATTCACAGAGCAATGGTGGGAGGTCTGGAAATTTGTCGCCGCCGAATGTAAAAAAAGAGGGATGGGGATAGGCCTGAGCGGTTATACCATCGACTGGCCTAACGGAACCAGTCTTGTCAGCCGGACAATTTATTCCGATCCCGAGATACAGGGACGCGAAATCAATGTGGATAGCAAAACCCCTGTTAAAGCCGATCAAACGGTATCGATAAAAATTCCGCAGGGAGCGATTGGAGTCCACGCTTATCCGATCCGAAATAACTCCATTGAATCCGGCGGAATTGATTTAACCTCCATAGTCAAGAATGGCCAACTGGAATGGAAGGCTTCAGATGGCGATTTCGAGATATGGGTATTCACCGCGAATCGCAAAGCAGGAACGCTCAATCCCATGCATCCCCAAGCCGGCAAGAGGGTCATTGAGCAGTTTTTCCAGAGATTTCAGGACAATACACCGGATAAAACGGCGGGGGGATTGAATTATTTTTTCCATGATGAACTCCAATTTGGGGTGAGTGATTATATCTGGACGGATGATTTCAGGGAAGAATTTCACAGGCAAAAGGGCTATGATGTTTTCGATGTGCTGCCTGCGTTGTTTACCGATATTGGAGCAGTGACTCCCAAAGCCTGTATGGATTTTATGGATGTCAAAATTCAGTTGGCCGAGCAGCGGTATTTTGAGCCGATATTCAACTGGCACTTATCCCGTGGGAAAATCTACGGATGTGACAATATGGGCAGAGGCAGGGAACCCCAGGCGTATGGAGATTACTTCCGCAGCGTACGCTGGTACACGGCCCCCGGCCATGATACCCCGGGGGGACATGCAGACCTGATCAAAGGCAAGGTCTCCAGCTCGATTGCACAGTTATATAAACTTCCGCGGGTTTGGCTGGAAGGGTATCACAGCTTTGGCTGGGGAGCTTTTCCCGAACAGCTTATGGTCGCCACGCGTGAAAATTATCTGTATGGCTGCACACTGCTGAATCTTCACGGGCTTTATTACACAACCTACGGCAGCTATTGGGAGTGGGCGCCGCCATGTTATCATTTCCGTATGCCGTACTGGGACCACATGGACCTATTTTTAAAATATTTCGAGAGACTTTCTTACTTGCTAAGTCAGGGTGTTCATCAATGCGATATTGCCGTATTATATCCTGTCAGTTCGTATCATGCAAAAATGGATGGTCAAAAGGCGACTGATACGGCATTTACCGCAGGGGAGACGCTTTTCAGAAATGGCTATGATTTTATCTTTATTGATGATCAGTCGATTGACAGGGCGGTCATTCAAGACGGCAAACTCGCTATTTCCGATGCAGCGTATAAGGTTCTTATCCTGCCGTCAATCGAGGCGGTAAGATGGTCCACACTGGAAAAGGCAAGGGCGTTTTATGCAGCCGGAGGGATTGTTATCGCCATCGATGAACTGCCGCAAGCCAGTGACCGGGCCGGAAGAAACGATCCGCTACTCGACGAGACAATCAAAACCATATTTAGCCTGACCGCGGCTGAGGCTAAAGCAAATAATTCTGTTGTCCGGCAGGAAAATAAGGCAGGCGGAGTTGGATTGATTGTTAAAAAAGCCGAACAGGTTGTTCCTGAAGTAGGCTCACTGATTTCTCGTGCGGTGGAGTCTGAAAAACCTGTTCGTTCGATGCATCGGAAAATCGGCAGCCGTGATGTGTTCATGGTCATGGATGCAGCGAAGGGGGCTGAATGTACCTTTCGTGCAAAAGGAACGGCCCAAATCTGGGATCCATGGACGGGCAGGGCTGAACCGGTGTCTGTTGTGAAGGAAACAGAAGCTGGGACAACGGTAAAAATGCCGCTTGAACAATATGAGGCACGGATTATCGTTTTCAGCCCGGGAAAGTCGCAGTCGGCCGAAGCCTATTTAGAGATGGAAACCGCAGCCACAATTTCCATACCCAATGAAGAATGGGAGCTTGAGCTTAAACCGACCATGGATAATCGCTGGGGCGATTTTCGTCTGCCAATCACAGAACAGATTATCGGAGCCGAAGCAAGGATTTTCTCTTATGCGGAAGAAACGAAAGCAAATCCCGGCTGGGAAAGACGTGATTTTGATGATTCAACATGGCAGCATGTGACGTATGGTTTTGGGCCGAAATTCTGGAAACTGGGGCCGCTGCCGGAAAATAGTGATGCGGCGGAACTGGATGCCAGACTTGCAATGTTGAAACAGGTGGATCCATCGATTGCTGTCGAAGTCGGGGGCAAGAGTTATTCATGGACCCCGTATGATTTCTCATGGCGATGGGGCAAAGAGGGAGACCCCGGCCATCAGGGCTGGCATGGATTGAAAGAAAATACCAGTGATGATTTTATATGTCTTGGCAAAGCCGAGCAGGGCCATCGAGAGACGCTGTATGTTGAAGAAGACGGCGGCAAGCGGTATTATCTATGGACCAGTGCGGTTGCAGACAAAGATATGACTGCGAGGATGCTGATGGGAGGCACTAAACCGGCGACTGTTTATGTGAATGGTTCTGGGATACAGACCGATGCAGAGGTCAGGTTGAACAAAGGCGGCAATGGATTGCTGCTGAGATATGATACTTTTGGCCGCGGACATTTTGTCCTTGAAGAAAGTAATGCCCCCCAAATCAAAGAGCGCACCCCGCTTGCCATGCAGTGGTATGATCGGCCGGGAGTGATTGCTTTGGATGTATTTGCGGGAATGGAAACGCAGGCCGGGTGGTATCGGTTCATGGCTCCGCCAGGACTCCGTGGTATGAAAATAGCTGCAATTGGAGATGTTCAGGTTTGGGTGGATGATCAGCCTGTTGAAATAACCCAAGCCGGCAATACAAACAAAGGCGCATCAGAATATCTTTTAAAACTGCCCAAATCAATACCGTCGATGGCGAAAGTTGCCATGCGAATCGAACACCCAAGGGGAACTGCCGGAGGTTCGGCGATTCCGGAGCCTGTTATTCTGGATTGTGGTGTGGGTCAGACAGCCCTGGGGGACTGGTCACAGGGGTCTGTTCTGGAAAGTTATTCCGGGGGTGCGTGGTATCGCAAAACAGTGGAGCTTAACGCCGACCAAATTAAAGGAAAAGTATTGCTCCATCTTGGGGATGTGGTCGCTACAGCCGAAGTTCATGTAAACGGGAAAAAGGCCGGCGTTCGTGTAGCGCCGCCGTGGACGGTCGATATGACCGATTGTGTCAGGGCGGGTGAAAACAGGATCGAAATTCTGGTTTATAACACCCTGGCCAATCACTATCTGACCATCCCGACACGCTATCGCGGTTCTCTGCGTTCCGGGCTTATTGGCCCTGTTACCATTGAATCGCAAGTACCCAAAAACCGGTAAGACGAAATCAGGAGGCTTTCAGGTGCAGTTGCAATTTAGACGTCATAGGTCAAGCGGCTACGATTCAGATAAGCCTGATTCGGTTGCAGGAAGACTGTTTGCCACTGTTTTTTTTATGTTCTTTCTGGGTATGGGATTGTTGTTTGAGATCTTGCTCGTCCGAGAAGTTGTTTCAGTAATCCATCGGCGAAACTGGCCTGTCGTCAGTTGCCGGATTCTGGAAAGTTCCGTCTGTCAGGAATCCAATTCTGAAAATCCCTATCGGTTTGCCGTTAAGTATGACTATCAGGTCAATGGGACAACGTATCAATCCACACGATATCAATTCAAAGATTCCGGCTCCAGCGATTATGCCCAAATACAGAAGCTGGCCGAACATTATCAGGCTGGCTCAGAAACTCAATGTTATGTCAATCCTGAAAATCCTTCCCAAGCCATACTGGAACAGGACAGCCTCGGCATGGCCTGCTTTATTTTGATTCCCACTGTGTTTGTACTTGTCGGCGCGGGAGGAATTTACGGGACATGGTTTTATAAGCCAAAACCAAAAACCCAGAAGGCCGCATTACCCGAAGCCAAGGGAAAAATCAGAAAAAGCCAATGGGGATTGCTTCTGTTTGGATTTGTTTTTTTTGCGGCCGGCTCGGGATTCAGTTATATCATTCTGGTTCGTCCGCTGTTGGGTATAATTCATGCCAGAGGCTGGGTGGAAACGCCGTGTGTAATTATTTCCGGACAGGTCCTCAGCCATGATTCGGATGATGGAACCACCTACAGCGTCGATATCTTATATGAATATGTTTATGCCGACAAAGCCTATCGCAGCAACCGCTATGATTTCATGGGCGGCTCCAGCAGCGGTTATCAGGGCAAACGGAGGGTGGTGGATAAATACCTGAAGCTCAAAAATACCGTCTGTTATGTCAACCCTGAGTCGCCCAACGATGCGGTCCTCATTCGAAAACTGACATGGAAAAATGCAATTGGCCTGTTCCCGCTGATATTTGTTGCGGTGGGGCTGGCAGTTATGATTGGTGCATTTACAGGAATGAGGCGAGGGGCGGTGAAGAATCCCAGTCATTGGTGGTTGCCCACAACCGCATCAAATTCCTCCCGCCGGTCAGACTACCTCCAGCATTATCGTGTACAGGAAGACAAAGCGATACTCAGGCCTCAAAAAACGCCGGTAATGATGTTGGTCATGTCGCTTGTATTCTGCGGGTTCTGGAATGGAGTCATTTCTGTTTTT
>JBDKVE010000125.1:0-12620 GCA_039679345.1 Anaerohalosphaeraceae bacterium
CATTGGATGGGAAACCTATTTTTCCTATTGATATGAAAACGTATCATTCCGAGCGATTCCGTTTATTGGCTGCCCATCCGGAAATCTATCCTGAATTGGCAAGAATCTTTGAAACAACCACCTCTTAAAGACCGTCTTGTATTAAAAACGATAAATAATAACTTTTTTTCCTCGAAGGAGGTAACACATGACAAAACAATGTTGGAAATGGAAATCGCTTGGGTTGTTAGCCCTGCTGTTTCTGTCCGGAACCATGGTTTTTGCAGCAGAAAATGCTGCAACGGCAACTCCCAAAGACACCCTGCTGGAATTGCTTCCATCCGATTGTCCTATTTGCGTCAGAATTAATGGCTTTCAATCGGCTTTGGGGCAATTAGACCAGTACCTTGCCGGAGCCAGCCCTATGCCCATGTCTTTATCGATGCTTGCCACAATGCAAGTGGCCGGGATTTTCGGCGATCCCATGATGACCGGTCTGGATATGCAAGGCAGTGTCGCAATGGCTGCAATACAAACAGACCCCGCTAATAAGGATCTGTTTATCTTCTTTCTGGTTCCGACAACATCGACCGACGAGTTCTTGAAAGCCAACAAGAACCTGTCAGCCGCTGACGCAGATGGCATCTATTCTCTGAAAGTTGAGAATTCGCCCGTGGGAGATTTAATCACACTCCCATTAAAGGACACAAATTATCTTCTTCTCACTCGTGACATTAATAAATCTGAAATTCTTGCCGTAAATAAGCTGATTAGCGGTAAAAAGGCATCCCTTGCTTCCCGCCTTAACGTTTCTGAAGGAAAATCCTCAAAAAGTAAACCAGCCTGGGCTTATGTTAATATAGATAAAGTCTATACGCTGTATAAAGACTATATTGATCGAGGAATTCAGGAAATGCAGGTTTCCATTGCAGAACAGGCCGGCGGAGAAGCAGGGTCTGCAATTCAGCCAAAAATGACGGCCATCTTCGATATGCTGCAATATTTTGTCGGCCAAGCAGACTGGATGACGCTGTCACTGACCCCCAGTGCTCAGACACTCCAGGCGGAAACTATTTTTTCTGCCAAAGCCGGATCCGAACTGGCTGGAATGTTTAAACCTGCTGCCACAGCCGGCACCCCCTGGCAAACGGCCGGATTCTTAAATGGATCCAGTGCGGTCAAATACCTGATGCGACTTAACAAGCCATTATGGGAACAAATGAGCGTCCGTATCATCGATCTTCTTGTTAAAGACGCAACTGATGCGGAGAAAGCTCAGCTCGAAAAGATGAAACCGCTGATGAATAAATGGTTTGCCGCTTACGGTAACGAGGCTGCGGGTACCTTTTCGTATCGCGCAGGAACACCTCCCTTTGAATTTATTCAGATCATTCAAATCACGGATGCCAAGGCCATTAATGAACTCCAGAAAGAAACCATTGAGCCTATTAATTCCATCTACTCGTCCATGGGCCTGGATATGGACTTCACTTATGCTCCTTCCGTTGAAAAATACAAAGGCACCGACATCGGTTTGTATCAGTTTAAATTTGATCTCAAGGGCGCCGATGATTCTGCGGCCAAAGCCATTGAATCGATGTACGGCAAACAGGGCCTTCAATATCCGCTGGCAACCACGTCCGACCGTTTCATGATGACCATTGGACCGGATGCAATGAACCAGCTTAAAGCAATGATTGACACCCCCAAGGCAGGCCCGGCCGCAGGTGAAATCAAGGTTGCCCTGGATGCCATTCCTGACAGCAGCAAGGCTGAATTCGTAATGTCAGCCAATGTTCTCGCCCTGATGAAGGGACTTACCGATATGGCCCGTCAGGTGTCCCCAGGAGGCGAATCAGAGATACCCGATTTCTGGCAAGGCATCTCAACCAAGACCACCAGCAACCTGTCTGCTGCGGCATTTATTGAGCCCGGCCAGGTTCGCGGCATGATGGTCCTGCCCAAAGAACACCTGGCGGAAGTTGTTCAGGCGTTTATGCAGATTCAGCAAAAGCAGATGGCTTTTATGATGCAGCAGCAACAGGGCTCGCAAACCACTCCTTTTGGCGGCCAGGGTGAAGCCGAAGAGGAATTTGAGGACCCGATGCTGAAGACCATCGGCACCGCCGCTCCGGAAATGAAATTGAAGGATTTAGCCGGTAAGGACATCGTGTTGTCCGGCCTGAAAGGCAAGCCGGTTGTTCTGGATTTCTGGGCAACGTGGTGCCCCCCCTGCAAAGAAATGATCCCTCTGATTGTTGAACTGCGAAAACAGCACCAGCCGGACAACCTGGTTATCATCGGTATTTCCAATGAATCCGAAGATAAAATAAAACCTTTTGTTGAAAAGTTCGGTATTAATTATCAGACAGTTTCCTTTCCTGACGATCTGCCGGCGCCATTTGATGCGATTACCAGTATTCCAACGATGGTCTTCATCGACCCGAATGGAGTTATTCGGGATGTATTGGTAGGCACCCATGAAGCCAAGGATATTAATGAGTCTCTTGGGAAAATCATGAAAAAGTAATTCTCTGCCCTGCACAATGCAAAAGCCGAAGGCACCCAGTGCCTTCGGCTTTTTTCATGAGGCCACCACTCCTTCGTGGCTGTATTGAATTATCGCGGATCCGGTACCGGATGCAGAGCAACCAGTCGAGGGACGTCACCTTTCTGCCAGACATTACTGCGGTCAAAGATGGCAATCATGCGGCGCTGCGGCCCATCGGTCCCAAGACGCACCAGGATATAGGCCGTAAAGGTATCGCTGCGAACCGTAAAGATATTGGCCAGGCGATTGAATATCCAGTGTCGTTCTTCGAAATCATTTTCAATTCCCAGATCACCCACATTGATTGACCCGGAGCCAAAATACTTCTGCATGGCATTTGCAACCGATGGCTTGATGCCGCCATCCACTAAATCACTTAATTTTGTATAAGGCCGACCATGCACAATCTGTTCAGCCAGTGTAACCGAATTAATCCACCATGCCGGGTCACCGGATGTCATCACCAGATTCGGGGGGATTGCAGCGGCAATCACATACTGCGGTGCGGTATTGATATTGATTCGTCCCGGCAAGGCACCATCCTCTCGATTGATGGTGCAGATATAGCCCAGCAGGCCTGCATCCCCAACCGGATCAAAACGAATCTCAGCCTCACTTTTGGCTAGAGAAACAACTTCAGTAATCGAATTGGGATCGGGCTGAATCGCAGTACTGGATATAAAGCTGATCCGCTGGAAATCCGCCAGACGATCGATGATGCGGTTATCATTGGCCACCGGCAGTTGATACCCATAGCGACTGATGGTTACGCCGGTATTGGAACTGCCTAAAGTGGGGCTGGTATTATTCACATACCCGGCCTTATTGGTGAATTTCCACGCGGTATCCTGACGCTTGGTGGAACGAAGCCCCAGTTCCTGTGCCAAATACTCCCTTTGCTCATTGGTTACTTCATCCACGGTAATATATTGTGAAGCACTGGCCGGATTAGGCCGCTGTAAGCTGATGATGGCAGAGGGATTATTTAATACCGTCCCGCCCGCCATCGGGATTGCGGAATAAAATATTTTGGGATCGCCGATCGACATGGTGACAGGAAATGCTCCCGAATAGATGGTTAAACGGGCAGGGGCAAGTTCGGATGCCGCCGCGAGAATGACATAGCTATTGTTCAGAGAGTATTCCTGACTGCCTATTTTGATACGCCATCCCTCAAGGGCGATGGAAGTCTGATAAGGATTGACCAATTCAATCGCAAAGCCCAGCACCCCGCTCGAATCACGATTTGTGCAAACTTCCGCAATAAAAGGCTGCATCTCGTAGCCATAAATGATATCTGACGTATCCAAACCAAAATCAAAGGCCGTCATATTGGTGATGTAGTTGGACACATCAACATCATCAATCAACTGGTCAATGATTGCCTTGGTCAGGAAGGTCGGGTTTACATTTCTCTGGGAGCCATAATTCGAACCGCCCAAAGGCCCGGTTGTTCCATTACTCGTATCATCCAGATAATCCAGCATATTGGCTGTGATCTGTGCCGCTTTCCGTGCGGCCATTTGTCGGGCCGTGGTCGGGTCTTGTCCTTCTGCCGCATAGCCAGAGAAATAATAATCACGAAATGTAAACAGCAGACGCAGAACATTTATTTTGGCTGCTCTCGTATTTGAGGTAATATTTATTTTCCGCAGATTGATCGGGCGGTTATTCAGCGGTCGGAAGTATTCTTCCACCTTACTCCGATTGACCGAGGAGACCATATTTAATGCCATATCGAGCAGGATATACTGTCCTTTACGGACATTTCTGTCAAAACTATAAACCGTGCAGAGATGACGGCGGTCATATTTATAGCTGTTGTTATAATAATCCGCAGGTGAGGTCTTCATGGTGCCGTCCGCCTCCCAGAGATTAAAATTCTTGTAATCAATCCGCCATTTCCATTTGGCCAGATTAGGAATCGAATCACTATCTATCGAATTGTCTCTGGGAATTTCCAGGGCGGCGTACTCGGCTCCGCCGGCATCAAATGTATAATTCGCAATATCCTTCCGCTCAAACCTCGCTTCGGTCCTGCTGGTCAGGATAAAACGGTTTCGCAGCTCCAGCTCGTCTCCAATATCGAACAAACGGAAGGAGGCTCCCGCATTCTCAATAGTTTCAAGAAGATCCTGAACCTGGGGGAGTGATAACTGCGATGTCAGACTACCACCGGAAAATAGACCAAAATTTTTCGCCATGAAAATATTGTACCAGCCGCTGGTTTCTGTCTGATCCCGCGAACTGTTTAAATCGCTGCCTCGCAAGAAAGGCAGATAATTGATTTCCGTCAAATAACGCCCGCCGTCAGCCCAATTCGATAAACCGAGTGGAATTCCCTTCCGGATATACCAGGGCTTTTGAAACGGACTGGCCGGGTTGTCTGAATAGGGATTCTGGTAAAAGCAATAGGCCGTATTCAGATTCAGCATGGCACAGTTGTCGATAATTCGCACTGCAGCATAAATGGCTTCACCCCGAGCGGTTGTCATATCGGGCAGTGTAATCCACAGACTATCAGCCACTCCATCCCCATCCGCGTCCGCCTGTCCTCCGACCGATACCGAGGATGCATTCTGATATTCGGTAATCGTGTTGCTGCCGTCCCGGACCACCTGATTCCATAGTTTGGCCCCGGGCGCCGACAGGCTGCCGGTCAGGTCGGTTACATATTCCCAGCGATACCAGTCATCGTTTTGATTACTGGCATCCCTGGTGTCTTCCAGGACCGGTTCCAGACCGGCCATCCACGAGTCCGCAATGGGATGGTCATAGGCTTCATTGCCGCTGGTACCGCTCAGCAGTTGCGCAGACGAAGCGGAGCCAAGCAAATCCTCCGTCAAATTCTTATTGATTCGGGAAACCACCGCCTGCACGGCATTGTCCAGATTGCGGCTGTCGGCCACATTGGACGAGGTAATATCCCGAATGCGGGTTACCATGACAAACATCACCCCCACCACCGCCAGCAGTGTTGTGACCACCACCACCAGTATCAGCGCCGATCCGTCCCTGAATCGATTGTTTTGTTTTGAAACCCGCATATCTGCCTCGTGTTTTCCACTGTTTGCTAATTATTCAGATACACAATATGTGTAAACGTCTTGCCTTCCGGAAAAACGCCTTTGGAGTCATAAATCGAAAAGGTGAACTTCAGCGCCTTGACATCCGAAAATCCGCCTGTCATTAAAATCCAGTCTTTAGCACTATCATCGTCAGTGCTCACACTAAATGAAGTTAAAAAAGTCATATCACTGGTCTTATAATAATACTGGCCCAGTCGCGGATCACTGGCCGGAAAATCCGCAGCAACAGGTTCCCAATTAAGACTTGAATTAAAAACCTGCACTGCAAAGCTGCCGACCCCTTGCGTCAGAACCATGTGAACGGACTGACCATCGGAGGCGGACAGGTCAACGCCGGGTCTTCCATTCAGATCATTGTTAAAGCAGGTCAGGATATACCGGGACGCATTGGTAGGACTCGACAGCAGTGCCCTCCATTCCGAAAGGCTCATGTTGTCGTATTCAAATACATCGTTGCCATACAAGGTGCCGTTCAGCCACGGTATAAACGATGTTGTAAAGGTAGAAACCACCGGGAAAATGTATCCGGTCGGCATTGTCAATTGCGTCATCAGATGGGCGCGTCGGGCGAGAATCACCTGAGTGCCAAGACTGCGTGCATCGGCAACCGCTCCATCATAAGCCCGACTCAGGGTGCGACTCTTACCGGATGCATCAATCACCACATTGTTGGCGTGGCCATAGTAAACCCGTGCGGTATTGCCCTCGAGGGTCTCCGTTTTCGGTTCCGGTGGTGTGGTACTTTCGTTTACATAAGCCCACGCTTTTGACGATTGAAATACCCCATCGGCAAAAAACTGGATCTGGTCATATCGCCGGCCGGTTGCCGGGTCATATTCAAACCAGATCGCCACCGGCATATCCTTGCGAATGCCCCGCATGTCCATATCCAGTTGTTCGGTCAGCGCCCGCATCCGGGCCATAATCTCCGTCGTCGCACTGGCAGTTCGATGCGCCTCAACGGCCGCTGAAAACACCACGCCGGAGATGGCCACCAGAATTGCCAGCAGTGCCATCGCCACCAGAAGTTCAATGATTGTAAAGGCCTTTTTCATAGTTCCATCTAAAATTCCAGAAGCCTCTGATAGATTCCAATGCAGGGATTACGGCTGCTGTCTGCCGCCGGAGGAACCACCCACACCGACGCCCCCGATTCGTTGAAGTTTCTATCCAGCACAAGAAGATTGCGAATTACAGTATCTGTGTTTTTGATTTCCACCACCCGGTAAGCAACCCCCGAGCGGCTCACCAGAATAACACTGCCTTCGGTAAAAAACCGATATTCGAGATTATTGGGCAGTGACGAGACAATTTTCAGCGTTTTGCCGCCCTGAGGTTCGACCTGCACCTGAAACGGCTCCGGCCACTGGCTGCGAGCGAGTGCCTGGGGATGGTTGGGATCATAGTAGAACGCATTCTGCGACAGCAGACGATTCACAAAAACCGTGGCTTGCAGAGTCGTACCGCTGATCCGCCGAACCATGGCCGACCAGTGATATTTCATTTCCTGAACCGGAACTTCGGAGGGGTACCACCGCTCACTGGCGGATAACAGCGACGGATAAAGAAAATTCAAATTAACGCACATGTTGGATGGAATCGACGCCGGTTTGATCACCGCGGTTGCAGGACCGGTCCCGTCGGGGTCTTTGCCGTAAAGCTGTATCTTGGCAAAGGCCTCATTGGCCACGGTCGCGGCAACGGTGCGTTCGGTCGCCGTGCTGGTCAGCTTGACACCAACCGGAAATACCATCGCAATCATCACCATTCCGATAGCCAGAATCCCTGTCGCCAGAAGCACTTCGGTCAATGAAAATCCATAATGTCGTAATCGCCGGTTCATATTTATTTCTTAATCAATTCACCTGTATAGAGATTGATAGAATTTCGGTCCAAATCCCTCAAATAACCCGTCCAGGGAGTTGCAGATGTTTTTTGGAGTTCCCGTTTATCGTAAATCCGAAACGCTGCAACACTGTCTTCGGGTTCGTATCCAACCGCTGAACTATCCTGAATAAACTGTGCTTTTCCATCCCTGACGTTCTGGGGCGTATTAAATATCTTATCAGTACTGGTGTCATCCGTCTTACCGTCTTTATTGAAAACCTGAACCGTATGCGTAACAAATCTGCCCGATGCATTGAATATCATTGAAAACGTGGTTTCGTCATTCATCCCTCCGGCAGCAATCAACTTCGCATCGGTATAAACACCATCCGCAATCACTCCAACCGCCTCCGGCAGCGCCATCGGTTTTTTACCATTCACGGCACGGAATCCATTGGCTTTTCGAGTGGCCGCAGGGTCATGGACAATAAAAGTCAAAAACTGGTTACCCTGCAAATCCTGCTGAAACCGCACGCCGGCGTATCTCTGTTCACGAATGGCAATCGCCCTGGCGTTGGCCAGCGCCGCATCAATGATACTGACAGCGCCCATCGACTGGTCCAGCGACCGGCTCAGTTCTCTGGCCGCAGGAATCGAGATCGCCAGCAGGATGGCGATGATGGAGACGACCACCAGGGCCTCTGTCAGCGATATTCCGCGATTGCTGTGAACATGTTTCCTGATCATTTTATTTCTCTTTTCCGCGAGAATCGGCGAAATTTTCCCCATGCACCAACAGGATTACTGCTCATTTTCGTCGATATTATACACATCGTCGGACGTCCCATACGTGCCGTCCGCCCCCGCACTGAGCAGAATAAAGGACTGCGCCCGGTACGGCCGCTGGGGCGATGTGGCACTTGGAGGAAAGTTGGGATTCGCTATCCGTTTGTAGAACAGCTCACGATCCGCCCCCAGCTCATGCACATTATTGGTAGGTGACGTATACATAAAAAACGGAGCATTATCATTCACATTATAGACGGCATCGCGTGATGTTTTTGTCGGATCATTCGACATCGTCGTGGGGCGGAACAGGGACTGTGAAGTGTTGGCGCGATAATACAAAATCGGCATCCCGGTACGCTTGCCAGTCACTCGATTCGGAACGGTTGCAAACATATCCGCCAGGACATAGGTATCCTTGGCGACGGTACTGAATATACTGCCGCCGCTGTTTGGCGTTCCGGCATAAATTGAACTCAGCTTGACTGCATTGGACTTTTCCAGTTCCAGATAAGGTCCCTTGCGGGCTTTTTGATTTTCCAGGGCCGTCTGCAGCACGGTATTGCCGATCTTGATCCCATTGATGGTATCATAAACTAGTTCTGCCTGTGTACCATCGCCGTTAAAATCAGCAATCCCATCGGATCGCCATGCACTCTTGGGATGGTAACCGAAACCGTCCCAGCCAATTATGGCTTCGGCCAGTTTCTGCGCCCCGCAATACCCGCCATCATCCATTGATCCCGGATTGGTGCTTGCCCGGGTTGTGTAAATCGAGGGCGGATAATCCCCCGCATCCGCCCGGAACGCCTCCAGTCCGACTCCGATAGCATGAAACTGAGCCTTCTGCTTGACCGTGTGAGCCGTCTCACTGATTTTGCTGATGGCCGGAATCAACAACCCGATGAGAACTGCAACAATCGCCAGCGCCGTCAGCATTTCCAGTAAGGTAAATCCGCGTATTTGTATTTGCCGTTTCATTGCTTTGCTCTCCGTCAAAATCACTGCTTGCATGATACAGAACATGCAGGCGAATTAATAATTGAAATTGGTCACATCATCCTTGGTGCCGTAAACCCCGTCATTCCCTGCCGAAATCAGGATAAATGTATTGGCATTAAAAGACTTGTAATAGTCCCTGTCCGGCTGGGCCGTCTGGGTAATATTTTCATAGAACCGCTGGGCTTTATGAACATCCTGAGTATTCGCCGGAGTGGCAGGGTTGACAAAATCCATATCCGGTTGGGTGGGCTCGGACAACACCGGCATATTCACCAGTTCCTGATTGTCATAATAATTATACACCCATTTTTCAGCCTGCTGCAGGGACGGATTGCTGACCAGCTTTCTCTGATCATCAACGCGGAACGGCTTGGCTTCATTAGCCCGGAAGTATAAAACCGGCAGGCCCACTTTGATCGATTGACTATTCAGAACGATTGTATTTTTGTTGAATATATCCGTAATGACCGGCGACCGAAATCTGCCCAATAGAGCCGTGGTGGTGGCAGGCGAGGTATATATACCGGTTCCGCCATCGCCGCCCCATAATTCCATAATCGTATAGACTCCGCTGTGCTTTAATTCCACATAAGGGCCTTTGCGACGACGACGGCTGGCCTGGTCGGTGGAATCATACAAATTCAGCGGCAGCAGTGCAGCCGGTTTGTATTTGGAATCATCCGGCGCAAACCAGCCCGACTGCGGCTCATAACCATACCCATCCCGCCCCATCAGCGCTTCGGCCAGACGCTGAGAACCGCTAATCGTCGGCCCATTCACCATCCGGCTTGAAGATGGATACCCGTCAAAATCCTTGGAAAACAGTTCAAGCCCGATATCCATGGCTTTTAACTCGGCTTTTTGACGGAGATTTTTGGCCATTAGCGTTGCCTTCTTCATACTGACCGCCATCAATCCCACAAGCGCCGAGATAATCGCTACCACCGTTAGCAGTTCAATCAGCGTGAACGCCTTTTGATTTAATTGTTTTGGAATCCGCTTCATCTGGTCTTCCCTGTTTCTGTCTTGTCTTCTCATCTCGGCGGCATTATTATTTTCCCATACCCGACATTTCTGTCCGGGATGCCGCCTGGCTTATTTATCGATTGCCCAGGTCGTCCGTGGTCCCGAAAACCTTATCCGGCCCGGCCGACATAATTTTCGGAAACGCATATTGATCCATATACTCGTACTGCAAACTCATGCCCCAGGCGTCAATAAAACGAGGCACATCGTAAGTGACCCCCCCCATCGTCATTTTGACCGGCTGACTGGTCATTGCATCCACATTCGTTATCATCCGGTTCGCGAGAGTATCCAGAATGGATTTACTGACATCATATCGATTGAGATAATAATACAGTGCGGCACTGGATGCATTCCAAATCACCTGGTCGGTGCCGTCTTTTTCCGTCAGAGTTCCAACCGTAATCTCCATTCCCGTATCCAATTGAAATTGGGCTAAATTGTACGGATCGGCTTTGGACAAATCACTGTCGATATTCCGATTCCTGAATGGAAACGCCCGGTATTGTTCATGATACTGCTCAAGGGCTGCGTTGATAATCTCGATGGTCGTGGCGGTAAGCTGCGTTTCAGAACGGATACGCAGATACTGACCTGTTCCGGCCAGAGCTCCGACCAGGATCAGTATAATCGCCAGCGTGATAAGCACTTCAAGCAATGTAAAGGCTTTTTGGGTCATCGAGACATCAATCCAGCAGGGTCATCCCTGCTAATCCTATTCACTTTTCATTTTCTTCCGCATCTGATTCTCGTCCGGATGCGTTCGGACCCTCGGCGAGAAATAACGTCAGCCGTTCCCCCATGCGACATTATTCCTTTATCCAACGGGTTGCCTGCCTTTTTATCCGAACTCCACAGCAAAATTCCCCTTCTGCCGCCGGCAGGACAACCTGTTCAGTCAGGCGTTACTGCTGGCCGCCTTTTTCAAAGTTAAAGATATCATCGGCCGTGCCATAGAGTTCATCCTTGCCCGCAGAGACAAGAATATAGGAATCCGCACGATAGGGACGATAAATTCCATCCGCATTGGCTGCAGTGACCGTGGATTGCTGAACCTGCTTGTTCAGAATCATGTTTTCAAAGTTTCCATACGCATCCGCAGCAACAGTGCCGGAGATAATTTCCAATTCATGCTGGGCGGGTGTCACATCCGTAGTCCCCAGACGGACCAGGGCGCGGTTATCATCATAATTGTAGATATCGTTCTGATAGTTGCTGTCCAGGGTATAATTCTGAAGGGTATAATTGATGCGAGCCTTGAAGTACAGAATGGGCATCCCTGTTTTCTTGCCTGAAGTACGGTTTTTGGCATAGACATCACAGAGCACATAGTTCGTCGCCAGGAAGCTTCCGCCGCCATTGGCAAGATTGGTATTATAGACATCCTGCATACGATAGGCATTGGCGTTTTCCATATCGATGTATTTCTTGCGGATTTTGATATTTTCCTCGGCGCTCTTTTCGGATTCCGTGCCGGCCTGAAGACCCTGTGTGGTGTTATAGACCCAGGCATAGGAATTAAAGGTCGGATTCTGGAAATAATTGTAACCGTCGGAACGCAAACCCGAACGGGGATGGAAACCCAGCAAATCCCAGCCAACCAGGGCCTCGGCCAGTTTCTGTGCTCCACCATAATTGGCGGTATCCTGCTGCAGCGGGGCAACCGGAGAAGGGGTACTGACGCCTCGGTTATCGTAGGAATCAGGATAAGCCCCAAAATCCGTCTTGAACAATTCCAGTGCCACATCGATACTGTGGAACTGGGATTTCTGCTGAACCTGTCTGGAATAATCCTTGACCTGATTCAATGCGGGAATCAGCAGACCGATCAGAATGGCGATAATTCCCATCACCGTCAGCATTTCCACAATGGTAAAGCCTTTGTTTTGACCTGTTCTTTTCATCGTTTTTCCTTTCTAATCAATTATGCCAATCAGATTTTTTATTGGTATTCAGCATCGCCCAATGGCGACTTGTTAATCGTCGGTTACATCAGCACCTGGATCAGTTTGACCATCGGTAAAAACATCGCTATCACGATGGTACCGACCAGGCCGCCCAGCATAATAATCATAATCGGCTCCAGCAGGCTCATCATCGAACCGACCAGCACGTCGGCCTCTTCATCAAAGTTATCCGCCACCTTCATCAGCATTTTATCCAGGTCGCCGGTTTCCTCGCCCACGTCAACCATATTGACCACAATGGAATCGACCGTCTTGCTCTGACGCAGCGGATTGGCGAAGGTGTCGCCCTGCCGGATCGCCGCCTGAACCTTGCCCAGCATCTTGGAATAGACTTCGTTATCCGCGGTTTCACGGGTAATGTTGATCGCTTCCAGAATCGGCACACCGGCGCCA
>JBDKVE010000126.1:0-23384 GCA_039679345.1 Anaerohalosphaeraceae bacterium
GATACACAATTTTCCGCCGACCTGACCATCATGGAAGAGGCAACGGAGTTTCTGGAACGGGTGCAGAATAAAGGCAAGCTGCCGATGATTACCTCCTGCTCCAGCGCCTGGATGAAATGCCTTGAACAGTTCTATCCGGATTTGATTGAAAATGTGTCCACCTGCAAGTCTCCGATGTCAATGCAGAGTGCGATTACCAAGACCTATTTTGCCCAAAAGCTCGGCGTGGATCCCAAGAAGATTCTCAGTGTTGCGGCGATGTGCTGCACGGCCAAGAAATACGAAGCTGCACGGCCGGAACTGGATGTCAACGGCATGCGGGCGACGGATATTTCCGTCACGACACGTGAAATCGCCTGGATGATTAAGTCTGCCGGGATTGACTTTATCAACCTGAAACCGGAGGAACAGGATCATCCCATTGGCATGTCCAGCGGTGCCGGCGTGATTTTCGGTACCACCGGCGGTGTGATGGAAGCGGCCATCCGTACGGCCTATGAACTCTATACCGGCCAGACGCTGGTCGATATCGAAGTGGAGGCTATCCGCGGCCTCAAGGGCATCAAGGAAGGCAAACTGGTGATGGACGGCCAGGAAATCCGGGTGGCAGTGGCTCATGGTCTGGGCAACGCCTGCAAACTGCTCGATGAGGTCAGGAAAGATCCAAACCGGTATCATTTCATTGAAATCATGGGATGTCCCGGAGGGTGTGTCGGCGGCGGCGGCCAGCCGTATGCAGGTGCCAATTCGATTCCGCTGGATGAGGAAGCTCTCAAGAAACGGGCTCAGGCGCTGTATGACGAAGACCGGTCCAAGACCATTCGTCGCAGCCACGACAACCCCGACGTTCAGAAGCTGTATAAAGAATTCCTGCAGCGGCCGGGCAGCCATATTGCTCATGAATTGCTGCACACGCACTATAAACAGAAATTCCCGAAAGGGATTATCCCAAAAGATACCCTCAAGTAAGACGGAGTACTACGATGCCAGAAATTACACAGGAAAAAATGAATGAACTGAAGGCGTTTATCGCTGGTTGTTCGCAAAAAGAATACCCGGATTCCTATCTGATTGCGGTTCTGCATAAGGTGCAGGGGTTGTTTGGATACTTACCGCGCGAAATTATGGATCAGGTGGCGGATATGATGCAGATTCCCACGGCTCATATCTGGGGAGTAGCGACCTTTTATCACTACTTCAATCTTAAGCCGATTGGCAAGCATACCATCAGTGTATGTCTCGGAACGGCCTGCTATGTCAAGGGTGCCACTGAGATACTGGATGCAATCAAGCGGGAACTCGGGATTCAAGTCGGCCAGACCACGGAAGATATGCTGTTTACCCTGCAGGAAGCCCGTTGCCTGGGTGCTTGCGGGATTGCTCCGGTGATTATGATTGACGACAAAATTTATGGTGAATTAGATGCCAAAAAGGTTGTTGCTGTGATTAATCAGTACCGTAAAGGTGCACAGGTAGCATAAATCAGTAAGTTTTTGTTCCGGAAGTCGCATTCTTTGTGAAATTTGACTTGAATTTCCGGGACAAAAGAACAAAATAGATATAATTCAATCTTAAAGAGATCTGTGGGCAAAACGCTCGAGGTCCTAAAGACAAAACAAAGATACAGGAGTACCGAGATGGCGAAGAAGATTTTGGTAATCGATGACGATCCGGATTTTGTGGAATCTGTGGTCAATCTGCTGGAGGCCAAGGGCTATCAGGTCGCCTCGGCTGCCAACGGTAAAGACGGCATAGCTAAGGCAACAGCCAATAAGCCCAATCTGATTTTGCTGGATGTAATGATGAACACCAAGGATGAGGGCTTTAATGTAGCCCGTCAACTGCAGCAATTGCCTGAAGTCAAAGGGACGCCCGTGATTATGGTTACGGGGGTACGCAAGGAAATGAATCTGCCGTTTGGTTTTGAGCCGGATGAAACCTGGCTGCCGGTCAAGCAGATTCTTGAAAAGCCGGTCAAGCCTGAAATGCTGATGAAGGCGGTCACCGATGCAATTGGGTAAGTGATTATTTTGACACGATTTAAAAGGCAGCGGAAAGAGCTATTTTCGCTGTCTTTTTTTGTTTATCCGAGGGCGACATCGAGTGCCATCATGATGGCAAAGCCCAGCATGACTCCCATTGTGGCCAGATCAGTATTCCCTTCCCGCTGAGATTCCGGAATAACTTCCTCGACAACAACGTAAATCATGGCGCCGGCCGCAAAGGCCAGGGCATAGGGAAGCAGGGGTGCGACCGTGGTGACGGCTAAAGCCCCCAACACTCCGGCTATGGGTTCTACGACTCCGGAAAGCTGACCATACCAAAAGCTTTTTGTCCGACTGAGGCCTTCCCTCCGCAGGGGAACTGCAACTGCCACGCCTTCCGGGAAATTCTGCAGGCCGATGCCCATAGCCAATGCGCAGGCGGCGGTAAAACTGGATTTGGTGAGACCATATTTGAGGGCGCCAAAAGCGACACCTACAGCAAGTCCTTCAGGGATATTATGGATTGTTATTGCCAGAACCAGCAGGACGCTGCGTCGCCAGTGGGTATGAATACCTTCGGCCTGTTCCGTCGGGAATCCAAGATGCAAATGGGGTATGAGAAAATCAACCAACCGAAGAAAAACGCCTCCCAGCAGAAAACCGACAACAGCGGGTATCCAGGCAGTTTGTCCCTGATTTTCGGCCATTTCGATGGCGGGTGCCAGCAGGGACCAGAAACTGGCGGCAATCATCACGCCTCCGGCGAAGGCCAGCATAAAATCGAGGATTTTTCGGTTGATGCTTTTAAACAAGAAAACCGTTGCGGCCCCCGCGGCAGTGACTCCCCAGGTAAAAAGGGTAGCGAGGAGAGCTTGTGTGACAGGACTAAGATTTTCAAGTTGTGTCAGCATATCAACGTCTTTCTACTATTGTTGCCGGGATTATAGACTTACAGCAACGACCGGACAAGCAAAAAAGCCAGCAAAATGGCGGACAGGCTGGCTGTCAGGGTCATAAGTTTGGGACGCTCTTTCAGGGCGACCAGTCCCAGCAGAACGATAATCGGAAGATGCAGCATGACCAGGGATTTAACGTTGACGACTGCGCCGGCAATCGTTTTGGAGTACTGGACGGCGAATTGCTGGGTTAAGAAGGCTCCGGTCGCAGCCAGGCCGTACAACAGCAGGGGGATTGTGATTCGAAGGCTTAGTTTTTGAAATGCTTTGACACGATATGTTTCGCCGGCCATCAGGAAGGCACTGAATAAGTTCCAACAGGCAGTGTAGGCCAGCGCGCCCTGTGCTACACGATTAATTGCTACCCGGTCCAGGATGGTTGAGATGCCAAACAGGATTGCCGCGGCCAGAGATAACACCGTGTAAATGGATTTGCCTGCAGAGGAATTTTCCCGGTTGGCGGCATAGAGAGTCCAGCCTATAGCGGCCATGCTCAACAGCATATAAACTACAGACTCGTTTTTCGGTGTTTCATGCCAGCCGAGCCACAGGGTCACCAGTGAAAAAACAGGCACCGCCGCCTGCATGGGCATGACAATGGTGAGATTGCCAAACTGGATGGCTTCAGTAATCCAGATACTGCCTGCAAACGTAATCAGGGCTGTGGTCAGAATAACCAGCCAGAACATGCCATCCAGCGGAAAGCCAATCCCGCTGATAAACAGCATTGGCAGCAGGATGGCCGCACTGATGATGCGTGAGGCCAACACCACAAGGCGGGAATGAATGCCGGTGCACAGCTTGCGAATAATCAATACTTTGGCGACTTCGCATAGCATCGCTGACAGACTGAATACAATCCAGAGGGGCATCGGCAGGCTATCGTCCTTTCCGCAATTCACCCTGGGATTGGGCATGACGGATACGGGCCAGCAGCTTGTGCAGATTTTTGCTGCTCAGATAATTGGACAGCATTTTTGCATTCCGGCGATCATGGTATTGCAGCAGAGCAAGCTGGAGTTTCTTTTCGCCCTGACCGCGCGGGATGTAAATGGTCTTTTTTCGAGGTGAAAGTCCCGAGACATACATGGCCGCCGACATCGTCAAGGGGACGGGCACAAAGTCCTGTACCTGACGCAATCGCCAGTTACGATTGACAAGATATTCTGTCAGTTTAATCGCATCCTCGGGAGAGCAGCCGGGATGGGAGCCAATAAAATACGGGACCAGATACTGATTTTGGCCGGCCTTGCGGGACATCTGTGTAAACTTATCTTCAAATTGTTCGAATACCTCGAATGACGGCTTACCCATCAATTCCAGGACATGCGGACAGTAATGTTCCGGGGCGACTTTCAGATGCCCGCCGGTAAAGTGTCGGGCCAGCAGTTGCATATATTCGGGCGACTGGAGCGCCAAATCATGTCGTATGCCGGAAGCGACATAGGTACGGAGTTTTTGTTTTTTTCCTCCCTGCCATTTTAAGACCGCATCCATGAGTTTAAGCATTTGACTGTGGTTGGCCTTTAAGTTGGGACACAACGAAGGAAACAGGCAGCTTGTGCGGATACAGGGACCTGTTTTGGTGCAGGTCATACCGTACATGTTGGCTGTGGGGCCGCCGATATCGGTGATGGTGCCGCCAAAGCCTCGCTGATGGATTAACAGGTCTGCTTCATCAAGAATGGATTCGACGGAGCGGCTGCGTATAGTTTTACCCTGATGGAAAAATATTGAGCAGAAATTGCACCCGCCGAAGCAGCCCCGATGGGTGGTGATGCTGAATTCCACCGGTTTGATGGCGGGGACGCCGCCCTGTGAGTCATACATCGGATGACACCGACGTGTGAACGGCAGGGTGTAAAGAGCATCCAGTTCGTCTGCTTCCAACGGCTGGGCAGGGGGATTAACCACAATCACACCGGCCCCCTGGTCTTGTATAATGGATTTGTCGCCGGGATGAGCGTGTTTCTGGTAGGTCAGTTGTGCGGCCATAAACAGGCTGCGATCCTGTTCAATCTGCTCCAGTGAGGGCAGCCGCACCCCATCCGCAGGAGTTGGAATATCCCGGACGATTCGGTAAGCAATTCCGGGGATATCGGGCATGTCTGCGATAGTTTTTCCCGCATCCAGACGTCGGGTGATTTCGGCAATGGCTCGTTCTCCCATGCCGTGGATGAGGATGTCGGCTTTGGCGTCGATGAGGATCGAACGTTTGATTTTGTCTTCGATAAAATCATAATGGACGAGCCGACGGAGGCTGGCTTCCAGCCCGCCCAGGATGATAGGAATGTTTTTGAAAGCTTCTCTGGCTCTGGCGGAATAGACCAGCAGTGGGCGGTCCGGCCGCAAACCGAGCCTGCCGCCGGGGCTGTACACATCCTCCGTGCGTCGGTGTCCCATAGAGGCGTAGTTATTTAGTCGGGAATCGATACAACCCGAGGTAATCCCCCAAAACAAACGGGGTGGGCCGAAAATCCGGAAGCTGTCGGCCGTATGCCAGTCCGGCTGAGCAAGAATGGCGACACGATACCCCTGTTTTTGTAAATATCGGCCAATCAGGGCTACCCCAAACGAGGGATGATCGACATAGGCATCGCCGGTAATCAGGACAATATCCGGGCGATCCCAGCCGAGGGATTGCATCTCTTCCTGCGTTGCGGGAAGCGGTATTATGGTACTATTCTTGCTTTTTTGTGACATTTCAGAGTATTTCTATCCAGAGACGATAAAGGGATAACCGGTTGACAAACAAAACATTATACTTTATTATCTGGCTTTCGTCGATAGCAGTGGGCAGGAATTTATGGAATGCCTTCCGACGGCGAGTCGGGCCCGTAGCTCAGCGGTAGAGCAGGGGACTCATAATCCCTTGGTCGTAGGTTCGAATCCTACCGGGCCCAATAGTTAAGTTGTTCTTTTGTAATAAGTTATGTTTGCAGTAAAATGGACTGGGGAATGTCAAAAATACGGTTTGCGTCAGTTTTGCGTCAGTCACTTCTTTGCCACTATCAATACCTGATTGATGATTTGACCGGCTTTGGTCATGTCTTCAGTGCGAACCTTCAAATAGTATTTCCGGGTTGTAGTGATATTAGAATGCCCCGCCAATTGCTGAACGACTTGAATAGGAAGGAGTTGAGCCCAGTTGGTAATTGCAGATCGTCGTAAATCATGAATGGTACAGTGGGTAATGCCGGCATGTTTGCAGATTACACCAAAATTTCGGTTCATGTTATTGATTGTGTCATCTGCCGCTTTTCCCCCTTGCGCAATCGGTTTCTTTTTGAGGTGGATAAAACGATGGGGCGTAATAAACACATAAGCGTGACCTTCTTTGCATTCTGAAAGAAGACATGCAAGGTATTGTAATGCCTGCTCAGTTGAGGGGATGGTCCTGTTTTCATGGTCTTTAGGCTCCCACCTCAACGTGGATGGGGTATCGTTTTTGGCACGCACGTTAATCAGTTTATTTTCGAAATCGATATCTTTCCAAGTCAGATGGAGTATCTCTTCCCTGCGGAGTCCGCAACCATAAGCAATAGCGAAAAATGCCTTCCACCAGATATTCTTGGCCTCACTTAAAAGGGCATGATATTCCCCAACAGTCACATATCGGATATCATTGATGGTCTTTTTGCGTTGCTTGATACCCACAAAAGGATTTTGACCTTCATGCAGATATCCTCTTGGAGTAATGGCCAGATTAAAAACTCGCTTTAAAGTGCGGATATCCTTGTTCACTGTTGAGATGGAAGATCCGGATGTAATCCTGTTGCTGATATAAGCTTCAGCATGCCTGGGTTTGATATTGGCTAAAGTGATATGCCCGCCTATGAACTTTTCAAAGAATCGCAATGCCCGTATCTGGTCATACAGGCTGGCTGAAGCAATCTGGCCGGGCATGAGTTTTTTGTGCTCTTCGATAAAATCCTTCAACAGGATTTTATCGGGTTTGTCGGATTTGCCATGGTTAACCTTTTCCTGATTTTGTCTGGCAAATTGTTCCGCTTCTTTGCGGGTTGGAAAGCTCTGAGAATACCGCTTTCCCGACAACCCAAACCATCGCACTTCCCAATGGTGCCGCCTTTTCTGCGGCCATTGTTCCTTGGGAACCGGCCGGCCATTTTCGGATGGAGCAGGCCCCAGCCATCGACGATAAATACCAATTTTTTCTGTTGCCATAATGGTAACTCCTTTCGGCGGTTACCACCGGCGACTGACAGGAATAGTATAACCGAGCCAGCCGTCGGGCGCAAGTTAATTATTTTCGGTTTTGGCTTTGAGGAAGGCATCCAGTTCTTCGCGGCGATACCAGACATGGCGGGCAAATTTGGTTGCTTTTAGCTCGCCCCGACTTCGCCAATAGTCTAGCGTACGGCGTGCAGATTCAGGAGTGTGGCCGGTTTCGTGGAGCCGTAAATACATAGCTGCTTCAGATGGACTCATTAAGTCGAGAAAAGGATTTGGCAATGGTGGCCAGGATGTTTGGTGTTGTTGTACGATAGTGGTTTCCATATTGAGCACATCTCCTTACAGTTTTAGCTAGATAATATCTGCTCAGGTTTTTAGCATTTTTTCAGTTAATCGTGTAAAACTTACAATTCAGAACAATATTACAAACCAATTCATTAAAATGATTATGAGTGGCTTGGTTGCACGAAAAACAGCTGCGGCCCAGGGGATTCTCCAGCGGTCATGAATCATCTTTAAAAGCCTTGGCAGGAAAGCAGCATCAACTGCACTCCTGGCTAGACGAAAGGAACTAATCTGGTTATTTTCTTTGAGTCTCATTGTTAATCTCTCCGGTTCAAATAGTTTTCTTGGACCTATGACTTTGTGCTGATCGTGAAAGCCTTGTTGTTTTTCAGATCAGACAACTCGTCAAGAATACTTGCGTCCTCATCCCCGGCACCCAGATAACCCTGGATCCCGCAGACCGGACAATCGTCATTTTTAGGGGAGGTTGCCGCCAGGACAGCGGCCTCCTGACGGTTGTAATGCAAAAAGTCTTTGCCGTTAAAATGGTCATCAAACAGAAGCCGCAGCATCTGCGAAATCGCCAGGTGGCTGACGACACCGTTGAGGTGCAGGACCGAAGGGGTTGGGGTGTCCTGGCTTCCCCGGATATAGCCGATTCGGGCATGTTCGGCCCGGCTTTTCTTGCTCATGGAATCCAGGGCCGCCTGGGCGGGATTAATGGCCCCGGAACACATCAGACAGCCGGTCTTGCCGGGGATAAACAGCTGTACCTGGCCGATACTTTCATACTGATCCTTGCCGGGAATAATCTCGGTCCCAAGGTCGATATAGGGAATCATGTACCTGGCGGCATGGCTATTTAAGATAAGCCGTCCTCCGTCGTTGTCGATACACCCAATGATCAGATTGGCTTCCTTGAGATGGGCCCGCATGGCCGGGTTTCCAATACCTTCCTGATAGCAGGTGACATTTAAATCAGGGGCCTTTCGACGGGCATAGACTTTGGCAATCGAGGCCTTGGGCCTGCCTATCTGTCGCGGATAAGCGTAGGGGATGCGGGGAAGGTTGGATGCTTCGAGGATATCCGGGTCGCAGGCCTTGATCCAGCCTCCATTTTTGCCGACGCCGAGGGCTAAAAGGCTTTCCAATATTAACGATCCGTTGCCGCCAAGACCGCAAACAAAGACCTTGAGGTTTTCAAGGAGCCCCTGCCGCCAGCCCGGGATAAGGCGGTGTCTTGCATAAGGATCGTTTTTGGATTTGATCTGGGGTTCATTTCCCTGATTAATCAGGAGGGTCGTCGGTACACCCAGGATTTCAAGGCTATTGACCTTTTCAAAACAAGCCGACTCTTTATTCCAGACCTGGGCATCAAAATTATCAAATCCTTTGCCCAGCACCACCATTCCCATCGTGGTGCTGTCCGGGAAATTAGCCGCGATATAGGCTGCATTTTCAGCTCCATAGTGATCGTCAATGGAGCTGAACCGGGCATGCCGAGTGGAGGGATGGGTATGAAAATCGACGATGTTGGTCTTTAAATCATACGCCAGACCGTAAGCAGTTGCTTTATATTGCCGGCTGGGTTCTATCGAGACGGTGGACTGGTTTTCCAAGTCGTTTTTGTCCGGCAGCAGAATCTGGCGGCAGAGGTAGATTGTACAGCCGGGATTGACGGCCCTGGTAAACAAACAATACAAAAAACTCTCATCTTCTCCGGAAGACGCGAGGTGTTGGGTGATTCGGTTAAAATCTTCTGTTTGGATTCGCATAATCAATTCTTTTTTCATGGTTTATACTCCTATTTGGGGTTAGTCATGTGGGCACGCAACAGTTCAAAAAACGTAATCAAGTCATCCTTGGAAGTGTCCCAGTGGATGCGTTCATAGCACCACCACGCCCAGTCCGGCGTTGGCCCGCTGCTGGGATGAAAGTCTTCGGGAGTCCGCCCGTGATACCTGAGGCTGGAGGGGACATAGACCCGGGCATCCCCGATTCCCGGGGGCTTTTCCGGATAATCCGAGGGGATTTTCAGCAAGACCGGGATCGTCGAATAGTTATAGCCCGGCGGTAAGTTAAAACGGTTGACGGTGATGGTTTTGTAATCATCGTCAATGGCAGTTGGGTATGCAAGCGACAACAGCCGAACGTCATGATTTAATCGATGATAATTCATATCGGGTTTTCCTTTACATTAAGTGGTTGTTTACGGATTACGTCCGCGAACCGCCCGGCCGGATTCAATGAACCGGTCATAGGGATTTAAAAGCACCTGTCCCTTGTCCGGCAGGATGACATTTTCACCGGTTTGTTTTTGCTGGATCAGCATCCGGTTGTCCGGAAGGTTCAGCCGACGCCGGACTTCAACGACGTTGACTTTTCCCTGTTCATCCCTCGGGACTTCGATTTCTCTACCACCTACATACAGTTTCATAGTTTTTCCTTTCCAAATGATTGTTAAGATAGTTAAATGCGATAAACGGGACCCATTGTCTCGTTATCGCTTCAGGATTGTGACAATCGCAATGACCGTCAGGCACAGCAGGGCCAGCATGAAAAACTGCCAGACCGGATCCTGGGGCCAGCAGACTCTAAATTGGAGGTCTTTCAAGATTGAACGTGCGTGAGCAAGCAGATAAATGATGCCTGCCAGGGCCAGTATTCCGAAGATATTTTTCCATTGGATGTTCATGATGGGTCTCCTTGATTTAATTTTCTATTTTTCCGTTGTGTATTTGCCGGGGAAAATAAAGGAAAACAATTCCTAACCTCTTGTTCCAATTGACTTAACAGCAGAATATAAATCGGGCATCCGCCGGGGGTAGAAGTGATCAATCCCAGCTTAGTCTGGACGGCTTTTTTGACCCTGCGGTTGGGAACTAAGATGATTAAAGGCAGGCCAAGCTGGCTGGCTTTTTGGACGTTATTAGGCACGTTCCGGATGGATGTTTCAACCTCGACACAGATCAGGCAGTTGCCTTGCCGGACCAATAAATCCACAAAATCCAGACGGCCATCAGGCAGCTTCTGAGGAGATTCCTGCCAAGTATGATAGCCAGCCTGCAGGAATATCTTTTCTGCCGCCAGGACCAGGTGATTATGCAGGCCGCCCCCGCGGAGGAATAAGGCTAATAGCCCCAGGGTCAATGCAAACAGTGCCAGAGTCATGAGAGGTCCTCCTGATAGTCACGCAGCGCCTGAATTCCTTTAGGCAGTGCCTCCAATAAAATGGAGGTTCTTCCTCGGCTTCCCGAATCCACCGGATGCTGGCGGATATAAGCCTTTGAGACCAACTGTTCCCGGATCGGTTTGGCGCTCTTTGAACTGATCCCAGCGAGCCTGGGATAGACGCTGGAGGGCTGCATGGGGCTGTTGGCAATGGCTTTGCACAATGCGTATTCCTGGTCACTGTCAAACAGGGCTGGTTTGGTGGGGGCAGGAGGGATTGTGTCCATGATGGGTGTCTTTGCCCAGTTGTCATATTCACTGGCATAACAGGTCTTGAGTTCCGGGAAAGGATTGCTATCCAGGTATTCGGTGTCTGACTCCGAACTAAAGGTCATTTTGGGGACACGGAAGATAAAGGGGACTCGCCAGAATCCTTCCCCTAACTGGCCGATAAAAAGGCCTGGCTCCAGGTTTGTCTGAGCCCACCCGATTTGATCGGTATTCAGTCCCATGCTGTGCCCCATCGCGGTATTATCCGCCAGACTTCCGCACCGGCCCATGACCTTGGTTGCGGTATTGCTGATGACATGAGGATGGATGGCGTTAAGGCTTTGAAGGCTCATGTCAAGTCCAATTCCGGTTCCGCGAATCAGGCCGATCAGGTCGGCGATCGCAGACAAGTCGCTGGAGGCACTGCACAGCCGCTGTGCCTCATCGAATAGGATCAGGAGATTCATCTTCGGGTTGGAGAGATTCCGAAAGATTCGGGAGCAGAATTCCGACAGGATGAGGCTGTTTAGAAGCAGGTTTTTGTCGGTTTCGGAACACCCGGCCAACTCAAAGACGAGGTGTTTCTGGGCTAAATCATGGGTCGTCCAGCCATACCGCCAGGCAAGGACTTTAGGGCCTAATGACCAAAGCACCGGTTCCAGGCTGTCCAAAAAGGCCAGTCTTGCCTGCGGGTTGCTGTCTTTATCCTGTTTGATCCCCTCGAAAAGATCAAACAGCGTCGGGTATATATTCCTGCCTTGAAACTGCTGATACAGCGGGAATAATTTTGTCTGCAGGAGTTTACTGGCTCGCGGTGGGAGGTCCAAAACACTGACTAAGGTGTCGGCAATGCGGGGAATCCAGTCGGATACCCCAACCCCGGCGGGAATCTGAAGAGGATTGAACCGGAGGATCTTGTTGTCCAGGATATAAAGCTTAATCCCTAAACGAGCCAGATATTTTTGTAAAATCCGGAATTCCCGCTTTCGAAGGTCGAATAAGAATAATCCCTTAAGATGTTTCGCTAACTGCAGCACCTTGTATCGGGAAAGCATGGTCTTGCCGGCGCCGGAGCCGGCTACCGTCAATGTGTGGGCGTTTAGGTATTGCATATAGGATCGGATTTCCTGGTTGTTTTGATCCAGCCCCAGGATATAATCTCCCGTCGGCATTTTGGGTGTCTTAAAGGGGAAACTGCCATAAAAGGCCTGCTGAAACTGGTGTTTGGCTGCACGCCGGGAAAACATGGTTGCAATGGCTGGGTCACAGACTCCCGCCTGAAAGATGTTCAGCATGGCCTGGCCTAGTTCATCGTCTAACAGGCCGTTGCGATAGCAATAGATTACCTCCTCGGTCAGTTTGGAAAATTCGTTATTCATCGTCAGAATCCGGTTGAATGAAAAAAGACAAAATCGTTCTTTTTATTTTCTGGAATTTCTGCTTGCGGGTGATTTGGCTGTGGCAGCGGCCGCACAGGCGGATTCTCTCTTGAGTGGGAGTCTCCAGGAAATGACTGTGCTGCAAACAGAGTGGCATTTGGCAAAAGTAGCACCGGCCATGACAGGCAGTGCAGCTAATGGCGCCGCATTGAAAACAGCGTCCGCCAATCCGGCTGGAATCACAGCCGCAATCCAGAAAGAATTGATGCCGATAAAGGGACGTATCAATAGAACCTCCGTCAAGGGTATCTTCTTCCTGTGATAAGCCCAGGATCCGTCGCCGGCCGGTTTGGGGGTCTTCGGTCACCTGGATGTGTTGTTTTCGTCGTATTGGTCTCATAGGTATTTCCTTACCAGGGGGAACTGAAGAAGGTTCGGCTGATCCAGCCGGCGGCGTGGGTGGCGAACCGGAATGTGACATAGACACTGAGTAACGCCAGCACAATGCCGTCGATGAACAGGCAGATGCGGATGGTCAGCCGGAATAAATCCATCAGTGTTGCAGCTAAATTGTGTTTCCAGTTTGACATAAATTTTGTCCGTTCTTATTTGGTTTCTTTACGTTATTGACTCTTGGACTATCAAATCAGAAACGAACTCAAAAATCGAATGAACTAACAATTAATTCTTTAGTCGTTTCGTTCATGATTTGTAAATTATTGATCCGATCAAAAGGCTCATTTGTTGTTACTTGTTAATAGCGAAAAGCTTATAAAGCCGCTTAGGATAGAAAATGGATGGCAATGATTAGTTATGATGACAAAAGCGGAAGCTTGTATGTCTTTTTGGTAGATGGGATTTTGCCGGATACTTCAAAACTTATTCAGGTCGCAGAGCAAGTATCGAAAGACATAGAGGTATTTCCAGAAACAAAGCAGAGATGTTTTATAAAGAAACCTTATCGCTGGGACCAGTGGAGTGAGGATGGATTGTTTCAATATATTGCTTATAATATGAGAATTCTGTTCGACAAAAACATTCGGACAAATTGCGGACACTCTCGTTTGAGTGAAGCATGGCTGCTAAAGCCAACACAATGGGAAAAGGAGTATGAATTAAAAGAGTGTAACGAAAAATCAAGGAGGCGTCTTTATGTGACTATGCATGATGAATACAGACAAGGGAAAGGCTGCCTGATGAATACGATTGATAAGACTGGAATAGGTATTATTCCGGGAGAGAATTACAGAAATGTTCGAGCATTTAGAAAAACAGCCAAGCAATTCATTGAAGATATTGCATTGCCTTTTCAGAATCCAGGCATGATTGCAGAAGAGCGAATTCAAAAAAGAGGGTATGACTTATTGACTTTTGGAAGGTAAGTCTCAATATCTTTCGTAAAGGAAATATTTGTCTTTAAAGGAGATATTCAGTCCCAGCCCTTTTTGTTTCCAGTCTCGAGAATAGTAACTGGATAATTTGCTTCCACAAAAGGTATTCAGTCTGGAAAGACTTTGGCTGATGACTTCGGTTTCTTCTTTTGAAATCGATGTGGCATCCGGATCGCCGATGGTTTGTCGAATCTTTAACAAAGAAACAGGAGAGCCGAGATTTTCGACAAGGCACTTTAAAAGCCTGATTGACATGGGTTTTAACTGTTGCCCAGGCGCCAGTAGGGAATTGTTTTTGTGTGAATCAAGGTCGATCCAAAATAAGTATTTATTTTTGTGTTTTTCGTATTGGTCCAGAGTCGCGGCGACCAAGATTTTCCCTTCTGCCCAAATACGGAATTTTACAGTAGGAGTATTAGCGATAATTGTATTAGAATGGGTGGGGTCGTAGGCACTTAGTTCTTTATACAGGTAAGGAAGCCCTCGCATGAGGTGAGCAACTAAATTTGCATTTGCCCCGTATTGCGAAGCAACTGAGCCAATAAATGATTGCAGATTTGAATCGGAAAAGTTTCCATATCGAAAGGCGTGTCGAATTACTTCGAATACGATTGCTGACGCAACAGGTGAATCCTTGTCTACAAGATTACCACCCGTCCAAGCATTGGAGTTGGCATTTAGATGCTTAGCTGTACTTTTTCGGCCAGGAACCATCCATAACCTCAAAAACCAAATAGTCAAACTCCTGCGCGCACCACCTGCGCACAGAAAGACTTAAACTTTTTCAAAAGACTATTCGGTTTTTTGAGTTGTTATGTCATCATATTAATTCCTCGAAAAAATACGTTAACAAATATTATTTAGCAAACTTCAGATGCGATGTCAATTATTATATATCAATAATTTGAAAACAACTTTATATTTTATAAAGATATCGCATTGCTAAAATTGACGATGATTATAAGGCCTTCTTGCACAATGGGTTATAAGTATTGTTTAAGTCGAGGTGGCCTTCCCCCCCCCAAAAAAACCAATCCTATGCTGATTTCTGGAAGAAAATCCTCCGGAAAGTGGCTCTGGCATTGGGGGACATAATGGGGTCTCAGGTTCAGGAAAGGGTTAAATGGGGATTTTGGCTGGCTGCGGTGCATGCCTGTTTTGTGGGGGTTGTAAAAGAGAAAACTTCAGAGGATATCAGAGCCAACCTGAGGATGCTGGAAAGCTGGATATCCGGGCTTCTTCTGCTGGCTCCCCGGGCGGGGATTTCGGAGATGATGCAAAGGCAAATGAGCATTTTGAAGGTGCTTTTACGGGATTCTAAAACTCCTTCGACTGCTTTTCTGGGGATGCATAACACAGAATGGATACTCAAAACAGTCTTTTCATAAGGCATAAAGCATGAAGAGACAGGGATTAAAAAATATTTTATAAAAGTTCAGATTTTCTTATCAAGAAAGACTGAGGCTCATACGCTCTAACTAATAGAAAGCGAGAATAGGCTTGCAGTGGATCGGTATTATTACTGATTTATTTATGAAAATAATTTTCAATTTGATTATTTTTAAGCTGTGGCTATAGTTATAAAAAGTTTCGGGTTTGGAATTTGGAGTAAAAAAATGGATCATAGAGATTGCACAAGTGTTTCGATTGGTTACAAATCTACTCGAAGAAGGATATGTATCTCATTTTCTTTGTTCTCTCTTCCTGTTTTTTTGAAACAGATATAACAGGAATACCTTTGCCCGGATTTGAGTTGGGAATCTATGGCAGAATTTGTCATGGCAGAAATGGTTTGGTATTAACTTATTTATGTTAATAATAGTGGGAGATTAGAATGGCAAGAAGAAATACTGTCAGCCTCATCTTGTTTTTGTCCTTATTGATTCAGATTTCTTTGGCAAATGAATGTCTGCTTAATTATCCAGCAGCCAGTGGAATACTATATCCGGGAGACAGTGAGGTTCTGACTGTCGATGGATGTTCCTCAGAATCAATCGAATATGGGAGGGGATATATTTATCAATTTTATCCTTACCTGCCATGCTTCTTCATGTCATGTAATACCTATAATAATGGGTGTGACCCCAGCAACAGCTGGTGTGATTTAAAATACACCTTGGATGGATATGTAGGGAACTTATTTTTATATGGTGATGTGGACAAATATGGAGCTCTTGTTCCAGTGTCTACTACTCAAAGTATGCCTTGTAAGGGCGGAGGTATACACACGGGGTTGCCTAGTCAAATAGATCATATTGATTTGCTTAGTTTGCATAACGAGTTTGAAGAAGGGATGATTGGCTTTACATTTTACTCAACGGTGAGAGAAAATCTATGTGATATGAATTGTCTTTGTCGTACAATAAATGAAGAGGTTCCATTGTTTGTTGTTAACGGCTATTATATAATAGAGAAGAACAATCGGATCCCTTTGGATCTATTTAATCTCTCTTTTGATGCAGCCAGTGCTTTGCAGGGCCTTGCGTCTATCAAATCTCTTTTCTACAATCACCTAGATGAACCCTTTACATATGCCTATAAAACCAGTTATTTTACTTGTCAGAATGATATACCAGGGTGTGAAAAGCAAACCGCAACAGAATCATGGAAATTAACGGAGGATACAACTGCTCATCGTATCAAGCTGCCTGCATGGGGGAAAGATGTCTGGTTTGGAGACAGTATACTTGGAGACCCCAGTCAGTTGCCATCTTATATGAGTATTGAAGGGTGGGAGGTTGATCTTAGTAATAATCGAATATGGTTGAATCTTGGATCCTTTGGGAAACTATACTTTGTTCTGGGGACTCCTTCCAACAATGATGGTCTTTCGGATTCTGTTCTCTTGGATGCAATTACTTATTGCCCCGAAGGAGAAACCTTCAATAATGTCCAGCCTAAGTGGCGATATAAGTATGAATATAACAGTTCTAATCAAGCTCGAATCAAATATGTTTATGATGGAAACGATTCAGAAAACCCGGAAAATAGTTCTCGCTATTATAAGTATCAATGGACGGAAGATCAAAAAACAGTAACTCAGGAATATTTCAACACGACTGTCAGTAGTTCCAGTCCCCTTCGGGTAGAAACGGCTTCTTTTGACGATCAGTCGCGTGTGATTGAATTTTCGGCTGGCTGTTCCAGTGGATGTTCCGGTAGTGGGCAGGGATATAATCACGTTGCATATTATGATGAGTTTGATCGATATAAAGATCTTGTCAAAAACAAATACAATCGAAATGGTGATATTGTCTTGCATAATCAGTACGGAGTATTGTCAGCCGGAATTGATTTGCCGGAACGCGCAGTAGGCATTAATAATTCTGGTTTTGAAGAATCTTTGGTTTCTGATGGGGAATTCATTAGCGGAGCTCCCTCTGGGTGGATAAATGGAAAGGGAACTCAGGATTCTATTCGCGTATTGAATCCAAATCCCAGTCAATGGGCAGGCCGTTATGCAGAAGGACAAGAGATTCCGGAGGGACAGCAGATTCTTACTTTATTGGGCGGAAAGGTACAAACAGTGCCATTGGGATTTATTGTAGGGCAGTCGACATATTTTTTTGAGGCAGAGACGGGTGCGTTTGTTGATCCTAATAGTAGTGAGATTTCAATTCAGTTGTTGGCATATAATCCTTCCGACCCCAACGAGTTGCCTGTCACACTGATTTCGATAAATGCTTCCGAAAATTCAGATCCGGAAGGATTTGGGACAAGATTGATTCCGGGGCAATGGGTGACACAGTCAGGTTTTTGGAATTACTCCGAGGATCCCTCGATGCAAGGGCGGCTGCTGTGTGTTGCGGTTGAAGGTAATAGAGTGGATATTGATCAGGTCCAACTTACTGCCATAACTCATATAGGAGGTAATACCCGTCCTTTGCTGTTTTCGCAGCAGTCAGATCCCAATCAGCCCGGAGAGCCCAACATGCTGATGGTAACCTGGGCGTATGACAGTGCACATGCATCAGCCGTCGAACGACGATGGGTGGATAATGAAACAGCGAGGGTAATCAAATATCAGTACACGGATAACAGTTTTTCTATTGTTCAGTCAAAAACCGAATATGAGAATCTGAATGAAAATCCAGACCAGCCATCAGGAAGGTCCTATGCAACGCTGTATGATAAATATGAGGAGGAACAAGAGAGTGAGACTGTTTACGTAAAAACGACGACGTATCCCTCTGGAAAGAGAAAAGATATAGAGAAATCCTATAATACTTCAGGGTTAAAAGAGACCTGCACCATCGGAACTAATCCTGCGATTCATATTAATCAAGAACAGACGACTTACTACTCAAATAACAAAATCAATACACAAGTCGATTCCCGAGGTGCTGTAACCAATTACACTTATAATGGACAGGGGCTTTTAGAAAGCATCACATATCCCTCGACCTCAGCAGAGCAGAAGATGGTAAGCTATGAATATGATGGGGCCCGGAGAATCACCAAAGAATGGCAGGATAATCCATCAAAGCGGAAAATTCTAACTCAGTATTACTATGATGACCCCAACAGCTCTGAGGATCCAAATCATTATTATGACCTCCACACGGGGCACCTGATGAAGGTTGTCTATGATGACGATTATAGCGACGATGGATACAATCTTATTGTAGGTTCCAAACAGACCACAGAATATCGATATAATGATTTCGGCCAGGTAACCCGCGAGGTTTCACCCAATGGTTCCAAATCCGGGAAAAAATATGGCTTAGGTGGGGAACTGGTCAGTGAGTTTGTGATTGCCCCGCAGGAGGATATTAGTCTGCCTGATGAACAACTGGCGGTATTGTCTCAGACCAATTATTATTATGACAATGATGGCCGAATTGAATGTATTAAAAAGGCCGACTACCCGGATGAATTTCCGTTTGCGGACCCGGCGAATTTACCCTCTACCATAAAATGGGTCGTAACCCGATATGTCTATGATTATCTGGGACGAAAGATTGCGGTGATTGAGGACGAGGGTGGATTGTCCCTCCTGACCCAGTATGAATACAATAACCAGGGCGAAGTGGATAAGACCATCCTGCCCAATGGCAAATGGACTGAAATTCATCGCAATGGCCGGGGGCAGGTGATTACCCAGATTATCGGGCACGATCAGGTTGATTCCTCGCTATGGCAGGTGACCGAGCTTGAGTATGATGCCAACGGGAATCTGTTCCGACAAATTGATCCTTCTGATACAGTCACGGTTTATGAGTATGATGAATATGACCGCCTTATCGGGACCAAAAAAGGTGCCAATGTTCAATAGAATCTTAATCACAGATATTTCAGTTTGTCTGATAGTACTGATAACGGCTGTGGGGTGTGACTCCCGGTTGCCTGACTCTTCAGTCGAGGTGAACACGACCTCTGTGGAGGAGGTCAAGCAGGTAGAGACTTTGGATAAGGTAGATTTAGTGGATACCCGGATTCGTCAGGTGTTGGAGAAATTGAACCGAACCTGTCAGGGATCTTATACCCTCGTTTATCATGCCTCCACTGTCGGTGAAATGGTTTTATCTGCAGATTATGCGCTTTGTCAAAGTCTCAGTGACGATGGTATTGCGGCATTGCTGAGCATCGCTATCGTACAGAAAAATCAGCCGCAATCCAAGCTGGCTGAGTCGCAGGCTAATGTGGTTCTTCGCCAGCAGCAGATGGAACAGCAGGACTATGCCGCTGGCAAGCTGGCGGCCCTGGCAGATTATCGAATAGAAGGATTTCAGGATTATTTACAGAAGAGCAGCTTGTATTCTGGGCAGCATGAGTTGACAAATCGGGATGCTCGTATTAGGGCCTTTTCGCGGGGTTATTATGAAATTCGGCCCAGTAAATGAAAGGATAGTGTCATATGGCTAAACTAGTCTATCGAATCGGAACAGTAACATTTGGGATGCTTTTGGTCATGGCGCTGATTCTGTTTGCCCTGGGTTTCTGGCAGCGACATTCTGTCGTCAATGCCGAGCTTTTGGAGATTACTTCCTCGGATGCCCTGCAGAAAGAGGCTCAGCAGTGTTTAGACCGTGGGGAACTGGGCGAAGCTTCCAGGCTGATGCAGAGGATTCTGTCCGAATGTCCAAATTCAGAGAATATTGACTGGGCACAATCCAATCTGGCCATTCTAAATTTGCTGACTCAGCCCAATTGTGATTCAGGATATTTATTTCTGTCTGAGATGATGACTAAGGAGCCAGATGCGATGGGGACTGGCGAAGTTTTGTATACCGCCGCTACCATTCTTGACAAGCAGAAAAAGCAGGATCAGGCAAAGGCGCTTTACAGCCACATTCAAGGGCATTGGGTCGACACAGAACTGGGCCTGAAGGCGACTGTGGAGCTGGTAAAAAAAAGTCCCAGTGTCGATGACGATCCTAACGGTCAGCAGGTTATCGATCAATTAAAGGCTCAGTATGGGGAAATGGAATCGTTACCGGAAGCGATATATTCTCTTGCTTATCATTATGGTCTGTCGGGGGATAATGTAAAAGCCCTGTATACTCTCCAGCAGATTGAACAGACCTGGCCTGATTCCTCCTATGCAGCGAGTTCCCGGATGATGAGTCTGGCCATTACGTCTTCGGCTGATCCGAATTATACAACACAATTATTCGCAGAGACAGCTTCTGTGGGGAAAGATATCATTTGTCTTGGCAGTGTTGCCGACGTAGCGATGATGTATGCGGCGAAAATACGAGGGGAAAAAACATACAAACAAAATCCTAATAGTAGTGCGGATATTCAGAAAGTAATTTTCCTGGGGCAAGCCTATCTGAATAACGATACCTCTTCCACCCAAGCTGCCCAGATAGCCTTTCAGGTAGCTCAGGGGTATTATGATCTTGGTGATTATCAGAACGCAATCAATTATTATACATTGGTATTGACACACTGGTCCACGCATACCCTGGCATGGCACGCCAAGTTTCGGGTGGGTGTTTGTTACCAGGCCATGGAAAAAGCCGGGCTTATGGATACCGAAAATGCCCGGACTTTGACTGCACAGGTGTTTAATGAACTTGTGGCTGAATACCCAGCCTGTCCGGCAGTAGGGGCGGCATCACGGTGGCTTAATTCACAGAATGATTCTGTCGAGGGAAGGATTTAATCGTATGAAAAAGCTTTCATTGATTTCGGTAATGTGGGCGATTTTTGGAGTCTCTGGATGGGCAACATTGCCTCCTGAAGTTTATATTGATTTCTCACCGTCTTCGCCGGTTGTAGGGCAGACGATCACATTAGATGGCAGTACCTCCTATGATCCGGATGGGACCATTGTGAGTTATAGCTGGACCCTGCCTGGCCAGGCATTCTGTATCTCGGGTATCAATACTTCCATAGCCAAGTGCAAATTTAATGCCCCAGGCACCTACACGGTTTCCCTGACAGTCGAAGATGATGAGGGATTATTCACCTCCGAAGGGTATCAAGTCACGATCTCTGCTGCAACCAATACCCTCTGGTATGTCCGGCCGGATGGCAGAGATGACAATGATGGCAGCACCGATTCGTCCAGCGGAGCGTTCAGGACAATCCAGACGGCCATTGATTCAGCCTCCAATGGCGATGAAATCCGTGTTTATGGCGGAATTTATTACGAACAGCTTTATTTAAAAAACAAAGACCTTCAGCTTTACAGTTACAATCCGGCCAATACAGGTTCCTGGGAATTGGCAGAAAATGCCATTATCAATGCCAATATGCAGGGGACCACGGTCATGCTGGGCGGCAATGAGCCGAATAGCTGCCAGATTAAAGGGTTTACGATCCGTGGCGGATTCCCGACAGGAGATCGTCTGGCCCTGCATCTGGGGTTCAATGATCCCAATACCCTGACGTTAGACGGTTCCGGGAAAGGCCGGGATGGAATTATTAATGGAGATCCCAACCCGGTGGTGGGGTATGATGATCTCAGTGATGGGGCACTGGAATTTGATGGCAATGATTGGATTCAGATTGAAGACTATAAGGGAGTGGCCGGCCGGCATCCGCGAAGCTGTGCGATGTGGGTAAAAACTACAACGGCCGGTACGGAAATGGTGCTGGTGTCCTGGGGTAAGGATCTGACAGGGCAGAAGTGGCAGTTGTTGATCGCCGACAGCAATGAAATCGCCCTGGACGTTCAGAATGGACGTGTTGCGGGAACAACCTCAATTAATGATGGCAATTGGCATCATGTGGCGGCGGTCTTTGAGGCAAATGGGGCAATCAATATCCAGGATGTCAAGTTGTATGTGGATGGCGTTCAGGAAAACACCACCTGTTCCAATTATGTGACAACACCTCCGGATGTGAACACTGAATTGGATGGAGATGTTTATGTTGGTGCAAGAGATGGGGCAACTCCGGCGTATTATAGCGGGGTTCTGGATGAAGTGCGCATCTACAGCCGGGCGATAAAACTGAGTGAAATTCAGCAGATGGCGGAGAATCCGGAACCGGTGGCGCAGTGGACCATGGACGCGATTTCCGGTAATACCATCGCAGACAGTTCTTCCAATGCGCGAACCGGAACGTTTAGTGTCGCAAGTCCCACCTCAACCTGTTCGGACGGGCGTATGGATAATGCCATTTCCCTGCAGAACAATGAGTATATTCGAATCAGCGGCTGGAACGGGATTGCCGGGGGGAATTCGTGGACCTTTTCAGGCTGGGTCAAGACGCTGCCGAATCCTTCGTTCACTCAGATGGTTTGTACATGGGGGTCTTCAAGCACCGGCCAGAAGTGGATGTTGCGTGTTGAGACTACGTGGCAGATAGCCTTTGCAGCATGGGGTGGGTATGTAACCGGAACGACGATTGTGGCGGATGGAAGCTGGCATCATGTCGCGGCAGTTTTGGACGCCGATAGCACTCCGACGGTCGGCGAGGTTCAATTGTATGTGGATGGAATGCCGGAGACAATGACTTATACCAATCCCGGCCAGGCCATTAGTACGACCGATGCGGAGAACATATTGATTGGAACGCGGTATCAGTCTGGCAGTTATTATAACTATTATACCGGCGGATTGGACGACATACGGATTTATGATCGGGCTTTAAACCGGGGTCAAATCCAGGAGATGACGGACAATATCGGCCTGATGGCGCATTGGACGCTGGATGAAACCACCAGTCCTTCGATCGACAGTTCCGGCAGTGATATTGACGGGACGTGGAATGACAGCCCCACTCCTTCAGCAGAAGGCTATTTCAAGGGGGCCCTGGAATTTGAAGGGGAAAAGACTGTTGACGGGAAAAAGGATTATGTGTCAACAAGTTATTGTGGAGTTATTGGGACCCGGGATCGTACGGTGTCGGCCTGGATTAAAGCCGTGCCGCAGACCTATACGACTGAGGCGCCTTCGTTGAGAAGTATTATTAGTTGGGGCGGTACCGCAACTGGAGGAGCGTGGAATCTGGCGATTAATTATGTCCTGAATCAGGGACCTTACGGTACCATTCGTCTGGCTGCCGGGGGATCAAAAATTGTTGCAACCACCCGTGTGGATGATAATCGATGGCATCATGTGGCGGCGGTCTTTTCCAATGATGGAACTCCGACGGTGAGAGATATTCAGCTTTATATTGATGGCAAAAAAGAACTTGTTTCTTATATAAGCGATTCCGCATTAAATACAGGAACCGGGTCGAATGTGACGATTGGCGCGACAAAGTCCACGACTGCCGATCAATATTTCAAAGGCAAAATCGATGATGTGCGGATATATGACCAGGCATTTACAGAGGGTGAACTCCGGCAGATGT
>JBDKVE010000127.1:0-15726 GCA_039679345.1 Anaerohalosphaeraceae bacterium
AGCAACGCCCTGTTCGGCTATCAGGGCGACCAGTATTATTTCGACGTCGATATCCGCCGGCACTTCGGCCTCGATGCCTATGAGGGTGATATCATTCCCTACTGGAAGACCGAAACGGTGGAGGCCATGAACGCCTTTCGCCGCAAGCCCGGCTATAACACCGGCGCTGGCGAATGTGTATCGCTGTCGGCACTCTATGCGGCTGCCGCATTTATTGTCTGCGACATCCCGCTGGAAGATATCTTCATGGTACTGACGCCGCTGCATTCGCAGGATTTTATCGACATCCAGGATGGCGTTATCTGCAATAACCGCCGGATGGTCACCAAGGCCATGTGGTTCAACGGCACCGAAATCAGCATGAAGGCCCAGCGAGCCATGCGTAATGAACAGGTCACTATCGTCGGCCACAACACCGGCTGGGTGCACTGCCTCTATGACCGTGCCACCATCCAGCCCGATGAATTCGCCCGCCTGCGTCAGAAACTGTCGGACTTCCTGACCGCACCGCTCAATGCGCTCAATTTTGCCAATTTCCTGCGGGCCAATCATGCGTATCATCCGTATTTTCAGTTCTGCCGCCACCAGCGGGGCAAACGTATGTTTGTCAAGGCCGAAGTCCTGTTCGGCTACGAACACGGCAGCCGCTTCCGCATCGGCGATGAGACCTTCGAAAAACTGCTGGATGAGGTCCTCAGTGACGACTACCTGCCCTACCCGCATGAAGGACGCATCTGCTGCGAGCAGTTGCGGGCTTATCTCGAATACGACAATATCGATATCTATAAAGCCGACGACCGATACAAACTGGCGCGGTTTCTTGCGCCGTTTGTGCCGCAGGCTGAAAAACTGGTCGCCGAACTACTGGACTTCCTGAAAATCACGCCCAATCTGCCGGGCGAACAGAAACAATACGAGCCAAACGAACCCATTCGCATCCCGAATACCTGGACGCGTCAGCAGATTATCGACTACCTGCAATCCATCCGCGCCAAAAGCATCACCGCCGACCTGGCCTTTTATGCCTATCGCGATATGGACACCTGCGACTGGCAGCCGTTTTTGAAGGCTGCGATGGAACGCTGCCCGGTCAGTATCGAGGCCTGCAAAGACAAAACCCCCGAGCAGGTCTATCAATGGCTGAATGATATGCCCAACGGCTCGATTTACGATGGCAACCGCCTCGCCCAGCCGGATGAGGTCGCCAATTACACCACCGGCGACGGCATCGAAAAGGCCATCACCCTGGCCAACATCCTCTGCGCCCGCGATTCAAAAAAATTGGTACAAATCAGTATTGCCAAGCAAATTGTTATTTTAACCGATGATGCTATAGAATATACTTTCGTCTCAACAAAACAGTTAACAAAATCTTTATCACTAGGGCTTAACCAACTAAAAACAGCACAAGAATAGGAAAAAAGAAGGAGGCTGACATGAAAAAGACATGTTGCTTATTATGGACACTCTGTGTTTCTTCTGCAGCAATATTTGCCGCTCAGGCGGCACCCAACGCCGTAGAGATCTACAAGAAAGCATTTGAACTATATCCATCTAAAGAAATCGTTCAGCTAAAACAAAAGGAAAGAGAATTAACAGAGGACTTAGCCACCCATAAAATTGATCCAAACACATATCGGAAGACTATGTCTGACCTGCAAAATGACCAGAACCGAATCCTTCAAAAAACAATTAACAACTATGCCGAAGGAAGCGCTCCGTTTGATGCTTCGATCAAAAACTTTTTGAGCAAGCAGCAACCGGTACTTAATTTAATCTGGCAAGCCTGTGCGATCAAAACCTGTGACTGGTCAACATCCCTCGCACAGGTGAATGACCCAACCCGGGAAATCGATGAAATTTTTACCAGATGTGATGACATGAATAACCTTTTTCTTCTAGCGTTAGCCGATGCACAACAGGAAGCCGACACGTCACACTATAACAAAGCTATCCATAAAACATTCAGTGCATTAGCAATAATTCACCACACAGGAAACTCCAGTATTTTGGAGCACCTGATATGCCTTAGAATGGAAAAAATTTATCTGGAGTTTCTGCAAAGGCTATTGGGACAGATGCCACTTGATTCTTCCCTGTTAAACATCATTGAAACCAGATTGAAAAACGAAGCAGACATATTTCCCTCTCTTCATGAATCTCTCCTTGGGGAAAAGTTGTTGTTTACAAGAAATCTCTCGGAAAAAACTATCAAAGACTTATTTCCCATGCAATTCCGCATGGACCCCAATTTAATCCCGCACATTACTGAAACTTTCATTCAGGACAGTATCGAATACAATAATCATTACATGGAACAAATCTGCAGTTATCTGGATTTGCCCTACAGGGACGCATCCAAAAACATTCAGCAAATGGAACTCAAGACAGCACAAGAGGCCAGAATCGTTTTTGATCCCAACACACAAAAGATAATTCCGGAAAATATACTGAAGACAAAAGCCCTGTTGACGGCATTATCCAGCCCAATCTACTCTGCACAATATAGGATTCATACAAAACAGAGAAATCATTTGAATGCCACCTTGGCTGCACTCAAGATATATCAGTATTAAGCCCATACTCAACAGTTGCCTGAAACACTGCCCCAAGACAGTCCCCTGGATTTATTCACCGGAAATTCCTTTTTATACAACACTCGCGAGAAAGGTTTTACTTTAAAAAGCACAGAAAGTGTTCTTTCTGCCAAGGAGTCGATAGAATATTCCTTTACAATTCCGACCCAAAAGGAATAACATGATGACATAAAATTGTGATGAAAATAGTTCATCACAATTCACCATATTCCCGAACCCAGCCCTGTTAAGCTGGGCAATTGTCTTTCTTGTCCACCCTGGCCGACAGCCCCGGCAGCAATTCCGGGTGGTCAAGCTGTTCCAGCGTCTGGCGGATAAATTCCTTCCAGTGCGGCAGGCGGTGTGTCCTCCGCTGTAAGATAATATTTCGCAATGTCTTATAGCTCATACACCACATCCGCGTCTGCAAAAAACCTTCCGGCAGCCGTTTTTTAACCGCAATCAAATCATTAGTCTTGGCCGCCTCATAAATCCATCGCAGTGTCTCGGGCGAGCAGCTATCCGGCTCAAAATTATCCTTCAAAAACTTCTGAACCGCCTTTTCATCATTGATATCAATGTTCAGCAATTCCTGGGTCAGCGTGTGCATCGTGCTTTCGGACTGCTTGGTCGAAAGCCGGAACGTGTCGGCCTCCTGCCAGAAATACCGCGGCCCGCGCACATCCAGCCACACCACAATGCTTTCCAAAAACTTGTTATGCCCGCCATCCTTGTCGGCCAGCTTCTCGGCCACCACCGACATCTTGTCCGGACACTGCTTTTTATTATGCGCAAGCCCAATCAGCGCCGGCTTATACCCCGCCTCCTGGGCCTTTTTCACATTCAAATATATACTATCCATTAACTCTCCTTTGGACCGTCAATCAAAACAATAGACCCATCACTGTAAAAACTTGCCTGCAAAAGTCAAAAACAAAATCACAGACACGCCGGAATGCCCATAGATGACGACGCAAAAAGACTTGAATTCCGGCCTTGTGGAAACTTCTCCAATGCGGTATGATACCCGGCTATGCGAATTCCGCTGACAAAATATGGTTTACCGCAAGTCGCGGTCATCCCGCTGGCCCTGGCCGCGGCAATGGTCCTCTATTGGCTGATCGCCAGATACTGCTTTGCCTCATCAGTCTGGCAAAGCAAAGGCCTGACCTTCGCCTGCGTCTGGCTGCCCGAACTTATCCTTTTTATCGTGCTGGCATGGGCATTATCATTTTTCCGCGACCCCTACCGCGTCATTCCGGTTGATCCCAAAGTCATGCTTTCCCCGGCGGATGGAACCATTACGGATATAGAAATCGTGGAAAACGATCCCGCATTCCCCCATAAGGCGATGCGAATCGGCATCTTTTTGAGCATTTTCAACGTCCACATCAACCGCGCCCCCTGTGCGGCCCGCGTGGGCGAAATCAAATACAAACCCGGCCAGTTCAAAAACGCCATGAGTCCCAACAGCGGCCGCGTCAACGAATCCAACGATGTGCGGATGACCCGGCTGGACGAGCCTAAAGACGAAATCATGGTCCGCCAGATTTCCGGCGCCATCGCCCGCCGCATTGTTTGTGAACTCAAAACCGGCGACACCCTCGCCCAGGGCCAGCCCTTCGGCATGCTCAAATTCGGCTCGCGTACGGAACTCTACGTCCCCATCAAAGACAACGTCAAATGCCAGGTCCAGCTCGGCGACAAAGTCCAGGCCGGCCTGACGGTATTGGTGAGATACGAATGAACGGAAACGAACAACCCAGGAAAAAACGGTTTTTCTTTCGCCGCAACAGACCCCGACGCCTGCAATATATCACCCTGCTGCCGTCGCTGGTCACATTGATTAACGGTGTCTGCGGTTTCGCCGCTATCGGCATGGCCGCCAAAGGCCAAGAACACTTCGCCGCCGCAGGTTTTATGCTCTACGCCGCGATGGTCGCCGACATGCTCGACGGCCGACTGGCCCGCATGAGCCACTCCACCTCCAGCTTCGGCGGACAACTCGACAGCCTCTGCGACATGCTCAGCTTCGGCGCTGCTCCGGCATTTTTAACCTTTAAATTGCTGATGGGCACCCTGCCGATTATCCTGGCGCCCTCCATCCAACTCATGGGAGATTTCGTCGAACGCCTCATCTGGCTGGCCGCCGCAGTGTATCTGTGCTGTGCCACCGTTCGTCTGGCCCGTTTCAATGTCGAAAATGTAGAAGATGAAACGGCTCACATGAGCTTTTCAGGCCTGCCCACGCCCGCCGCTGCAGGCGTCCTGGCCAGCCTGGTTATCCTCTATCAGCACCTGGCAATCGACGCCGCCAAAGATACCTTTTTATTCGAATCGGGACGCTGGCTGATTATCCACGCCCTGCCCTTTATCACCATCGGCCTGGCCGCACTCATGGTCAGCCGCGTTCGCTACCCGCACGTGGTCAACCAGTATCTCCGCGGCAAAAAGCCCATCACCCACCTGGTCTGGGCCGGCGTCTTATTCGGCGTCATCTTCCTGTGCGGCCTGCAGGTAGCCATGGCCATTGCTTTCGTCGGATTCGCCTCTATCGGTTTTGTCCGATGGCTGTTGTATCACACGATTATCGGCAGACTGTTCGGACGAAAACTCCAGCACCCCGTCGGCCCGCATCAGCATACGGTATGAACCGCAGAGCACCCCAATCTCTCCCGCCAAATACCTCGGCGGATTGCTCTGCCTATATCCACATCCCGTTTTGCACCCGCAAGTGCCGCTATTGCGCATTTTATTCGATTACCGCCGACGACAGGCAGCAGCAGGATTATCTGAATGCTATCCGTCAGGAATTAGAGATGTATTCGCCCTATCCGCCCTTTTCCACTATCTTTCTCGGCGGCGGCTCGCCCTCGGCCATGCAGCGGGATTTGCTCTATGCCCTGCTCGACTGGATTGCCCCACAGGCCCAACCCGGCGCGGAAGTGACCATAGAAGTCAATCCCCGCCAGACCGATGCGGATTTCTTTCACCAAATCCGCCGGCAAGGCATCAACCGCATCTCCATCGGAGCCCAGTCCTTCAATCCCGAAGAACTGACATTTTTGGGTCGAATCCATGATGTGCAGGATATTCTCCAATGCGTACACGACGCCCGCACCGCCGGTTTCGATAATATCGGGCTGGATTTAATCTTCGCCATCCCCGGCTCAACACTATCCGACTGGAAAGACTCGCTGGATAAGGCCATCGCCCTCCAGCCTCAGCATATCTCCGCCTACAGCCTGACCTACGAAGGCGATACGCCACTGGTACGTGACACAGCCGCCAGCCGAATCACGCCCATCAGCGACGAACTCGACCGCCGGATGTACGAACTAACCATCGACACCCTCGCGGCAGCAGACTTCCAGCAATACGAAATCTCCAACTTCGCCCGCCCGGGCTTCGAATGCCGCCACAACCTCCGCTACTGGAAAAACCAGCCCTACCTTGGCCTTGGCCCTGCGGCGGCAGGCTGGTTCCGGGGCAAGCGGACCGAAAATATCCCCGACCTGCAGCAGTACATTGCCGCTATAGAACACCGGCAATTTGCCTACGAAAGCGAACACGCGCCGGCTCCCGAAGAATTCGCCTGTGAAACAGCCGTTTTAAATCTCCGGACACGGGCCGGGATAGAACCTATAGCATTTCAGCGGCAAACCGGGTATGATATCGCCGCCTTGTTTGCCTCCCCGATTGCCGAGCATCTGCATCAGGCTCATCTGGAATGGCGCAATGGATGTTTACGGCTGACACGAAACACCCTTGGCATTGCCGACACTGTACTGTGCGATTTCGCGGCGATATAAAGTGACAAATTACAATAACAATTTTGCTGGAAGCTGGCTACTGGAAGCCAAACGATCGCAACCTGTATCCGGCATTGAACTCTAAGGTCTGTATAAAATGATCAATAACCTTGAATTACCTTTTATAACAAGTGACCTCGGCTGCGTCACCGGCGTCATCAAGCAGCGGCCCGAAGATTTCTGCGTCGAAGAAGTCCCGCTCTATGAACCGTCCGGCGAAGGAACCCACGTTTACGTCTTCATCGAAAAACAGCAGTTGACCACCCACGACGCGGTGGCGCGAATGGCCGCCGCTCTCGGTGTTCGTCGTATCGACATTGGCTACGCCGGGCGCAAAGACGCCCAGGCCATCACCCGCCAGTGGATTTCCATCGAGCACATCGACCCCGACAAAATCATGGCCCTCAACTGCCCCCAGATAAAAGTCCTCAAGATCGGCCGCCACGGCAACAAGCTCAAAGTCGGCCACCTGTCGGCCAATAAATTCATGATTCGGATGCGGAATCTGTCCACCCCCGCCAAACAAGCCGAACAGATTGTTCAGACCATTATGGACGTATTGATCCATCGCGGTGTACCAAATTATTTCGGCCCGCAGCGTTTCGGCGGACGCTCCGACAGCGGCAGACTCGGCGAAACACTGATTAAAAATGATACAACCGAATTCTGTCGTCTCTTTCTCGGCGATGCCGAAAACGAAACCGACAACCGCTTCATCGAAGCCCGCCAACTCTACGAACAGGGCAACTATGAACAGGCCCTTGAATGCTGGCCCAAGGCCTTCCATGACCATCGTCGTATGCTCAAGGAATTAGTCCGCACCAAAGGCAATTTCAAACGCGCCAGCCGCGCCCTCGACGATGCGATGAAAAATCTGCTGGTCTCCGCGTGGCAATCGGCCCTGTTTAACGAGGTATTAGCAGCACGAATGCCCCGAATTGATACGATCCTCCTGGGCGATATGGCCATGAAGCACGACAACGGCGCCTGCTTCCACGTCGAGCAGCCGGATACCGAACAGCCCCGCTGCCAGAACTTTGAAATCAGCCCCACCGGCCCGCTTCTCGGAATGCGAACCACCCGCCTGACCGACGCCGCCGGCGAGATTGAAAATCCGATCCTCGACAGAGAAATCCTTACCGAAGACGACCTGCGTCGGATCAAAAACTTCGGCGCTCGCGGCGGACGCCGTGCGCTGCGATTTCAGCCGCGCCATGTGCACATCGCCAGTGGCACCGACAACCGCGGCGAATACCTCGAACTGGCCTTCGAACTGGACAGCGGCTGCTACGCGACCACCCTGCTCCGTGAAATCACCAAGACCGATATCACATAGGACACCCCATGACCACCCTCACCCGACAGCATGGATTTTTTCGGTCCGCGGCCGTCTGGCTGCAGGCGATACGGGTATTCTCGCTGACCGCCTCAATCATACCCGTCCTGCTCGGTGCGGCATGGGCGGCCTATGAAGGAACCTCCGCTGACTGGCGGCTGATGCCGCTGATTATCATCGCATCATTATCCATTCACGCAGCCACTAACCTCGTCAGCGAGTATTTCGACTACATCAAAAATGTCGATAAAGATTACACCTTCGGCGGAAGCCGGGTCATCATCGAAGGCAAGCTGTCCCCGCGTCAGACACTGCTCGGCGGACTGTTCTTATTCGCCCTGACTGCGGCCATTGGCCTGATATTTATTTATCTCCGCAGTTGGCCAATACTAATGCTGGGCGTCATCGGAATGCTGGGCGGAATTTTCTATACCGCCGCGCCTGTCGGCTACAAATACTTCGGCTTGGGCGACCTGATGGTTTTCATTCTCATGGGCCCACTGATGGTCATCGGCTCCTGCTTCGTCCTGACCGGCACTTACAACCACAATGTATTGCTGGTATCGCTGCCGGTCGGCTGTCTCGTCGCGGCCATCCTCAGCGGCAACAACCTCCGCGATATTCTTCATGACACGCAGGCCGGTATCACCACCACCGCGGGATTGCTGGGACATCGCTTCGCACGGTTTGAATATACCGCACTGGATATCGCTGCTTATCTCATCGTGATTTTTTTATGCATCCTCGGCACGCTGCCCCTCTTCAGTCTGATTGTCTTATGCACGCTGCCGTTGGCTTACACGCCGATTCGCAGTGCCCTGAAAAGCCACCCTGACAATCCCGCTCCGATTGCATCCCTCGATGTCCAGACCGCCAAACTCCATCTGGCCTTCGGCGTCCTGTTGATTGCCTCCCTGATCTTCGGAGCATTCATGCGATGAAAGCCGTAATGATTCTATGTCTGACGGCCCTCGTTCTCTGGACCGCCATGTTCGGCCCCACCAAAGCCTATCTGTCATTTTGGCCGATGATGACGCTGTCATCAGGATTGCTGGCCGTCAGCGGCCTCATCATCCAAAACAAAACCCGGCCCGAACCAACATCGGTTATTCCCTTGCCTCGCATCCTGCAGCCTGCTGAAAACATTCTCGCCGCCCCGGCACACGGCGGATTCTGGATGGATTTAGCCGTCGGACTGCTCAGCCCGCTGGTCTTATACGCAGGCTTTTACATCGCTTACCACATCGCCCGGCAATTACTCGGATTCGCCGCCGGCCAGGTGGACCATATCTATCAACTCCGCGAAGGCACCTCGCCGCTTCCGATTGCCCTGCTGCTGGCCCTGTGGATTGGCCCCGCCGAAGAAATCTTCTGGCGCGGCTTCGTGCAGAAACGTCTTTGCTGCCGCTATGGAATACTCGTCGGCTTCGTCGCCGCAACCGCCGTCTATACACTCGTTCACGTGGCCTCAATGAATTTTATGCTGATTGCCGCAGCGGCTTTATGCGGCGGCTTCTGGGGCCTGTTATACGCCTGGCGAAAACGCCTCTGGCCCGCCATCCTCAGCCACGCCGTCTGGGATGTCATCATCTTTGTCCTGTACCCAATCCACTGACCATGACTCAATCCAATACACCCACAACAGAACCCATGTTTTCGGCCATCGCCCGACGCTACGACCTGTGCAATCATCTGTTCAGCTTCGGGCTTGATTTCTACTGGCGACACAAAGCCGCCGCCATCGCCTGTGACGGCCCCATCATCTCCGCCCTAGACCTGTGCTGCGGGACCGGCGACATGACCTTTGCTCTGGCCAAAACCGGCCAACTCCACTCTATCATCGGCTGCGACATCGCCAGACCCATGCTGGATATCGCCGCACAGAAAGCCAAAAAATATGCCGCCACCAATACCACCATACAATGGCATTGTGCCTCCGCCGAAAACACCGGCCTGCCCGAAGCCGCCTTCGACCGCATCACCTGTGCCTTCGGCTTTCGCAACGTGGATGACCTCCCCGCAGCTTTGAAGGAATCCCACCGCCTGCTCAAACCCGGCGGAAAGTTGTGCATCCTCGAATTCTTCCTGCCCCAACAGGGACTGTCCCGCCGAATCTATCTCTTTTACCTGTGCCGAATCATGCCGCTGGTGGCTGGATGGATCGTTGGTACATCGGCCCCGTGGCACTACCTCGCTCAGTCGATTCATCGCTGGGAAACCGTGGACCTGACCGCCCAGTTGCGTCATACCGGCTTTCGTGATATCATCGTCCGCTCGCTGACCTTCGGAACCGTGCGGATTCATACTGCCCAAAAAGGAACACCATGACATTGTCTGATTTAACCGGATATCAATGGATACTGCTGTTACTGTGCGGCCTGCTCATCGGCATCGCCAAAACCGGCGTGCCGGGTTTTGGCATATTGGTCGTACCGCTGATGGCAATGGTCTTTCCCGCCCGTGCCTCCACCGGCATCCTGCTGGGCATGCTCATTACCGCCGATATCTTCGCGGCCATTTACTACCGCTACTCCGCCCAGTGGAAACTCATCCTGCAATTGCTTCCCGGCACACTGGTCGGCGTCATCGCCGCCGCGATGCTGATGAAATCCGTCAACGATACCCTGCTGGCCAGGCTCATCGGCATCGTCGTGCTGGTCATGCTGGCAGGCCGGTATGCCTCCAACCTCTTACCCGCCGGAACACGCCAGAATCTCGACGCCTTCCGCACACACTGGTCGATTGCCACCCTGTTCGGCACAATGGCCGGATTCACCAGCATGCTCGCCAACGCCGCAGGCCCTGTCATGACACTCTATCTGTTGTCACTTCGCCTCGACAAAAAACGCTTCGTCGGCCTCAACGCCTGGTATTTCTTTCTGCTCAACTGGATCAAAGTCCCCTTCAGCGCCGGCCAGAACTTCATGAACAAACAATCCCTGAGGATTGACGCCGCAACCTTCCCCGCTATCGCCATCGGTGCCCTGCTGGGTGTCTGGCTGCTGAACAAACTGCCCCAGAAAGTCTTTGAAATCGTCGTGACCCTGCTGACCGCCGCAGCCGCCGTCAAACTCCTCCTGTCCCACTAACTATACTGATCTGACTTGAACTATTCCGGTCCGGCGCGGCTAAGTACAGAAACATCAACCACGTGCATCTTTTGCTTGCGGAATAATCATACCCGCTGGGTATAAAACAGGCAGGGTTTTCCGCCCTGCCTGCATCAATATCTGAAATAAGTATCCGCTAAATCCGCCCGCGCCCTCGCATATACCGCACAACCCCCAACCCCAGCGAAGTCAGCACAACCGCCCCCGGCACAGGAACCGCCGCCGGCACAGGCTCTTCTGGATCAGGTTCCGGATCCGGCGTCCCATACTTAAATTGCAGGTCATCGGCATAACATCTGCCAGTATTACTAACCTGTAGATTATACCCGACAAGATACCTGAGAACCTGGCAATCGCCATACAGGTCCATCCATTCACTAAGCAATTTTCCAGTCATAGGCCGTGTATTCCCACTTGTGGATTTGCTGAATGTCGAATTCAAATCGAATGTTATTTTCGACCACCCATTGTTATCTGGCTCGGTAAATACCGGATTGATCTGCATGAAATAATAATCCGTATCCAAATTGAATTTTCGGTCACCATTAATGTCCACCCCAAAAAATAAATATGGATCAGCCAAACTGGAATCATCTTTCATGATCTTCGCCTCGCCCGAAAGCAGTTCCCCAAAAGAAATAGCAGATTCTTGCAAATAAATCCCAACGCGGACAGTTGTGACACTGCTGATACCCATTTGGCAGACTCCGCCACTTACCAATGAACCTTGACTAATCAAATTCTCAATTGCTACACTATTAAAATTCTCAAGAACCGTCGTCGCTGCAATCCCTGACACGCTCGCCGCCAACACCACCAGACAGACAAACAAAGATCTCATAGACTACCTCCACTTTAAATTAAGAATAGAATGACCCGGAACACGATATCCCAGGGTACCAAAGGCAGGAAAGAGACAGAGACCAAATCCTCAACCACATCGTGTCTTTCACTGAACCTCCGCCAATGAAAGACTATAGCAAAAAATTGGCATGAAAATCTATCCGAATATACCCCTAACTTTCCATGAAAACATTTTTCATTTTCTGAAATTCCATGAAAACGGTTTTCATGCCGCCCGCTCAGGCCCCAAAATACAACACCCCCACTACACTGATGCTGTTAAAAAGAATATGAATGAATATCGGCCGCCACAGCGAGCCGCTTCTTTCGTATGCATACCCAAGGCAGCATGCCAGCACAAATATCCCGACAGAATGTGTCCCGTAATGCAGCCCCGCAAACAAGGCCGACGTAATCCCAATCGACATCCACGGGCTGGGCAGATAGGCCGTCAGCGTGGATTGAATCAGCCCGCGAAAAAGAACCTCCTCAAACACCGGCACAATCGCCACCGCAAACAAGACCAGCGACATCCGCATCCACATCGGAATCGTCTGATTCATCTCCACGAGCGTCTGATGCTTTTGCAGCTCAAACTCCGGCCCGGCAAACAGCTTGCCAACCGCCACCGTCAAATACAGCGCCAGCAAAACTACCGGATAAATCGCCGCCAGGTTCACCGCCCCCCACCCCAAATCCTTCGGAATCTTTCGCCAATTTAATCCAAATCCACGCAATCCCCGCACAAACGCAAACTTCACCACCAGCAGAAAAAACGCCAGCATCCCGATATCCAGCACCGTTAAACCCATATATTGCACAAACTGGATCGTGGTTTCAGGCCTCGAAGCCAGTAGCTTTTTAATCAATTGCCCAATCAGCATCCCCCCCACCAGCCACACCATCAACTGCAAAAACGGGAAAAACAGCGGCAGCCGCGTCCGCCGGACCGGACAATGGTCCAGCGAACTCAACCCCGGCGTCATCACCTGCCAACTAATCAGCACACCCACCCCGGCCAGACACACCAGCGTCAGCACCATACCCGCCGTCATTTCCAGGTCAACCTCAGCCGCCAAAACATAATTATGAAGTATTTCTATCATTTTTATCCCAAATACGCTATCAAAGATACGTCTTTATACTGCAACCGGCTTCATTTTGTAAAGTGACTTCTGACTTTCCAAAGCCTGCTATATGCTCCCTTGTCTCCAAAATCTATTGACATTACAAGATGAAACAAGTAGAATATTGTGAAAATAGGAGAGGTAAAAACATCTTTTTTTCCGGAGGGTAACACATGAGAACGCTATTATATCTTGGACTTTTGTCGTTTTCCGCTTTGCTCTGCGCAGATACCATCTACGGCCTCAAATCCCGCAGCAATAATACAGGCGGCCCTGGAGAATATTTAACTCCTGCTACTCTTTTTTCTTTCGAAGACAACGGCTCCGCCTTCACATCCATCGGTATCATCACCAAAAACGCCGCCCAAATCCGTGCCGACGCCATCGCCTACTCACAAACCCAGGGCCTGTGGTTCTTCGAGCCAACCACAACCACCTCGTCAACCCTCTACCAGTTAGACCCCACCACCGCGACAGTCATCAGCAACGGCGTTGTCTTTCCCAACACGCATATCTTCACCGCCGCCTTTGACCGTCATGGCCGACTCTGGGCCGCTGACTCAGCCAGCAAAAGCCTGCTGACAATCGATATCGCAGCCGGCCAGATTCTTCGCAGCGTCCCCCTGACATTAAATAGCTCCTCTTACACAGGACTCATCGCCGAAGGTGCAGACCTGTGTTTTGATGCACTCGGCCAAGCCTTCCTCATCGATTACTCGGGCATCTACAGTTTGAATACTTACACAGGCGCCCTGACCGAACTCTATCAGGACACCACCCCCTACGCTAAATTTCTGGTCGGCGCCGCAATTCCCGCAAGCCGCCCCGATTCTCTCTTTGCCTTTGAAGTCTCAAAAACATCTATCGATAACGATGACATCTTTGTCTATAATCTAAACAGTCTCGCACAGCCCAATTATGTATTGAACTCCATTCTCGATTCCTACAACGCCGGCCGCGGCGATCTGGCAACCCACATCCCCGCCGACCTGACCATTTGTACGCAATTAAATTCCAACACCAGCGGCTGGACCGGCGCGGCCCTGTCAACAGCCAATCTCACACAGATTGTGCAGACCCTGCCCATTTCCCATGACGCCGGCGGATGGATTTCCCTCACAGACCAGGATAATGAATGGACTACCTTCGCGGCCCCGACAAACTATCTCGGCGACCGCTCCGACTGGCTTGGCGGCCAAATCGCACTGGATATGCTGCACACCACAGCCGGCACGCGCGTCAATGGCCCCATGGTATTCCTCGTCAGCGGCGACAGCATCCTGTGCAGCCCATGGGCCATGCCGACGGATTCCTGGCAGCACTATATCATCCCCCTGCGGCCCGTAGGTTGGCACCTGAACACCTCCGACGGCCCCGAACCCACCCTGGCCCAGATGCTGGCGGTGCTGTCCAATCTGCAGGCAATGTATATCATCGGTGACTATGTCTCCGGCACCGAGACCACCTCCATCGACAACATCTGTATCATCTCCGGCCTGTCACCAGACCTGTCCCGCGATGGATTTATTAACTATGAAGACTTCGCACTCTTCGCCCCGTACTGGCAGCAAACTTTATGTGCCATGCCCGGCTGGTGCGACGGAACCAACCTCAACCAGGATGGCGCCGTGGACCTCAACGACCTCGAATACCTCGTCGTCCGCTGGCTCCAAGAAGTCCATTAAAGCCCGACACGGTACACAGGGCTTGATTGCATCATTGCTTACTCGGTGCCCTCAAGCCAGTGGCTGACAAATTCCCGTAATTCGTAAATATCGATAAGGCCCGAATTGTAGGGGTCAAAAATCGGATTCCATGTCGGATCGCCCTGCGCGGTGTCCCATGCCGAACTCAGCGCCGAAAAATCAGCGATGTCCGTATCGCCGTCGCAATCGTAATCCGTCGCAGGATAGACCGGGAAAATGTTGTCGAGAAACACCGACCCGTTTTCTTCATCATCATACTGATACCCCAGGTCACCCCAGATTCTGACCGTAATATGCTTGAGGATATAATGCTCCGGAAACCCGGCAAGGTTCCTGAATAGTATCAACTTTCCATTCCAAACGTTGGTAAAGTTATATTTGCAATAGCTCAACTGGGACGCAGACGAAGGATACGTAAAATACCGAGTCTGATTCAGGTCCGTATCATATACCTGAATAATCATATTGCTGTACAATTTCGCATTGGTCTTCATACAATGCGCGATTTGAATCCGTACCCCAGAAGCCTGCTGCCAATACTCCAGATTCGTCAAGTCCGGCGATATCACATCCTGATACCAATACTTCGCCAGAATATTCTCGAGATTGGAATAGATAATGCCCGCCGTATTTTTGATAATCGCTATCGTCCCCTGCAGATTGCCCGCCGGGTCGGCTCCGGGTTTGGCTGGATAATCCACCGGGTCACGCCAGTTAAACCGAAAGCCCGCATCAATTGGATAGCCGTCCTCATCATACACATCGGTCACGGTCCATCCCTGCGCACCGCCCGGCCGGTCAAAATCATAACCCTGAATTTTAAACGCCGTATCGGTCAGGTCATAGCTGGACGCAGCATCGGACTTGGCAACCTTGACGATACATTCGCTGGTCGTCTCCGCCGGCAGTTTCCAGTAATAATACCCCGTATTCGGATAATTCGATACAATCGTCGTCCAGTTGCTGCCGCCGTCAAGAGAATAGTACAGATTCACCATCTCCGGCGGGTCATTATAACTGCCCCACATAATCGGATACACCGCTTCTGCCGCCAGGTCTTTTTCTCCATTGGGGGTATTGAGTTTCAGTGAATAAATAAGCCCGCTGATCGTCCGTGAAACCGTATTCGAGTAGTCCGAATAGCCGAACTCATTGACGGCCCGAATCCGGAAAGAATAGGTATATCCGTTGATAAGATTGCCTGCCTGGTAAGACG
>JBDKVE010000128.1:0-7317 GCA_039679345.1 Anaerohalosphaeraceae bacterium
CGGCAGAGATGCAGACTCGTTCGACCTTTACTTCGGCAGGCTGGGATTTTACGGTAATTGATGGCGATCCTTTCGATTGGTGGATGCTAGTTAAGAGTTATCCCCATCTGTATTGGGAACCTTACTACGGCGGAGGCAGTGGGACAGCCGAAGACCCCTATCAAATCTGGACAGCCGAACAGATGAACACCATTGGTCTCAATGCCCCTGACTGGAATAAGCATTTTAAGCTGATGGCCGACATTGACATGTCGGTTTATACGGGTACGCAGTATAACATCATTGGCAATTCAGACACGAAATTTACTGGTGTTCTCAATGGGAATGAACATGCTATACGCAATCTGGCCTATACGACAGGCAATGCAGTGGATTGTATAGGGCTGTTGGGCAGAATTGAAAACGCTTTCATACAGAATCTCGGCTTAGAAAATGTTTCGCTCTCTTCTGAAGGCAAAAATATCGGTGGTTTGGTGGGGTGGAATGATTCAAGCACGTTATCAGCCTGCTATATGAGCGGTTCGGTTAACGGAATAGGTCATGTGGGTGGTTTGGTGGGCAGAAATGATTCTGGTTCCCTGACAGCCTGCCATGCGGCCGGTTCGGTCAGTGGGACAAATGCTATTGGCGGTCTAGCGGGAGGAAACTATTCCGGTTCGCTTGAAAATTGTTATGCGACCGGCTCCGTGAGTGGAACAGGTAACTATGTCGGGGGGGTGATAGGATATAACACCAAAGGGAAACTCACATCCTGTTATACGGCCGCATCGGTTGGCGACACAGGTTCTTATGTCGGAGGGCTGGTTGGCTGGAATAGTACGGGATCGACGGTCACCTCCTGTTTCTGGGATGCTCAGGCTAGCGGAATATCGACCAGTGCTGCTGGGACGGAAAAAACTACCGAAGAGATGAAAAAGCTTTCAACATTTATCAGCGAAGGATGGGATTTCACAAACGAAACTGTCAATGGGACAAATGATTACTGGCGGATGTGTATTGATGACGTTGATTACCCCCGACTGAATTGGGAATACACCAACGGTGATTATGCCTGCCCCGATGGTATCAACACCGAAGACCTGAGTTACTATGCAGGCAATTGGCTGATGGATAATTGTTCTTCAGATAACAACTATTGCGGTGGAGCAGACCTGAATTATTCTGGAGTTGTAGATTTAGCCGATTGGGTGATATTTGCGGAGAATTGGCTGCTTGGAATTTGAAACAGGGAAATAACCATCTCCTTGCCCTCGTGCATTTTTAGCTGGGAGAAAAAGAAAATAACCAACCCATCAATCATCGTTGAAACCTATCGAGGCTGTAGCCCCCTACGCTAAGCAAGTAAACAAACTTAAAAGGGGCAAAACGGAAATAGTGGGGCACAGAAGGATCATTAATCTGGATTCATTCTAGAGAGAATTCAGGGGACAAGGAGAGCAGAGGTCGCCTAATTGCCATCCGATAGTTCCATAATCATAAGGATTATCCTCAAAAATACGTAGTTTCCCTAATTGACATCCACACAAGAGGATTAATATAATGGTCTGATAATAAGGAGAGGGGAAATGGATAAAAAAACGACAATTTATTTCGGGATAATGAGAACCCACTGCTACAGGGAAACTATGGCAGTGGGTTTTGTGTTTTATAGGATAGTCAAAAGGTGGATTACTCATTTGTTTTTAATTGAGGTGTGCAATGAATTATCAAATCAAAAAATCTGTTTTTGTAATCACAATTGCTCTAGCCCTTTCACTGATTTCATTTACCCAGGCGGCTACTTATGGCGGAGGAAGCGGAACAGCAGAGGATCCATATCAGATATGGACTCCGCAGGAGATGAATACCATCGGTCTTAATTCTGGTGACTGGGGAAGCCATTTTAAGTTGATGACCGACATCGATATGTCCATCTATACCGGCACGCAATATAAAATCATCGGCAATTCGACTACGTATTTCACAGGCACGTTCGATGGCAATGGACACGTTATCCGCAATCTGACCTATACGACTACTGAGGCGGTTAATTATGTCGGTGTGTTTGGGTATGCCTCCAATGCCATAATCAAAAATTTAGCGATTGAGAATGTCAATCTCTCAGCAAAAGCCTCTTATAGCGGCGAATTGTATTATATCGGCGGGCTGGTGGGGTATCAATCTTATAGCACTATAACCAACTGCTATATCACAGGATCTGTTACTTTTTCTTCTCCTTCTTCTTTTTCTTTCGCCGGGGGACTGGCGGGGTATCAGTACTTCGGCACTATAAGCAACTGCTATAACACGGGTTCAGTTACAGCGTCATCATCATCTTCTTCTCCTTCTTCTGCCGCTCAAGCTGGCGGGCTGGTGGGGCAGCTGGCTTATGGGATTTTAACCAATTGTTATAACGCGGGTTCAGTTGCAGCATTAACACCTTTGTCTGAAGCTGGGGGGCTGGTGGCGCAGGAGATGTTTGCCACTATAATCAATTGTTATAACACGGGTTTAGTTACAGCATCATCGCCATCTTCTTCTCATTCTTGCGCCGGAGGTCTGGTGGGGTATCCGTGGTATGGCACCATTACTTCCTCATACAGCACGGGGGTTGTTACTTCGTCGTCGTCTTCTTATGATATAGGAGGATTGGCTGGATATAATCCCCAAAGCACAATGAATGGCTGCTTCTGGGATACACAGAACAGCGGACTGAGTAATGGTGTGGGCAGAGGCGATTCTAGTGGTGCAGCCGGTAAGACCACGATCGAGATGAAAACGCTTTCAACCTTTACCTTGGCGGATTGGGATTTCATTGAAACGTGGAGTATCGAAGATAATCAAACTTATCCTTTTCTGAAGCTTACATATCCGACAGGTGACATCGATCTAAATAAACAGGTTGACCTTCTGGATTTAGTTCTTCTTTCAAAGCACTGGCTTGAAGGAACTGGGATATGAATGTTCTCTCCCTCCTCACCCTCGGAGCGATTTTGGCGGAGAGAAAGAGAAAATAATAATTATCATTGAATCCTTCGGCTCTTGATTGATATCGAGCCGATATCCTGGAAAATCTGGTTTCTATGTAGAGTTTAAGCTACTGCATGGCCCGAGGGGCATGTAAGGTGTTTAATAGCTCAGCGCATCCTCATCTACTATCTCACTGCCAGCCCTCAAAGCGGTTAAAAACACTGGATTTGCAGTCAAAATCCTGCTGAACGTAATTCATTATTATACGTAAACTTATGAAGTAACCCCTAAAAGCCGAGTTAATACAACCTATTTTTCTTTTGACTTTCATGTAAAAAAAGGACAGAATATTCACAGCGCATTTTATCGCAGTGAATGGTATCGAGGCCGCCGCTTTGCGGTATAACTCACCTGGGGGGTTAGGAGAGGATGTATGAGAAGACTTGCTGTGTTACTAATGTCGTTTGTGTGTTTGTCGGGGTCAAATCTTTACGCCTTCAGCGGCGGTACCGGGTCATCGGGTGACCCCTATCTCGTTTCAACAGCCGCTGAATTGAACTCCATTGGATCCTCTACCACGTATTGGGCCAGTTATTTTAAACTGATTGCCAACATCGATATGTCCGGCTACACAGGCACGTCGTACAACATCATCGGCAGCACTTCAACACATTTCACCGGCGGATTTAACGGCAATGGTTATATCATCAGCAATCTGACCTACACAGGCACAGGCGTAAGTTACGTCGGCATGTTTGGATATACAGAAAATGCCTATATCCAGAATATACAACTGACCAATATCAATATTTCTTCTTCCAACGGTTCGAATATCGGCGGCCTGATTGGTTATCAATATTATGGTACCACGACGATCAACTGCTACACATCAGGTTCCGTATCCGGTGGTACTGCCGTCGGCGGTCTGGTTGGTAACCAATACGGTAATTCAGCGGATATAATCACGAATTGTTACAGCACAGCTTCCGTATCCGGAACAAGCTCTCGCATCGGCGGATTGGTTGGTATTGCCTCGGGAACTGTCAGATACAGCTACAGCACAGGTACGGTAACCTCAAATTCCGGTACTACGGCTTATATCGGCGGATTCATTGGAGACCAATATTATGCCATAGTGAATGAATGCTATGCCACTGGTACTGTGAACGTTTCTTCCACATCCTGGGCCGTAGGCGGGCTGACCGGTAACCAGAATTACAGCACAATGAGCAACTGCTATTGTACCGGTACTGTAAACGGAGGGACAGGCAATTTTTATGTCGGCGGATTGATAGGATGGCAGTCAGAAAGCACGAATACCAACTGTTACAGCGTTGGATATATCAATAGCTCCGCCGGCTGTGGTCTGATAGGACACTTTTACAGCGGCACAATAACCGCCTGTTTCTGGGACACCACAACCAGCCTCAAAACTGACGGCGTAGGCAATCAGGATCCGGACCCCAGCGGCGCCATGGGCAGGACAACGGCCCAGATGAAAATGACAAGTACAGTCACCTCGTATTGTTGGGACTTTGCTACGCCGGTCTGGGTTATGCCGGTTGAAGAATTTTCCTATCCTTTGCTTGCCTCGCAGTCGAGCGACTATGGCGGTGGCCAGGGAACATCGACGTATCCTTGGAAGATTTACACCAAAGCTCAGCTTGAGTACCTGGGAAATCACACCGCCGATTACGACAAGTATTTTATTCTCATGGCCGATATTGACCTGGCTGCGACAACGTATACAAAGCCCCTCATCGCCGCCGACACGGATAATGTCACCGGAGGATTCCAGGGGTCGGCTTTTAAAGGCAACTTTAACGGAAACAGCCATGTCATCAGCAATATCACCATCAACGCACCTGATATCGATTATGTGGGATTGTTCGGATGGGTCTATCCCGGGGCAACCGTACGAAATCTGGGTGTGGAAAACGTCACTGTCACCGGACGGCTTGCCGCAGGCGGGTTGGCAGGTGCGACTTCCGGCCAACTGAGTGATTGCCATGCGACAGGGATTGTCACCGGCGGCGATCATTATACAGGCGGACTGGCCGGCTGGAATGGCTCTGCCGTCACCCGGTGTTATTCGACCTGTGAGATTGAAGGATATTACTATAACGGCGGACTGGCCGGATTTAATTCCAGCACCGGCAATATCAGCAACAGCTTCACCAACAGTACGACCAACGGCAGTTCCCGCACCGGTGGACTGGTCGGCAGAAATGAAGGCACCATCAGCGGCTGTTATACGCTGGGCGCAACACGGGGATACTGTTTCTTCATGCCTCCTTCGTTTTATTCGGATGGCTATTATGTCGGCGGATTATGCGGTGAAAATTTAGGCACTATCAGCAACAGTTATGCCAGGGGCGTCGCCACTCGCAACGGCAATGGCCGGCTCTATACTGTCGGCGGTCTGGTGGGGTGGAACAACCAGGGTAAAGTCATCCGAAGCTATTCATCCGGCGCTCCATCGGGAACATCCTCGGTCGGCGGACTGGTCGGTGCGGTAACCCCTGGCGGCAATTATGAAAATACGGGAAATTTCTGGGACACGGACGCATCGGGGACAACATCCAGCACCATGGGTACAGGCAAAACTACAGCCCAGATGAAAGCCCAGGCAACCTTCACCGCCGCCTCGTGGGACTTTTCAACGGTCTGGGCAATCTGCGAAGGGACAAACTATCCAAAACTCAGATGGCAAACCGCCACGCCGGGAAATTTTATCTGCCCGGATGAGGTTCGAATGGAAGACCTGGCATACATGGCCAAGCGGTGGCTTCGGTCCAATTGTGCCTCAACCAGTAACTGCGAAAGTGCGGATTTGAATCTGTCCGGCGCAGTCAATGCCGCGGACTTACTGATATTCGCCGATAACTGGCTGCAATAATAGTACCTTGTATAAACAAAGGGCGGCGGAATACAACCCGCCAGTTTTTTGTGTTTACTCAGAGATGAGATATGAAATTTCGAATTTGAGATTTGATATAAACAGAGTATAATGGAAACAATGTTTTTAAAATGGAATAATGGATTTACCGGACACGGGAGGACGCCAAAAAAAGACCTGTTCAAATACATCGAGTGGTTTTATAATACCCAGCGGCGCCATGCCAGTCTGGATTATCGAACGCCGGCAGCCGTGGAAGAGCTGTACAGAAGGGAGCATCAGATAGCGTGAAAGCCTTCGCTCCAGTGTCCACTATTTGTTTAGCACTACAGCCCCCCCTACAGGACTCCAGCCTTTTCCCTACTCCCCCATCAACCTATCCAGCACCTCCACCGCCTTCTTTTTATTCTCGTCACTGGCTTTGGAGTAAAACTAATCCAAAAACCGTATGAGATCACTTTAATCTCCGAAGAAAATGAAGATCTTATCCCTGCCACTGTTTCTCGATTTCCTCGAGGGTTTTGCCTTTGGTTTCCGGAACTTTTAAATAGATAAAGAATATCGAAGGAAGCAACAGGGCTGCATACACCATGAAGACTTTGGCCGGACCGAGATGGTCTCTCAGATAAGGGAAGGATTGGGCGACCAATGCACAGCTTATCCAGACCATAAATGTCCCGACGGACATGGCACGTCCGCGTATTTTGGTGGGGAATATCTCCGCAATCACAATCCAGACTACCGGCCCGAACGAAAAGGCAAAACAGGCCACATGGAGACAGAACAGGACGGCCACCAGCGCCGCACTGACGTTTTTATTTCCGAAATACAGGCTCAGTATGCCCAATATCAGGCAGATTCCAATGGCTCCGGCCTGCAGCAAGGGCTTCCGGCCTAATTTGTCGACTTTCCAGATGGCAAACAGGGTGAAAATAAAGTTCACCAGCCCAATTAATATCTGTGTTTCAAACGCCGACGAGCCGGTAAATCCCGCCTGCTGAAAAATTGTCGTACCGTAATAGATAATCACGTTGATACCGGTAATCTGCGAAAAAAATGGCAGCAAAACACCCGCCAGCAGTGCCATACGAAGACCCGGCCTGAACAGATAAGACAGTTTGGCTTCTTCTGTCTGGAGCAGTTCTGAAAGCTGGTTCAATTCCCGCAGGGCTTCATTTTGCCCAAGTACCCTTGACAGGTATTTTAATGCGTTGTTATGATCCCCCTGCTTGGCCAGCCACCGGGGACTTTCAGGCACATAATACAGCAGCAGCAGAAACGCCGTCGCCGGCAGGGCTTCGGCCATAAACATACCGCGCCAGGATTCCGTGATGAACATCCAATCCATGACACCGCCTGCTTGCGTGCCGGAGTTGGCCTGGGCATAAGCCACAATCAAGGCGTTGGAGCAATATGCCAGCAAAACCCCCAGGACGATGGCCAGTTGATACAGAGCTACCAAACGTCCT
>JBDKVE010000129.1:0-2462 GCA_039679345.1 Anaerohalosphaeraceae bacterium
CATGATGCGAGCGAGGGTCGTTTTGCCGCTGCCGGGCGGGCCATAGAAAATAAGGCTGCTGATCGCCCCGCCTTCAAGCATTCTGCGAAGGAGTTTACCTTCGCCGACGAAATGTTCCTGACCTGCAAAGTCGTCAATTGTGTTCGGACGCATCCGGACTGCAAGCGGCGCAACACTTTGCAGGGTCTTGCTTTCCGACGGCTGAAACAATGATTTTTCCTGTCTGGCACTCATCGACAGGGTTATTATAGCCGTCTTGGGTCTATTGTTCTACCAAAACCGACAAGACAATCCAATTTTTTCCTAAATTCGGTTTTGTTGCCGGGAATCGGGCTTAAAAATCCCATTTACTGGATTGTTTAATCAATTTATTCTGGACAATCATGCCAATGATTGTTGGAATAATAATAACCAGCGGGAGAAACCATGATTTTTGGAAGATTAAATCGTGAATATTGGTTCCCGGAGGCGAGACGACTTTGGTCTCATACTGATGCATTAATGCCAGAAAACTAATAGCCAATATCGCCGACCCACCGAGACTGGTGAAAAGCATAACAGATATTTTGAGCAGGATAAAGGACATCATGCCGCCGGCCACCACGCCGACAATAGCCCCAGCCCAGATATATTGTTCCGGCAGGCCGAAGGCGTACCACAAGCCACCGGTCAACACCCCTCCTGCAGCGGCACCAAGAAGCGAAACACACCATTTGATTAGACTCATGGACAAGATGGCAAACAAGATGATGCCCATAATGCCCCCCATCAGTTCGCTGCCGAATTTCTGGCCGGCCAAGATACCCAGAAACATGCCAATCAGGGCAAAGGCAATGACCACCAGGATACGGAAAATCCGCCACCCATACAGCAGATAAACCATGCCGAAGGATATCCCGATTACGGCCTGCAGCCAGGTGAGATTAGTAATCTGTTCCCAAACAAAATTCAGCGTGGGATCCATACTAAAATTGGAAGACGTCGTTTCCGGCGCTGTTTCAGCAAGCAACCATGGAATCATTTCTTATTTCCTTTCGTTTTATCAATCATGCCGGATTTTTTTTTGCCTGTATCCGGACATAACGCCAAATCAACCAGAGTCCCAAAGGCAACCATAATAGCCGCAACAACTGCCAGGACATCCGCCTGCTGGATGACATAATCTATCGGCTTGGCGCCTTTATATAATAAAAGCAGCAGTAAGCCCAGTGCAATCCAAATTACTCCAATCACAGCACATCCGAGGGCACAAATGCCTCGGGGCAACGCAAATCCAATCCCTAAAACCACCAGTATTGCAATAATAGCGGCTGTGTATCCGACGCTGCCCAGCGACTTCATGGTCTGGACGCTCTTTTGGCCTGCATACTGGGCATAATTTTCGAGCACCGTCAGGCTCTCCACCACGCCAGGTGGGGTTTCTTTGGACAGTTCTATTTCGGGGGCATCGTCCCATGTTTTGGCTTCTGCCAACGTTGGCCAGGCAATCAGGACATTGACTACTATCGCAGCCAGAACCGCTACTCCAAAAATCACGATGGTTTTTCCCATAAACAGGGCAATAAAGCCACCGATGACCGCAAAACCGATCATAAAATATATCTGTTTTTCGGTGCAGTAATTGGCCAGGGTATAGCCAATGCCCGCGCCGGCAAAGGCCGCGAGAATCTTCACCCATTTCAGGCCGCCAAGCCATAGACTCAATCCAATCCAAATCAGCATAAAACCCACTCCAATCAAAACTATTGGAGATAAATGATAGACAGAGTCCTGAAATTGTCTTAAAAACGTATCCATAAACTCCTGACAATAATTCCTTTGGAATCATATCGTCAGATTGTTTATTTTAACATTAATAATCTGTGCGTATGTCCCCCATACTGCCTATTTTCACTACAAAAAAGTGGTGTTTTATCGTACTTCGTCGGAGTGAGGAAATGCCGCTCAGGGGATTTCCAGTCCATGCGTTTCCATGAGATCTTTGTCGAATAGGACGGTTTTAGGGGAACCATCCGCAACGATTCGTCCATGATCCACAACGATAATCCGGCTGGATATCGCAGCAGCAAAACGCATATTGCAGGTGGCGATAATGAGTGTCTGGGGCAGTCTGCTCAGGACTTCTTCCAGTCTTTTGCGATTACGCGGATCGAGACTGCCGTCCGGTTCGTCAAAGGTGATGATCTGCGGCGCCATTGAAAGTACGGTCGCAATCGCAGCGGCTCGTTTCTGACCTGCGGATAGATGATGCGGAGCTTTCTCAGCCAGCGCCGTTAAGCCTACGGTTTCAAAGGCTCGGTCCACATTGTCTTTGACCTGTTGTGGGGGCAGGTTCATATTTAAAGGGCCGAATATCACGTCTTCAAAGAGTGTGGGCATGAAAAGCTGGTCATCCGGATTTTCGAGACAACAGCCCAGCTTTGAACGAATTTGCCTCAAGGTGCGGCTGCTGAGTTCCATGC
>JBDKVE010000130.1:0-27363 GCA_039679345.1 Anaerohalosphaeraceae bacterium
CTTCGGTTTCACTCAAAGTCCAGAGATTTCGCGAATGCACCAATGCAGCTTACTGTTACAGCCCGCAGGTTATTCAAAGCCTGCCCAAACACAATTCCGGACGAACCGGGTTCTATAGCTCCTCGGTCAATGATCTGCCCGCCGTCCAGTTGAAATTCTATGTCGATAAAAACGGAGTCGGATACGTCAGGGTTTATAACAACTGTACGGTTGCAGGCTACACCCGACAGGGATCCGGGTCCAATTCATGGGACTATAAAGTCAACACAACCGGAAGCAATCACGAGTATATCAAATATTCGATTTACGGATGCCATTACACCCCGGACGGCTATACGGATATCCGCATCGACAATCCGGCAGATCCCATTTATGTATCCCAGAGCTTTAATGGGGTCCAAAGCGAGCCCGGCGCCCAGATTTATGTGGATGGCAATGTGGTTATCGGATGCAGTTCCGAAGATGCTGCCACCCTCGGCGCCATTAATACCGTCAAAGGAGGTATAACCGTGGTCGCCTCGGGCAATATCTGGATTGCCAATGAACTCAAAGTACACGGCACCCGCGAGGCGGATGGAATGCCGGCAATGGATAATCCCAATGTGCTGGGTTTGATTTCACAGGGTGTCATCAAGGTTATTGATCCGGGGATGACTCGAAACGACCTTCTGTATGATACCGACAAATTTGATGCCTCCAGTGTCAACCATTACAGCCCCGTCGGCAACCAGACGGGATCGGGAACATCCAACCGGGTCTTACCGGGAACCATGACGGTTGAAGCCGCAATGACCATCGGCGGAGGCGGCTGGGGGGCGGAAAATGTAAACCGTCTGCATCCCTTTCCCGGCCGGAGAAATTTCTATACAAACAAGAATGACAAACTGATTGTTCGCGGAACCATTACGGAATCGCTTCGCGGTATTGTCGGATCCGGCTCCAACGGCTATATCAAACAATACTATTTTGACAAACGGTTAATGAAAGGCATTCTGCCGGGAAATATGACATTGAAGGGCAAATACCTGCTTGTTCCAGGAGGCTGGAATGAAACCTCTTCAGTCAGGTCCGAATAAAATGTGCATTCGGGAAGCTAAAATTTTAATTAACAGTGGTGGCCGGTTAAGTCCGGCCGCGTTAATTCCGATAAGATTCATGTCACTGGAGCATCTTGCGCCGGCGGACATAGTATTAAACGGATATTTCGACTCGACAAAGAAATCCGTTTCAGAAAGGGTTGAGAAATGAACGTATTCGGCAAACGACTGGGACAAAGTCAGTCAGGACTGGTCGGATTGGATATTGGTGCCAGTTCAGTCAAGCTGATAGGTCTCCAAAAAGAGGCAGATGGATGGACCGCCACGACCGCAACCTGTGCATTGATTGAAGGTTCCCAAGATCAGGCGATGCGTGATGAAAACACGGTCCGTGCCATCAAGAAGTGTTTTCATGACGCCGGGACGTCAACACCGCGCAGTGCGGTTTGCGGTATTTCCGGGCAGGATGTTGCCGTACGCGGGTTCAGTTTTCCCTCCCTGCCGGAGGAAGCCCTGGACCAGGCGGTCAGACTCGAAGCCCAGCAGCTTTCAGCACTGGATTCAAATCACAGTATTATCGATTATCAGCTTTTGCGTGACATGGATGCCCCTGCGGAATCAAGCCCCCAGGGCAGAAAAGGATATCTGGTTATCGGACTGGAAGAGGCGATTCAGAAAAAAATCAAAACGGCACAGCTGGCCCAGGTAAAATCCGTGTTAATGGATGTCAACAGCCTGGCAATTCTGAACTGTCTGGGTCAGATGCCGGAAAATCAGGGGACCGACAGTTTTGCAGCCCTGGATGTGGGGTATGCCGTTAGTACGCTCACCATTCTGGGCAAGGATGGAGTTCCGTTTGTCCGTAATCTGTCGGGTTCCGCCCAGCAAATCCTGACGATGATTTCGGTTAAAATGCAGACGAGTGTTGCGGAAGTCAAACAAAACCTGGCCCAGGAAGGCCCGACTGCCGATACCGTCCTGGAAGTGGAACTGAAAAATGCCTGCGGAAAACTCATCGGGGATGTTCTGGAAACCCTCCGATTTTATTCACTTCAGCAGAATGTCGATCGCGTCTGCCGGTTGTATCTGTGCGGAGGATTTGCTCTGCATCAGATGTTTGTTCAACTGATGCAGCAATCGCTGCCCATCACCGTCAAGGTATTCAATCCTTTGGATGTGATTGGTTGTCCGTCGAACAGCCAGGCTCGGAAAACATTGGATCAATTTGGTCCGGCCATGACCGTCGCAGCCGGCCTAGCAATGAGGGCGATATCATAATGTTTACCATCGATTTGCTTAAAGGTTCCGGACTGCCCAAAAAAAGCAGACCTGTTGTCGTGGCGCTGGCCATGGTTCCATTGCTGATTCCGCTGATGGGGTCCGTTGTTCTGGCCGCCTGCTGGCAGCATAACCGAACTCTGATGCAGACACAGCAGAAAGTCATTGATGATAATTGTCTGAAAATCGAGACTGCAGCAGATGATTTGGCGTATTACACTCAGACCAATCATCAAATCTTCGCGCTTCAGCAGCAGCTTGATGACGTCGATTCCGGCCTGCGATACCGCATGCAGATGTCGGAGCTGCTGGTTACCATAACCGAATCGCTGCCGGAGAACCTCGTTTTAACCAAACTGGATTTAGTGCGGACCGACCAGCAGAAAAAAGAAACCGAACAAACAACCGGTAATGCCAGGCAGGTTCTGGTCATCCAGCGTATGATCCGTCTGAATGTCGGTGGCGCCGCCAACAGTGACACGGACACTGCGGCGGAACAATACATCCAGAAACTGCAGTCCTCTAAGTCGCTGAAAAATGTTGTGAATGATATTCGTATCGTCGCACGTAACAATGGACAGATCGAAGGACGCCCCTGTGCCTTTTATGAAATTGAATGTCTTTTGAAAGAACAAAACTGACATGAAATTTAAACTGCCAAATTCAGGTTTGAGACAATATCGCTTTTGGGTTGGAGGTATCTGGGGACTGTGGCTGTTCATGGTCGCCGGCGTGTATTTCCTGATCCTCGGCCCGCAGCAGATTCTGCTGGCCAGACAGAGTAAAGACTTCAACGTCAGCAATGAACAGTATTCTCTGGCCCAGATCGCCCAGCGTAAAGAAACCAAATCACACCTGGAAACCAGACTGAAGGAAGAAACAGAGAAAGCCGCTCGTTTTGTGGTCTCATCCGAAACAATGTCCGGACTGACTCTGCAAATCAGTCAACTGGCTTCACAGTATAATCTCGTTGATTTCTCAACCAAAACCCGGGATTTAGGCTCTACTTTCGGTCAGGACAGCAAAGCCCAGATTACGGATGCATGGCTGGAAATGTCGTTTACCTGTTCATTTAATCAATTTATCACGTTTTTAAACAGTCTCGAACGCAGTCAGCCGGTTGTTTTTATCGAGTCGGCTCAGATTACCCGGGATACAGACAGTCAGAATCCGCCTCGTGCCCGTGTATTGATTTCGTATCTGGCCGATATCCCTCAGAATAATAAAACAGAGTCGGATGCAACCGGAAAATAATCCGTCCGGACAAAACGAACCAGCCAGGAAAACGATGAACATCATTGCAATTACCAATCAAAAAGGGGGCTGCGGCAAAACCACAACGGCGGTGAATCTGGCCGCTGCGCTGGCGACCCGGGGCTGCCGAACACTGGTCGTGGATCTGGATCCGCAGGCCCATGCAACCCTTGGCCTGGGCTTGTCGCCGGATCAGCTTTCGTCTACAATCTATGATGCATTAACCAATCCCTCCGCGGGGCTCCGCGATATCGTGCAGCCAACCGCCATCCCGCAGCTTTATCTGGCCCCCAGCAATGTCCTGCTCAGCGGTGCGGAATCCTATCTGTCCAGGATGGACCATCGGGAATTCAGATTAAAACAATGCCTGGCCGCCGTTGCCGATGAATTTGAATGGTGCCTGATCGACTGTTCGCCTTCGCTGAGTGTTCTGACACTCAATGCTGTGGCGGCGGCAACGGATATCGTAATCCCCGTACAAACTCATTATTACGCCATCGAAGGCCTCCGTCAAATGCTGGAGACTGTGGATATTGTCCGGGAACGGTTTAATCCTCAGTTGAGTCCCGCCCGGATTCTGCTGACCATGAGTGAAAAACGTACCCTTCTGAGCCGGGATGTCCAGCAGCAACTGCGGGATTATTTCAACGAGGCCGTTTTCCAAACCGTGATTCATCGCAGTATTCGTCTGGCCGAAGCACCCAGCGCCGGACAGTCCATTCTGACCTATGATAAAACCAGCACCGGAGCCGCTGAATATATCATGCTGGCCAGTGAACTCATCAACAATCGTTCCAGTCGGTCCGTCCCATCATCTGATACGTGTATGCAATTAATCACTGCTGCGTCTGGTTCCGACGCCGCTATCGAAAATCTGGTATAAACCATGAAAAAAGCAGGATTACAAAAAAAAATCGCGTTTATCTTTGACGGTGAAGAAGTTCAGGGCCGGAAAAACGTCCCTTTGGGAAATCCATCCCTGTCACACGAGGCGTCTGCAGCAGCACCCCGGACGACCTCGGCAGGCCCGGAACTACAGCATTCAACGGGATATGGTCTCAGGCCGACAGCCCCATCCATGCGGCCGCAGCCTGTACCCAGGAAAAATCCGATGGGAGCCAATACCCTTACACTGCGAAAGGCAGCGGGTTTGATTAAACATCGCGCATTCGGCAGCAAAGTAGACAAACGTCAGAAAAAGATGACCGTCCTGGTGGCTTTGCTGACCCTCGTCTTTTTTGGGGTCATCTATTTTGCACTGGGAACAGAACCTTCCCAGGCCAGTGCTGCAACTCAAAATACGGATTCCGGTCAAAAACCCAATCCGACCGCAGCCGGCAAATTGACGGTTTCATGGGGCATTCCAAAAGCTTATTCTCCAGTCCGTGACCCGATGCTGTTTCCATCCAAACAAAACCCGGAAGGGAGTCTGGCCCTGGGTGGACTGGTAGTCAAGGGAATCGTCTATACCCCGCAAAAACCAACCGCTATCATTTCCGGACAAGTGGTTGCAGAGGGTGAAACCATTTCAGGAATTGTAGTGCGTAAGATTGAAAAAGACATCGTCGAATTTGAAAAGGATGGAAAACGCTGGAAACAGCAGGTTGAACATTAATCGCGGCATCACTGCCGCCTGACAAGACTGTCGAACAGGATACAGACAGGAGACAAAATATGAGACTTAAGACAAATCAACTACTGGCATCGATACTGGGACTTTGGATTGTTTCTGTCGGACCGTTAATGGCTGAGGAAGCTCAGTCAGCCAATAAAGAACTGCTCACCCCCGTTCAGCAGCGAATGCAGCAGGTCATCTCGATTGATTTTCGTGATACACCCATTGACGATGTATTGCTCATCATGGCCAAGCAGGCCGATGTGGATATTATCAAGAGCCCCAAAGTCATCGGCAATGTCACCGCAACCCTGACCGAAGTCCCCCTGACCGAAGCACTGGAAAATATCCTTGCCGCACACGGCTACGCCTTCATCACAACCACCAATATGATTCGCGTTGTCCCCAAAGAGGAAGTGCTTCAGACCCAGGAAAAAAAGATCAGCCGTGTCTATCGGATTACCTATGCCGATGTACAGGATGTCGAGGCGGCATTAAAAAAGTTCATTTCCCAGGAAGGTTCCATTTCCTCCAACCCCGGCACCAGCAATATCATTGTCACGGATGTCGAAAGCAAAATTGACGCGATTGATTCATTTATTGAAGAAATTGACCGTGTCACGCCGCAAATCATGGTCGAAGCCCGCATTTATGACGTATCCTCCAAGGATCGGCTCGATTTGGGTGTTCAATGGCAGGCTGGAACCGCAACCAGCTATGGGGCTCCCACGACTGGCACACTCGGTACAGATGTTTCCAGTCTCGGCAACGTCATCCATGGAGACCCCGCCACCGGCAGTCCCTTTTCATCGGTCACAAATCCTTTCACCACGGGCACCTTCAATGGAAACGTCAATAACGCCTCCAATACCGACGCCCTCATGCGATTCGGCATCCTGAATGAGCATATCAATATCGATGCCATCCTGCGGGCTGAACAGGAAGATATTCGCGCCAAGCTGCTAGCCAACCCTCGCATTATGGTGCTGGATAATCAGCAGGCTCAAATCAAAATCGTCGAGGAAATCCCCTATCAGGAATTGACCGAAACCAGCGGCGGAGGCGCCATCGGCACAACCCAGTTCCGTGATGTCGGCGTGGAATTACTGGTGACACCCCACCTGACGCGGGAAGGCCTGATTCGGCTGATTCTCAATCCGAAATTCAGTGTTCGGACCGGCGATGTTCTGGTTGGAACCGGAAACAATAATGTTCCCGCCCAGCCCATTATTGCCACGCGTGAAACAATGACAACGGCATTAATCCGCGACACCCAGACCGTGGTCATCGGCGGCATGAAAAAACAGGATGTCTCAACCCAGGTCAATAAGGTTCCCCTGCTGGGCGACATCCCTCTGCTGGGTGAATTATTCAAATTCCGCGGCGAAAATATCGTGAACAGTGAACTGGTTGTATTCATCACTCCGAAAATTGTAACGGACCATACCCTGACACCGACGGAACAAAGACATCTGGATGAAACCAGCTTCGGCTCACCGAAAACACCCGAGCCCAAGCTGATCAAAATTGACACCACCAATACCGACTAACAAAACCTTCACTGAAGCGGTTTCACATAAAACAGAAACACACACTGGCCGGCGACCTTCTACAAAAGATGTTCGCCGGCCAGATAGTTTTGCAGCATTGCAGCCCCCTGAAACCGAACCGCCGACATACCCGCCGCACAAGCCCCTTCCACATTCTTCTGTAAATCGTCGATAAACAGACACGCCTCCGGCGGCAGTCCGACATGGCCGGCCGCCGCCAGATAACTTTCCCGGCTGGGTTTCATCGAACCGATTTGAAAACTCAGTGTGGGGTGCTGAAAATATCGCATCCAAGGATAATGATCGCGGATATACTCCCAGTGCAGCGGATCTGTATCCGACAAAAGTCCAAGTTTCACCCGGCCCTCCAGTTGTGCAACTATTGGCTCCATCCCCTCCATGGGAGCAAAAATATCACACCAGCAATGGGCAAATGCATCAAATGACAGCTTCAATCCATAGCGTTCGCACAGCGTATGATGAAAATCACGCGAGTCAATCTGGCCTATACTATATTGAATCATCACCGGATCGGCCATAATCCGTCCCAAAACCTGCGGAGCATCTTCGGCCGGGTACTGTTCAAAGAAAAAACCACACAGTTTCTGTGTATCGACATTCACCAGGACGCGCCCCAGATCAAATATCACGGCTTTAATCAATCCATTATTCTTCACGTTGAGATCTCACATTTTGAAAGTGATAGACATCCAGATAATGCCCAAACTCACAATGTTCTACGGATTGATATTTTTGCTGAAGCCATGCACGCAAACACTCCTGTTTGTCGGTTTCATCGGTTAAAATCAGCCACAGGGACTCATGACTGCCAACCAGGGGCGGAAGTGCCTCAACAACAACCTCCGTGGTCAGGTGCAGCGAATCCACAGTTTGCGGAAATCCGCTCAATATCAAATCCGTCCGGGTGCCATAATACGGATAAACTAAATTGCGATACATCGGAGCCTGAAAAAACAGCAATTCACCCTGCGCCGCACGGCTGTCAATGTAGCCGATGGATTGCCTCCATTGTTCCCGATGAACCTGAGAAAACCATAAATAATCTTCATAGCCAAAAACAAGCAGAATAATGACCGTCGCGGCACCTTGAAACAGCTTAGACGGAATATTAGCCAGCCCGCGCCCGACCAGCAGATAGAACGCCGCGGTACATGAAATCATATAACGAATTGAAAAGATTGGACTGGATATCAATGACAGAATAAACGGCGGAATCACGGTACCTAGAATCCAGACACCCAAAAACCAGGCTTTATTCCATTCCACCAAGTCAAATCGCCTGCGTCTTCCGCCATTGTCATCACTCCGAGGAAACAGCGTTAAAAACCAGAAACAGCACAGTGCCATCAGGAACAGGCCGAATTTGGTACTGTCGGCGGAAAAAACCTTAATCACCCAGGGGATATCAACCCATGTCGGGGCTTTCAAAAACGTTGGGCGTTCCTGTATCCGGAAAAGCTGCAACAGGGTAATGATAAACCACGGCAGATACAACAGCCCAATTGTCAGCCAGGACAAAATTCCGCGACGGCAAAAAAAACGAAAATATGGTCGATCCAGAAAATACAGACTGCCGGCAAATACAACCTGGGCAAAAAGATGAAACACTGCATAAGAATGACAATACAGCATTAAGACTGAGGTGATTGTATAAATCCAGAACCATCTGCGGGAATAATCATAAATCATCTTCCACAGGCTAATCATGGATACCACTCCCAGCATCGCCAGGAGCGAATAACAGCGGGCTTCCTGAGCATACAGCAGCAGATAAGAGGATATCGCAGTCAGCAACCCGGCATACAGGCCTGCCCTGCTATTCCAGAGCAACCGCCCTAAATAATAAACCAGTCCGACGGTCGTCACACTGAACAGTACGGAAGGAAAACGCAAGGCTGTTTCACTCAGACCAAACACCTTTGTCCAGAAATGCAGAATCAGGTAATACAGTGGAGGATTCAGGTCTTTGTATATTGAATTTTCAAGAATACCAGAAACTGTAAAACCAACTATTCTAGCCGAATACAGTTCATCCTGCCATAGACTTTCTTTGTCGAGATTCCACATCGACAGCGCAAACCCCAAAACCATCAACCCTGCCGGCAATATTATTGCAGAAGAAAAACATCTTTTTGTTCTGTCTTTCAAATCTACGCTCATTGGTCGCCCCGGAATTTCCCCACTGCCGGAATCACAGCGTGGCTCTCAAAATACTGACAATCCGTTCTGATGCCCGGCCATCACCAAAAGGATTTTGAATTCCAATCATCTTTTGATATTCCCGGGCATCTGTTAATAAACGATTTGCCTGATTGACAATATTCTCGGTCTCCGTTCCGACAATTCGCGCCAGTCCGTTTTCAACCGCTTCCGGCCGTTCGGTGGTCCGCCGGGTAATCAAAACCGGTTTTTGAAGTGAAGGAGCCTCCTCCTGAATTCCGCCGGAGTCGGTAATGATTAACGTACTTCGCCGCATCAGGTCAATAAACGGCAGATATTCAACCGGTTCTATCAGAAGTATTCTCGGATGTTCACCCAGTAATTGTCGCACCGGCCGCTGAACATGCGGATTCAGATGAACCGGATACACCAGCACACAATCCGAATTGTCGTCCATAATCCGACGGAACGCCCGGCAAATCTGCTCCATCTGGACACCAAAACTCTCCCGCCGATGGCCGGTCACCAGAATCAGACGTTTTCCATCCAGACAGCCCGGTTCCAACCCGGGAATCGAAGGCGGCCGGCGGCCAAGTTTTTCCAATCCGAGAAACAAGCCATCTACGGCCGTGTTGCCTGTAATATAAATGTGGTGTTCAGATATCCCTTCTCGCAACAGATTCTGACGCGCCCGTTCGGTCGGCGCAAAACACCAGCGACAAATGGGGTCGACCAGACGACGGTTCATTTCTTCCGGCCAGGGGGCATCAAAATCATACGTCCGCAGCCCCGCCTCAACATGGCCAATCGGAATACGTTCATAAAAAGCAGCTAGTGCCGAAAACAGACAGGTTGCCGTATCCCCGTGAACCAGAATGGCATCGGGTTTCATTGACGATAAAACCTTTTGCGTTTCGGTCAGAATTTTTGCCGAAATCTCCGACAATCGCTGATTGGGACTCATCAAATTCAAATCAACATCCGGCTGAATGCCAAAGACGGACAGCACCTGATCTAAAAGCTGGCGATGCTGTGCCGTACTCAATAGCACAGCCTCCAGATCCTGACTGGCTTTAATGGCCAGATAAACCGGCGCCATCTTAATCGCTTCCGGGCGAGTCCCGATACTGATCACAATGCGTTTTTTACGGCTCATGGCGGTGCGGCTCACTCCTGTCAGCGATGGTGCAGAAACCGTTCACGAAACAGCATGGCCAGGGTCCGCTGAATCGTCCGAAGGACTTTCATCTTGGAACTGCCCGCTTTCTGGTCGTAACGAAGAATAATCGGTACTTCGCCGAAAACTGCCCGTTCCCGCCCCAGACTCAGCAGAAGCCCTGCCATACATGAAAATCCTTCTCCGACAAAAAGTTTATCTCCCTGATGTTTCAGCGCCTCCTGCAGAAATCCCGCACGATAGGCACGATAACCACAGGAATAATCTTTCACACCGGGAATCGGATAGACTACGCGAAACAAGATTGACATCGCGTACGATAAAAACTGTCGAATCAGCGGAACGCCGCGCACCACCGCTCCCGGCTGATACCGCGATGCAATCACCACATCCCGCCCTTCCTGGATATCGCGCATCATCCGGACGGCCAGTCCCGGGCTATGACTGTTATCCGCATCCATGCACAGAATTACATCGCGGGAATCCGCCTTCTCCGAAGCAATCATCATGCCTCGCATAAAAGTATCCGCAAGCCCCAGATTCTGGGGGTTATCAACAACCTCAACCGACAGCGTTCCCGCCGCCTGACGTGCCGCATCCGCCGTATTATCCGTCGAACCATCGTTGACGACAATAATCCGCAAATCCAGATTATAAACATCTTCTCGAATTCTACTAAAACCATCCAGCAGCTTCGGAAGATTTTCGGCCTCGTTAAATGCCGGTAAAACAACCCACACTTTCATATCGTTGTTGCTCCTGATAGAGACTGCCGCCTCTGCAAATTCAGTGATTTAAGACTCAACCTTCGTTTTACGGGCCACATAATACATTGCGCAGCCGATGGACCTTAACAGCCACTGCGGCCCGGTCAGATGAACATACCATCGTCCAAACATAAGCTTGCGGAGAATCCCTCCATATTCAACAATCTCGTAATGATGCTTTTCAAGATACTGCCGCCACTGATGCCGCGATAACTTCCATAAATGCGTCGTATCCTTATCCAGCATTCGCACCACGGGCCCCAGTGGTCCATCATAAACCGGCACAACCAGGAATAAATATCCATCGTCAGCCAGCCTGGCATGAATCACCGACAGGGCGTCTTCCATCTGTTCAATATGCTCCAGAACATCCCACGCAATCACTGCCTTACACGCAGGCTGGGAAGGGATCTGTTCGTATGAACCCTGTCGAATATCCGCACTGGGAAGTTTCAATCGCGTCTGCTCAACGGCATACGCATTGGGATCGCATCCGAGACAGGCATAGTCTCCACTGACTTTGGCAAGAAAATTCCCAAGCCCGGTTCCCAACTCAAATATCATCCCTCCGCGAGGTATCCGTCGGCTCAGTATATCCTTATAAAAAGATAACTTGGCTGGGCTGTTTTGCCGGTCGTAATCCGGGTAATTTTCCGTAAAATAAGAGCGCCCTGGAACGGTCATATAGCTGCCTCATTTCTTAGAAAGCACTGATTAATTCATCAGAACCATATATAAACAATTTCGGATATAAAATATAGCAATGAAAAAGGCTTCGTAAAGCAAAAAAACAAAAAAAACCAGCCCACGTAAATAAAGGCTGGTTATTAATATCCTAATTATCACCCATATCAGGGCAGGTCATCGCATGATCCAGTTTTGATTTTGAAATGTTAATCCCGCCTGGGCTCGCAATTCAGGATCGGTGGTATTAGCATAGTTAAGCTGAAGCGTCTTTTGCAAATAGACCTTCACTGGATTACCGTCGGCATCCTTTGAAACAGGATGTTCAATCGCAGCGGTTTCATTGGACAGGCCGGCAACAAACAGGCTGATCTGTTTTGCGTTGGGATCAAATTCCGGCCAGATGATCGCAATATCGCGGGCATTATCAGCCCCACGACGTAATTTCATATCCATAAAGTCCATCGATTCGAGAAAAGGATACTGCCCCTGATGTTTCATCTTGACCGCTTCGAAAGCCTCTTTGCGAACACCTTTTCCGGCCGGAACCGTCTTAAAGGTATCGGTCACAAGTTGACAACTGGGAATCAGGGAGATTTCGGCATTGGCGGTGTTATTGGTCAGACTCAAAACCACGTACCAGAACCGCTGCGGCTGCTCCTGTCCGGGAATACGGACGGCAATCTGTAGCGGCCGACTGTACTGGACATCCAGGGTCCATTGTCCTGCACGTTGTACCGAAACCGGTTTGGGAGCCGATACCACCGAGAACGTAAACACTCCAAACACCAGAGCTATAATTAGAATAATACCTGCACGTTTCATAGAAAATATCCTCTTTTTCTGTTGCCGGAACAGTTCAGCAGAAGTAGTATTGTACTGCCCGAAGGGTTGAAGGTAAAGTCAAAAACAGCACCTTCTTAAAAATCTGGAAGCAGCAAAAATACCCATACTTCCAACAGAAGGTGTGCGGCTTTATCGGGCAGCAGAAACATTGAATCGCTACGGAAATCTGAAATGGTATGTCCGAATCCGAAGAAAAAATCGAAATTTATCACGAAATCAGCGCCCTGCTTGAGGAAAATAACCTCAAGGCATTAGGGGGATTTCTGGACCTCCAGAGGGCCAGCGATATCGCCGAAGCCGTCGAAATGCTGGATAATGACCAGAAACGCAAGGTCTTTGACGCCATGGAGGACAAGGAACTGGCCGCCGAGGTGCTTGAAAAAGTGGACGGGGCCACCCGTGCCGAATTGTTTGAAGAAGTCCTCGAAAACGAGGAAATCGCCGATCTGGTTTCAGAACTTCCACCCGACGAAGCCGCCGACGTTTTGGCCGAGATGGATGAAGAGGAAAGCCAGGAAGTTCTGGCAAGTCTCGATGATAATGACGCCCGCCAGATTCAGGGCTTAATGAAATACGAAGAAGACTCCGCCGGCGGCATCATGCACCCGATGATTCTGGCTGTCGAGGAGTATCTGACAGTTCAGCAAACCATCGATTTGATCCGAAAAGCCGAAGGTCAGGAAGAGTTTTACTGTGTTTTTGTTGTGGACAAACAACGGAGGTTTCTTGGAACCGTCGGCATACGTCACCTTTTAATCGGACCTCCGCTAACGCCAATCGGCAAGATTGTGGACCCGGAAGCAATCTACGTCACCGTTGACACCGACCAGGAAGAAATACGTAACCTGTTTAAAAAGAACAACTTACTGGTTGCCCCAGTGGTGGACGAACAGAAACGCCTGGTCGGAGGCATCACTGCCGACCGGATCATCGAAGTGGCAGAAGAAGAAGCCGCTGAAGATATTTACGCCATGGCCGGTACCGATGCGGAAGAATTGGAATCCTTTTCAGCGATTCATGCCGCTCGGGTGAGAATGACCTGGCTATTGCCATGTCTTTTGGGTACCGCAATAACAGCCTTTCTGGGTCTTTATTTCAAGAATCTCTTTATTCAATGGGATCTGCTTTATATTTTTGTTATGGCCTTCCTATTTGCCCCGATGATTGGGGCCATTAGCGGCAATGCCGGACTCCAAACATCGGCAATTGTGATCTGCGGCCTCGCCACCGGCGACTTGGCAGCGTTGCGAATAGGACAAGTTTTCCTGCGAGAAATTCGGATTGCAATCCTGGTTGCAGTATGCTGTGGAATTGTCGGCGGCTTAATTTGTGCTTTTTTGCCCAAAATCATCACCGCTCCTCTGGGGCAGGACATTCAGAACGCAGCCAGCGTAGCCAATTCAACCCAAACAAATCTCCATGAATCCCCCGCTCCTCACCAGCAAATACGAATTGCCATTGCACTCGGATCTGCCATGTTTTCGGCCATTATGGTGTCCACCTCCCTTGGCTTGGTTTTGCCGTTTATTTTCCGAAAAATTGGCCTTGATCCGGCCATTAGCTCCGGTCCCCTCGTAACTACCGCAAATGACTCGATCAGTGTGGCTATTTATATGGTCTTAACCATTATGCTGACCCGGTAGCAATCCCCAATGTTCCCAAAATTTACGCTATAGTAATATGGATAGCGGTTGACGAAAACAAGCCTTTATTGTATAATTAGTTATTCATTTAACCAGACCCTGAATAGCCATATTTGGGCATTCGGGGGTGTTTTTATCTTGGGATTTATTGCAGGTATGCACAGGAGTCTGCTATGACAACAGGTCAACCGATAGACAGCCATGTCCACATGGACAAGGCGCCGGAGATCGACAAATATTTTAAGGCCGCTGTAAAGGCCGAAGCGAGCGATCTGCATCTCAAAGTCGGAATGCCCCCGATTATGCGAATCAGCAGCAAACTCAAAAAAACCACCGCTGAGGTGATGACTGAACAGCGGATCGAAGAACTGGTTTTTGAGATTATGAGTCCCAAGCAAAAACAGTTTTTTATGGAAAATGGGGCATTGGACTTTGCCTATCAGGTCGGCCCAACCGACCGATTTCGTATCAACGCCTTTCGTCAGCGAAATTTTGTCAGTATGTCGGCCCGACGCATCAGCAGTAAAATTCCTCCCTTTGAAAAACTGCATCTTCCGCCCGTCGTCGAAAAAATCTCCGAAGGCACCCATGATGGGCTGGTATTGGTTGTCGGTCCTACCGGCTCCGGTAAAAGTACAACCATTGCATCCATGATCGACTATATCAATCGCACCCGTGCCGCCCATATTGTCACCATTGAAGACCCTCTTGAATTCCTGCATGTGGACCAGAAATCCATTGTTTCTCAGCGTGAAATCGGCATTGATGCAACCAATTATGAAGATGCCCTTCGCAGCCTGATGCGACAGGACCCCGATATCGTGCTGGTCGGTGAAATGCGAGACCGGGAAACCCTGACCGCAGCCATGCGGGCCGCCGAAACCGGCCACCTCGTTTTCGGGACCTTGCACGCCAACAACGCCGCCCAGACGATTCAGCGTATTCTCGACCTGTTCCCACAGGAAGAACGCGAACTGGCTCGCTCAACCTTTGCATTGACCATTCGCGCCATTATCAGCCAGCAGCTTTTACCCGGAATTCGGCCGGATGTAACCCGTGTCCCCGCAGTCGAGGTCTTGATTCGTACACCGATTGTCCGTAAATTAATCAGCGATGAACGCGAGGCGGATATCCCGACGGCAATTCGTGCCGGTACTGGCGAAGGCATGATTGATTACACCTCCAGTTTGTGCAAGCTGGTGGAAGAAGAATATATTGATTTGAAAGTTGCCATGGATTACGCCCCCAACGTTGAAGAACTGAAGATGGCGATGAAGGGAATTCGGACCACATCCAGCGGTATTTTGTAATTGATTCAATATCGTTTTGGCCGGCATCTTGGCCTGTCGAAACGAAACGATATAACCCCAAAACAGGAAACAGGTATGCAAACAATTGTTTTGTCGGCGGTCGAATACGGCGGCTATGTCGCGCTTTACAAGTTGCTGATTATGATGATTCTTTTCCTGGCGTGGATGCCCCTGGTGAACTGGATTTATATGGACAGCCAGGCCGTACGGACCGATAAGCGGCTCTGGACGGGAGCAATGACCATTTCCGGAGCCGTCTCATTATGGGTCTGGCTGCTGATCCCGGTGTTCTGGATCGGCTTTTTGATTTATGTCATTGTCGTCGGATCGGTTGCCATTGCCTATGTGACTCATCGCAATGCCCGCGTGGCTGAATTTGAAAAGGTACTAACCTCCGACCATCTTCGCAATATTTTCGTCAATCCATCCAAAAAACTCAATAAAGCCAGTCGCGGGTTATCCTTTGTCACCGCCAATAAAAATGAAGTCCCCCTGCCCGATCCCAAGAGTCCCGAAAGCGAAGCATTTCAGATTGCCTGCGAAATCTTTGACGACGCCATCTGGCGCCGTGTCGCTCAGATTATCCTGACCCCGCAGAAGGATAATTACGCCATCATTTATGAAATCGACGGGGTGACCAGCCGCCAGAGCGAGCGTCCCAAAGAAGAAATTGACGTGCTGGTACGATATCTCAAACAACTGGCAGATCTTGAATTGGACGAAAAACGCAAACCTCAACAGGGAAATTTTTCCATCCTCAAGGATAACGATTGGAAAAAGAAAACCGCATGGGAAGTGCAAACCGCCGGCTCAACAGCAGGAGAGCAGGTTCGTATTGTCAAACAGGAAGATTATACCGCCCGCAAGCTGACTGAACTGGGATTGAATGAAAATCAATTTGAATCGATTCGCTCCCTGCGGGAAATTAAACAGGGATTGATTCTGGTTTCAGGCCCGGCCAAAAGCGGTGTCACCAGCACCTTGTATGCTTTGCTGGGCAATCACGACCCGTTCCTGAATAATATTGTTACGCTCGAACGCAAGAAAGCCGCTGACCTGGCCAACATCACCCAGACCGAATACACCCTCAGCGACACCGGCACGACGACCTTTTCCCGCAAACTCCAGTCTGTACTACGACGGGGGCCGGATATTGTTGGCATCGCCGATGCCGAAGAAGATATGAGCGCTAAGCTGTGCTGTGCGGGAGCCGCCAAAGACGGCAAAATCATTTACGCCGCGCTGCAGGCGACCAGTGTTATCGAAACCATGGATAAATTCATGAAACTGGTCGGCGACAAAAATGTGGTTGCGGATGCTCTCGAAGCCATCATCAATCAGCGTCTGGTACGTATTCTCTGTCCGGACTGCAGGCAGGCTTATAAACCCAATCAGGCCTTGTTTAAGAAGTTCAACATTCCCTCGGATGAAGTGGATATGTTCTATCGCCCCGGTGAAATCGAATACGATAAACATGGCAAGCCGATTATCTGCGAAAAATGTCAGGGCACAGGTTTTTACGGACGAACCGGATTGTTTGAGACCATCCGCATCAATGATGAATTGCGGCAGATTATCCGGACCGCCAGTTCCATCCAGGATATCGGCGCCGCGTTCCGTAAGGCCGGAATGCTCTATATGCAGGAGCAATCCATCAAGAAAGTAACCATCGGGGTTACTTCCATCAACGAAGTTATTCGCAACTTCTCATCAAAGAATGGATAATCCAGGAGTCCCACTGTGATAGCGATCATACTCATACTGCTCATAACCATCCTGACGGTGGCCCACTTCTATCTGAAGTGCTCGGTCATGACCGCCTTCTCAACCTTTATGGCGGCCATTTTCGGTTCCATCATCGCATTCAATTATTATGAATTGCTCGCCGACCTGTTTGTGTCCCGCGGCTACGGCGGCCCCTGGGCCCATGCCGGGTGCTTTATTCTTGCATTTGTGCTCGGATTTGCCGCAGTGCGGGCATTGGCCGATCTGCTGGTGGGGGCCAACATTGATTTTGGGAAAAACCCCAAAATTATCGTCAATATAATCCTTGGCCTGGTCACCGGCCTGATTCTATCCGGACATTTGCTGATTGCCCTGGGAATGCTGCCGATTGAAGGGGGATGGGCGTACAATCGTTTCCCCGCAGGTTCGCCGATTTCGCTGAACAACCCCAAAACCATCCCACTGAATCCCGACGGCCTGGTCAGTTCCATCTTCAGCACATTCAGCAAAGGTTCACTTAGTTCTAATAAAAGCTTCGGTGTCCTTTGTGCCGACTTTGCCAATCGCAACCACCTGAACCGCCATGGGGTCAAAGAAGGCATCTGGACCGTCAGTTCACGTAAGGCTCTGTCTATCCCTGCCGCATCCAAAAAGCCTGTACGCACCATGGACATCCCCGATGTCGGCAATGTAACCGTCGTTCGTGCGATTCTGGCCTTTCGCGATATCCCTGATGGAGGCGCCAAACAGCCCCCGGATGGAAATATTGTATTCTCTATGTCGCAGGTTCGGATGATTACAAAAGGCAGTGACAATGCCGGCAATCTCCGTGGTTCAGGTAAAGCCCTCTGGCCTATCGGAATCCTGGAAAAGGGCAAGCTGGTGAAAAAAAGTCTTTCCGACATGATGACTTATACGAATAAAGAAGCTCGGAAAGACCGGACAGTCTGGGTCGATTTTGTCTTTGAAACACCCGCCAGCCAGCAAGGCGTGCTCCTGGAGTTTAAACTCAATGCCATCGCTCAGCTTCCCGCGCCGGCTGTTTCAACAGAAGAACTCGAAAACGCCTTGAATGCAGCCGAAGAACAACCTGCCGAAAATGGAACAGAACAGGCTCCTGCCCAGCCCGCGGCTAATCAACCCTAAACGGCTTGTCAGTATAAAATACAAAAGGTGTCCACTTCACAATGGGCACCTTTTTTTATATCCCGACCTATCTCACATAAGTCTTTATTTCATAGACACTAAAGGCATTTACCTCTACGGCCCGCGAGCCTCAAAGGTAAATGCCTTTTGCCTGCTTTCTGCTGAACCTGCTCTGAAAACTCAGAACAGGCGATGCTTATGCACAGAGGGCATAATCTTCAATTTCAATACCCAGCAGATTTTCGAGGTACTTATCTAAATCTTCACTTGAAAATTGAGCCAAAAACTCCGGCTTGGCTGTCCGGTTGATTTCGAGGATACAATCTATTAATTCCCTCTTACTCATACTTTAACTCCTTGGGTTAACTTCAATAAACATCCTTGTTTACAGTAAGCATATCGGATTAGATTTCTATTTTTCTTGAATTATCTATCTTGACTTGCAAATATGGGGACAAAAAAATTGCATACTACATAAAGGTCCAAGCCACAGGCAGACACAATCTATAGATGGAGAAAAATTGCTTTTGCTCGCAGGTCCAATAAAACAGTTCACAGAAAAAAAACTTGGCGGGTGCAAAAAAATAGAAATTTTCAAAATTTTTTTTATAATGGTTCAGGGTGGAAGTAGCCTTCAACTAGTGTTCCTGTATGGAACAACAGATAAACAATGATGAACATTTTAGACAATATATACAACGCCAACACAGACCGTCAGCAGTCAAAACTGAAGATCTGGCGTTATGCCGGATTGATGCTGACCTACAAGTGCAGTGCTGCCTGCGCTTTCTGCTACTATTGCTGCGACCCTCAAAAAAAAGGATTAATGACTGTGGATACCGCAATGGCTGCCTGGGAAGGCCTGATCCGTCTTGCAGGACCGGATGCCAGGGTCCATTTAACTGGGGGGGAACCGTTTCTTGTATTTGAACGTCTGGTGGAAATTACCCAACAGGCACAAAAAGCGGGCCTTTCAGGTCTTGAATATATCGAGACGAATGGTTCATGGGCAAACCAGACATCTGATATCCGTGAAAAACTGTCCTTTCTGGCTGCACATGGGATGGAAAAGCTGAAAATAAGCTGCGATCCCTTCCATCAGGAATTTATCGATATTCAGAAAGTAATCCACCTTAAAACCATTGCCGAGGAAGTACTCGGACCCGACCGAGTGATGGTCCGCTGGCAGCGGTATTTACAGAATCCTGTTAACTTTCAGGCTATTGGCGACTCACAAAAACAGGAAATTTATCGCCAGGCACTTCAAGATGATCCATGCAGGCTGACCGGCCGGGCCGCATTCTGTCTGGCGGACCTGCTGCCGCAGTATCCCTTGACGGACTATCGCCAAAATCCGTGTTCTCAGGCCATTCTGGGTGCCAAAGGAGTCCATATTGACCCACACGGAAACGTCTTCAGCGGCCAGTGCAGTGGACTGGTTATCGAGAACCTGACGAAACACCCCTTAGATGTCATTTGGCGGGATTTTAATCCCCTGCAATGCCCGCCATGGAAGGAATTGTTGACCGAAGGCCCTGCCGGACTGCTGGACGAAGCTTGTTCCCATGGGTACAGTCCAAGACCAGGATATGCTTCAAAATGTCATCTTTGCACGGACTTACGGCGGTTTTTTTTTGACAAAACGTGTTTTTGGCCGATAATTTCACCACAGGAATGTTATCATATATAATATTATAGAAAGCGGGAGGCTGAGACTTGGCCCAAAATGAACAAACCAGCTATGATACGCTATTTGGAAAAATGGCGGTCGAGCAAAAGCTATGCACCGAGGACGAAGTGCGAGCCTGTCAGGATGAACGCAAAAAAAGGGCCAGTGAAGCGCCTTCCACCCTTGAACAGCTCTTACTGGAAAAACGATTCCTCACCACAAGCCAGGCCGACCGCCTGAGAATTACCATCCGAGAAAGCCGGGACAGCAGCAATCAGATCCCCGGCTATAAAGTGCTCGGCAAATTAGGCTCGGGGGCGATGGCGGTAGTTTACAAGGCAAAACAGCTTTCTCTGGACCGCACCGTCGCGATAAAAATATTGCCCAAGAAATTTGTGCAGAAATCGGACTATGTAGAGCGGTTTTATAAAGAAGGTCGTCTGGCCGCCAAACTTAATCACAATAATATCGTTCAGGCCATTGACGTCGGCGAAGTCGGCGGATTGTACTATTTTGTGATGGAATATGTCGAAGGCAAGACCCTCTATGATGATCTGTCCAAGGGGAAGGTTTTTTCTGAAAAGGACGCCCTCGAGGTCATTATCCAGGTTGCCAATGCCCTGGCCCATGCCCACGCTCAGGGCCTGATTCACCGCGACGTCAAGCCCAAAAACATCATGATCAACAAAGACAGTGTCGTAAAACTGGCCGATATGGGATTGGCCCGTGAGACCTCTGATGTCCGGGCAGCCAAACATGAACAGGGCAAGGCTTTCGGCACGCCGTATTATATTGCACCTGAACAGATCCGTGGCGACATGGATATCGATGGACGGGCAGACCTTTACTCCCTGGGCGGCACCCTGTACCACATGGTTACCGGACGAGTCCCCTTCGACGCCACTGCTCCGGCCGAAGTGATGAAAAAACACATCAAGGAGCCGCTGATTCCGCCGGACCATATTAATACCGCCCTGTCGGCCGGCATTTCTGAAGTCATCGAAGTCATGATGGCCAAGGACAAGAAAGACCGCTATAAAAATATGGAAGAAGCGATTGTCGATCTTCAGGCCGTCCGTGATGGAAAGCCCCCCCTTATCGCCCGACAGCGTTTCAATCTGGAAGCACTCGGCGAGTTGGAAGATGGGGCGGCCGTTGAAATGCCAAACGAAAAATCCATACGAACGACTGAAGAAGCCCTGACTAAATACAAGATGATCGTCATCATTCTGGCTGCCTTGTCGGCGGTACTATTGCTGGCGGTTTTGTTTATGGCTTTAAGTAAGTAATTTCGCTACCCTACCGGGAGTCGGCCATGTCGAGACATCCCACTGAGACCAAAACACGCATCCTGCATTCAGCTCGCAGCCTGTTCAGCAATCATGGTTTTACCGCCACATCGCTGGATGACATCCTCGGTGCAACCGGAATTACCAAGGGAGCTTTCTATCATTATTTTCGCAGCAAAGATCATCTGTGTGAAGTGCTGCTGGATGAGGTGATTCAGGAATACCGGGACGTCCTCAAGACAATCAATGGCCAGGCCCCTGCTCTTGAACAACTGAAACAGTGGCTTTCGCTGCTGATTGAAAAAACAATATCCGGCCAATGGGTTAACTGCCGCCTGATTACCCGTCTTTCTGTCCAGATTCAGCAGCTTGGCCCGGAACTTCAGACCCGGCTGACGGACTTCTGGCGATGGTATGAAGGACTGTATATCAACTGGTTCACCCAATGCGGATTAGCCCCTCGTCAGGCGGCCCTGTCTGCAAGAACTCTCACCAGCGCCATATTCGGGGCAATCTGGCTGGACAAAAGTGCCGCAATAGACCTTTCCATGCCGGATGTAGTCGATTATCTGTTGGGATTGGTTCTCAAACCCACATAATCGTATTATTGTTTATCACTTTTTAGTCTTTTCCGGCCACGCCACAGGCTGATAATCCTTGTGTGGTAATTCCGTCTGTCCTGCAGCCAGCGGGGCCATGATCACATAGTAATCCATGGTCTGATTGGCCTTCAGCGGAATCTCAAAACCCAGAATCCGCGTACCACGGTTCGGTTCATCCAGTTTGGATTTCGGCTCGGTGGACCAGGCTTGGAGAGGAATTTTTATCGAAGGATCACCCAAAGAACGCACTGCAAAATAAAGCGTTTTCCCATCCCTTTTCAACAGGGCCGTCCCGTTGGATTGAATCTCGACATCTGCTGGAGTCACCATACTCCATCGCACGGTGCAATTTTTATCTGAGGCCTCAACGCGGTCATGAATCCAGGTCGTTTTATCGGCTGCAATTTGGACCGAACGCATCGCAGTATTCAACTGACCGGCATATACACGGCTCATGTCCACCACGGCTCGCGGTTTCGGCGAATCCGGCAGAAATTGTGTAATCGGCGCAAATCCTTCCACCCGCTGCAATTGCTCATCGACCGACAGGGTATTATGCCACAGGTTGGTATAACGCATAATCTGCCAGCGCTGCGAATCCTGCCGCATATTGAACAGGCTGATTCCCATCTGCTCTATGCGATTATAATCCTGCGAACCCAGGTCCAAAGCCCAGCGTACTCCATCCACATCCAGAACAAACGACCCGATATCCATGTGTCCGTGATTGACAGCGGGTCTGCCGCCTTTGATCGCAATATAGAGCGAATCGTTGTCCCAGCCGGTTCGAAGCACCGCCACCGGATTATTGCCATCCCCTTTCCAGCATAGAATCGCAGGCTTAACAGGCTCATTTTGTGCCATCCAAATCAAAGTCATTGGCAAAAAGCGAGAACCGCCCGACATGCCTTGACCACCGCCGGTACGATATCGCTCGAGTGCGGGTCTTTCTCCCCACATCCAATCCGGCCGGTCATAATGCCTGGCAAACCAGAAAATCTCAGGATAAATACCCCCGCCGCGCTGGCCGCAATCGGCATAATTAAAAAACAATCCCGTCGGCCCGGTCATCTGGACAAAATAATCACCGGTTTTCTGGAATCCTTTATGCTCCGAGAGCCCAAAATCCGTCTTTAAGGCCGCATTCAAGGCGTCAATCAGCAGGATATTATAGCTGGTTCCATACACCCAATAACTCGGACCTTCCGGATACGCCCCATCCGGATTATATTCCCCCATCGCCCGCGGAACAGAACCGACGGCTCGATGAACAATCTGAGTTGCCAATTGAGGCTCATCTTCCAGAACGGCCAGCGCCCCCAGCGTCATTCCGCCATTACACACCTGGTTCCAGTTATTGGTCGAGACCACCCACCATGTGTTCATCCGCTTTTCAATGCTCTTTTTAATCGATTGCAGATTGGACAAATCATCTTTGGTTTCCAGTGACGGCACAAGCCCTTTATCCACAATCACCCGTCGAATGGTTTCCCGCGATGTCGGGGACAGCTTGTCATACAGCCAGTCATACCCGATGGCCAGTGCGGTCGTCATCTCCGCCACATCCAGAAAATGCGATGGATTCCAATCGGAAAATGCCGCCGCAGCCAGCATTTCTTTTTCGGCCCGTTGGAAATAGGCCTCTTTGCCGGTCATCCGATACATAAACGACAAGGTCAGCACACGCTTGATACAGGTACGGGATTTATCCAGAAGCCGCCGGCCGATTTGAACCCTCTCTATTGGCGGCTGCTCCATAAGCGAATCCGCTTCATGCTGAATATGTTCAAAGATAGCCCTGGCCGCCGGGTCGGCCGCCATACGGGCACGAATCTGTTCCTCCGTCCCCACCGGCCACAAGAGTCGAGGGTGGGCCGCTGGTTTTTCAAGGGCTTTTTGTACTTCAGCCAGCGGGACCTCCGCCGCCTGCAAAAAAGCCCCAAGAAACAAAATGCCAACGATCCATCGGCTGGTAAGCTTCATAACAACCTCCAGAACTTATGTTCCAAATAAGAAACAATATCATCAACTTTATCGCCTATTATGCAAGATGATACGAATAATCAGAGGATTACATTTATTTCACACATTGTGAGATATTATATTAAAATGCTCCCGTCCCGATGGGGATATTCATATTAAAATCAACGGCATCATATTGATTTTTGGCCCTATCGGGGGTACAAATAAGCCCTGTGATGTGAATAAACTATCTAACCATTCATATTTCAAGGTTTTATGAAAACGACAATTCATCAGCTCAGTGCATTCGTGGGTCAGGCAGTAACTGTTTCCGGCTGGGTCTATCACAGCCGCCACAGCGGCAAGGTCGCTTTTATTGTCCTGCGGGACGGAACCGGCTTGTGCCAGTGTGTCATCGAAAAGGGTAAAGTCTCCGATGATTTGTTTGACCAGCTTGTCCGGCTGGGACAAGAGTCGTCCCTATCCCTGTCCGGCATCGTCCGAACGGAACCCCGCAGTCCCGGCGGCCACGAACTGGCCGTCACCGCCGCGGTCATTCACTGCCCGACGCAGGATTATCCCATCACGCCCAAGGAGCACGGCGTGGAATTCCTGATGAAAAACCGCCACCTGCATCTCCGCAGCCAGCGACCATGGTGCATGGGACGCATTCGCCTCACCGTCATCGTCGCTATCCGAAGATTCTTCAACGACAATGACTTTACACTGGTGGATACCCCGATCTTTACCGCCGCCGCCGGCGAAGGCGAGCAGACGCTGTTTGCCGTCGATTACTTTGGCAAGCCGATGTTCCTGTCGCAGACCGGCCAGCTTTATCTGGAATGTGCTGCGATGAGCTTCGGCAAGGTCTATTGTTTCGGCCCAACCTTCCGCGCTGAAAAGAGCAAGACCCGACGCCACCTGACCGAATTCTGGATGGTCGAGCCGGAGGTTGCCTATATCGATCTGCCGGGCCTGCTGGAACTGGCGGAAAATTTTGTATCCAGTATCGTCCAGCGGGTTCTCAGGGACAATCGCCCTGAACTGGAGACACTCGGCGCCGATATCGCCATGCTGGAAAAAATCGAGCCGCCTTTCCATCGTCTGACCTATACGGATGCGGCCGACATCCTGACCAGCAACCGCACGGTCCAATTTATGGCCGAACAACTGGAGCAGTTCAAGGCACAGAAGGCCGCTCTAGAAAAACAACTGGCCGACATTGAAGCTGCGGAAAAAGCCGGCGGTCTCAAGCAATGGCAAAAAGACAAAAATGCCAGGCTGCAAATCGAATTACGGGCCGAACTGGATGAATTGGAAACCAAAATTGAAAATAATCCCAAACATGCTCAACTGGCTGCTGAATTCAAGTGGGGCAAAGACCTTGGCGGTTCGGATGAAACCATTATTTCGCTGATGCACGACAAGCCGGTGTTTGTCACGCATTACCCGCGCGAAGCGAAGGCCTTCTACATGAAGACCGACCGCGACAATCCGAAGGTGGTTCAGAATTTCGACCTGCTGGCCTCACAGGGCTTTGGTGAAGTCATCGGTGGTTCTGTCCGCGAAGATGATTTGCAGTATCTGCTCAAACGCATTGAGGAAGAAGGTTACGACCCCCAAAGCTATGACTGGTATCTGGACTTGCGGAAATATGGATCTGTCCCGCACGGCGGCTTCGGCCTGGGCGTCGAACGCACCGTCGCCTGGATTACCAATGAACGCCACATCCGCCAGTGCATCGCCTTCCCGCGAATGATGGATAACGTGTGCATTTAATCAGGTGAAAAGGAAAAAGGGGAAAGGCAAAGGGCAACAGCATTTGTAAAACAAATATCGGTATTCTGATGCCAAACAACTGAAGGTGGATGTTATGAGCAAGCAGCATGGCATTGTTTTAGGCTTGATTTTAATTTTTTCCGTATTGGGCAAAGCGGAAGAACCTGTACCGTTTCCGGATCAGGAATTCAAGCGGGCTATTGAAGAAGCACTTAGTCTTTCTAATCCAACGCCTTCCGATATGCTGAAATTGACTGAATTATCAATCAATGGCAATATCATTAATATCTCCGGTATTGAGTTTGCCAAGAATTTGCAACAAATATCTTTGTGTTCAATCATACACGACTTGACTCCCCTAACCCGGATTGCCGGCCTTTCAAAAATAAAATTGTCCCGCTATAATAAGGTATTACCCGTTGAATTAATCGAAAACGAACTAACCGTCTTGCCTGACTTGTCAGAATTACACTGTTTGAACGAATTAGTTTTGGAAGGAACACAGATTAGAGATATCCATTCGATTTCAAAACTGACAAGTCTGACACACCTCGTTTTATCATGCAATTCTATTGATGATCTTTCACCCGTATCAGAATTGAAAAATCTGGTTTGCCTTAAAATAGACAGGGAAAACAGCATCAATATGCCTTCTCTGTCAAATATGTCTGGATTGGTAGAATTGGACATTGATGAAGGACCGTATGACATTAAGTGGTTAGAAAATGCAACCTCTCTCAAAAAAGTGTCTTTGTGTGAGTCTCATATCAGAGATATTTCTCCCTTGGAATCCATGACTCAATTGACCGAATTGAATCTTTCCCGAAATGAAATTTCCGATATTTCTCCCCTGCAAAACCTGCAGGCTTTGCAACATCTGAACCTTTCTTTCAATCAGATATCCGATGTTTCTCCTCTGTCCGGCCTGAATCAACTGACAGTATTATCTCTGCACGGCAACAGGATACAGGATATATCGCCGCTTGCCAATGCAAAACAACTGAAAATACTGCATATACGGTATAACCCTTTAACCAGAAAATCCCAAACCGTAGACCTGTCAACCATGCGACAGCACAATCCCGACATGGTGATTGAGTGCGATGTAGATAACGCCAACATATTCCATGATTTCGTGATACCAGGTTTTTATCTTCTTTATATTCTTGCTGCATCATGGCTGTTCTGGAAATTAAAGAAAGCAAAAAAGAAAAAGTTATTTTATCTTGCATCCGGTTTTTTTATTCTCAGCCTGACACCGCTTCCTGTACGGCCCAGGGATGTCGAGACTGCTGTGTACAAAGCCACAACGGCCCTGATTCAGGACGAACGCGTAATTGTCATAAACAACTGCAGGGCAACCTATATCCCCCTGTATGATTCAAAATATATCAATCAATATCGAACGTTATATTATCGCAATGAAATCCAGGTAAATAACGATGTGTTTCAAAAACTCGATCTTTTGGCGGAACCTTTGGACGCAAATATGAGCAGCATTGATTCGGGGCGATACGCCATCATTGAATATACCTGTCGTGATGACTTATCTGAGCTCATGAAAACCACTCCCAAAGCCGCATTGCATTTCAATTATTACTTAGGATTATTAGGTGCACAGGGATACCGACTGATTCTTTATCGAAATTTATTTGGAGTGCACCCGATTTATATTCATGAATGGTCATCGTAAATTCGATGGGGATGAAAATCCAGACAATTAAAGCCCTTCCACCAGTGCAACAGCGGCCTTGGGCTGCGATTTCGGGTCCGTAGTCGGCAGATCCAGCGGAATTTCCATTACAAATGTCGTACCCTGGTTAGGCTTTCTGGCCACTGTAACCGAGCC
>JBDKVE010000131.1:0-19993 GCA_039679345.1 Anaerohalosphaeraceae bacterium
GAATTGACTAGGCACCGACCGGCGTTTACTGCTCAACAGATGGCTGCGGAAGAACATGTACCGGGTATACAGGTTGCCAAACCGGTACTGGTTCAGGCGGATGGGACCTATTACATGTGTGTCCTTCCGGCCTGCTGCAAGATAGACCTTGCGGCGCTGAAACACGGCGTTGGGGCCCGTGATGTGCGGCTGGCCGATGAAACGGAAATGGCGAAAGTCTTCGGGGATTGTGAACTCGGAGCCGAGCCTCCCATCGGCTGGTTGTATGGGATTGAAACCCTGATGGACAAGTCATTGGACAAGGATGAGTTCATCAGCTTTCAGGCCGGTTTTCATGATCAGGCGGTACGCATTAGATTGGCTGATTATAAAACACTGGCTCGCCCCAGAACGCTGAGCTTCAGTTACCACAGCCGTTAATCGGCAAGCAATTGCAACATAGAGTTTTTATCTGGAGGACCGAATGGTCAAAAGGGATTTTGTTTTCATTGCGTCATGGATTGGACTGATGGCCGCCCTGGTTTGTGCGGCTCCTCAATTGCAGCAGCAAATTTTATTTTCTCCCGGAACAGCGGAATTATTTGGCCGATTGGGCAATGATATCGCTGTGGACTCCTCGACACAGGCGGATGTGCGGATGCTGTTTCTGCAGGCGGGAATTATACTGGATGAACAATCATCAGCCAGCTATGAGCAATTTCTCCGCGGGGCCGGTCGCAACTGTGGAGTCGGAGATTATTCGGATACGATTTTGACCGCACTGAAGCGCTATGTGGATTCCAAAGCCGATCTTGATGTTGCGGCTCAGGCCTTAAATTGTGTCATCGAACAGGCGGATAGTCGTCAGCAGCGTGAAATTCTGTTCACTCAGATTCTCCCCCCTCTGACCGCTGCGAGTCCCGTATTTGCTTCCGATGTAGCGTCTCAATTGGGACTGTATGCGGTCGAGAAGGCCGATTATGCCGGAGCGGTTGGACAATTTCTAAACGCGACTCGTCTTGACCCGTATAATCTGCTGCCCGCAGGCAAGCTGATGGAACTGACCTCGCCCCAGACAGAGAATGCAGCGGTAACCGCAAAGCTTGCATGGAATCGTCTTCGGCTGACGGTGAATCCCCGTGATTTGCAGGCGGCTGTGGACCTGGCGGAGACGGCCTATCAGGCGGGTCTGTATGAAGTGGCTGCCGATGGATATGCTTATGCGGCAGGACTCTATGAATACCTCCAGCCCGGCCGGAGTTTGTACCTGGATATTGCAGTAGGGTGGATGCAAAGCTGTTATTTTTCACCCTCTCGCCAGAATCAATGCCTTGTTATTGCGGACAAATTGCGTCAGAATGGCGTTGTCAATCCCGTCATCGAGGTAATTGCTGCACTGGCTTTGGAAAAAACCGGAAATACGGAACAAAAAGAACAGGTTTTATCCAGGGCTGCCGAAAAGCTGGAGCAGCAGGGTACCAGTGAACAGGATGCTGACGCTGTGAATTTGGGATGGTTTTACTGCTTCGGGACCGAAGATGCAGAAAAAGCGCTGGCCTGGTGCAATAAAATTTATACTAAAGATCCGAATTTGCCGGGAGTCAAGGCAATGATGGCGTATGCGTTTTTATTGAATCAGCAGATGGATCTGGCCAAAGAATACGTCGAGCCGCTGTCGCAGGTCGACCCGATTGCCATGCTGACCATGGCCTGCATCCAGATCCAAAACGATCAGAAAGACCAGGCTGGCCAACTGCTGAATCAACTGCTCAAAAAACCCATTCCATTGCCGTTGACGCTGAAAGCTATGGCAGCATTGAAACTGGCCGGGCTTGACCCGGTGTCTGAATTATTGCCTGCAGCGATTGAAAATGAGTTGACGGGCCAATTTGGTAAAAAAATCGTCCCCGCATTTGTTGTGCCCGGCAAGCTCTTTAAGGCCAAGTTAAATTTTGGCGGGGAAGAATTCTTTTATGGAAGTCCTCTGGATGCCCGGCTGACGCTTGAAAATACCGGATCGATGCCGCTGGTCATCGGCAGGGATGGCTTATTGACAGGACGGTACCGGATTAATGCGCAGGTTCGCGGCGATATCAATAAAAAGATTGATTGCCTGCAGGAGGGCACGTTTCGCCCCGGCCGTGCTATTTTGCCCGGAGAATCTATTACCCTGCGGCTGGATGTGAATACCGGCCAGTTGGCACGTCTGTTATTTACCTGCCCGCAGGCCTCTGTGGATATTGATTTTACGCTGTACCTGGATCCGGTTATCGGCAGCGATGGAGCCTTGACCAATGGAATCGATGGCGTCGGTTTAATCCAAACGGTGATACGCCGCAAAAAAGCCGAAATGACTCGCGAATTTCTCCTGCAGCGGCTGGACGCCGTCGCCAAGGGACAGGAGGGCCAGAAAATACGGGCCGCCGAATTGTTCGCGGGATTGTATGCCGAGCAGATGGCGGCCAAGTCAGGCCATATCCCGTACAAATATATTGCCATTGAGCCCTCGCTGCTGATGGATGCGGTCCGCCGTGCGATTATGGATGAAAACTGGAAGGTTCGAGTGCATATTATTTCCTGCTTAGCTCGATATGGGGTGGCGCTGGATTATACGATGACGGCCTCGATTTCTGAAAATTTGAACCATGAAACCTGGCCGGTACGGATGGTTGCCATGTGGCTTCTGGCCTATCAGCAAAAAGACGCATTTAATCCGGTATTGGACTGGAAAGCACAATATGACCCCTTCTGGCTCAATCAGCGGCTGGCGGTGGTCTTGGGTGGAAAAGAGCCTGTTGCCGGCCAGACGGAGCCGAGTCCGGACAAATAGACATAACTTCTTTAAGATTTGTTGGTTATAACAATTTTGAAAAAATGATAAAATATCGAAAATTTTTATTGTGTAAAGCCCGGAAATTATGTAGATTCTTCGCCTTATAATGCTAAGTAATGATAAGCTAAAAGAAAGGACTAACTATGCCAGCAAAAGTAGATGTCGAGACCTGCACAGGATGTGAATCCTGCGTCGAAGCTTGCCCCAGTGAAGCCATTTCGATGAAAGACGGCAAGGCTTTTGTCGATTCTGATAAATGCGTCGATTGCGGTGTATGTGTGGACGAATGCCCCGTGGAAGCAATCAGCATGGAATAATGCCATAAGGCCTTATTCTGTAATATCTTAAAATTTACAACCCTGTAGGTTGTTTACGTAACAAAACCAACTTGATCGACAGTTAGAATATGGCAGTGGTGGAACTATTTCCCCATGCCCCCATCGTCTAGAGGCCTAGGACACCGGGTTTTCATCCCGGCGACAGGGGTTCGAATCCCCTTGGGGGTAGTCAAAAGGACATCAGGATTATCTTGATGTCCTTTTTTATTGCGATGTGGCGGGATTAGCAAGGATGTCTGGAAATACTGCCTTCATTTGTTCCAGAAGAGTTTCCGGAGTCAGATTGTTTTGATTTGAACAATTGAGCCACAGGCCGGGTTTCTTGCTGCGATACAAAAATCGGCAAATCAGGCCTAAATTTTCCTGGATTTGGGCAGAGCGGATATCTGTTCGACAGGTATCGACATCTCGAATAGCAGAGATTACCGTATCAAGCTGTTCCAATGAGAAGGTGAATTCACGAATATCGGCTGCAGTCGCGTCAAAGGCAACCCATAACAGATTCTTTTTACTTTTCTGGACCAGGTCGATATGCAGGATACGAAATGCCGACAGGGTGCCAATATCACGAAATTCAGGCTGAGCCAGCTTTTTGAGGAGTTCAATTTGATCCCGGATGTGGCGGGCTTTTTCAAACTCCAGATTTTTAGACAGACTCTGCATCGAGGCCGTCAGTGTGGAGATATACTCATCAGGCCCGGCATTGGCAACCGCAACAGCCTTGGCAAGGGCCTGCTGATAGTGAGTCTGTTGTTCCGGATGAAGGCAGGGGCCCAGGCAGGTCTTCATCTGATAATACGGGCACAGGTCGTATCGGCCGGAAGAAAGACAGTCTGCGTTGCGGCACAGGTGAAAGGCCTTGGTAAGGATTTCTGCGTATTGATTGGCATGTCTGCGGGTAATGAACGGTCCCCACATTGCCGTGTTCTTATCCAGTGACGGTTTATCAGTGACGGCAAACCACGGCAGCTTCAGACGGGTCTCCAGCTTCACAAAGCAGGGCCTCGGCAGTTGGACAAGGTCGGCCAACTGATCCTGAAAATACGTACGGCACAGGGCAATGTAGGCCTTCTGGCATGCAAATTCACTCTGCATACAGGTATAATAAATCCGTGTACAGACCTTGGAAATATCCGCTTTGCGAGAGGCCTGCCGATTTTGTGTCAATAGTCTGGCGCGTGCTGTACGACGCAGGTCGGCGCATAACAGCATCTGAATGGGACGATCTGCGGAATCGGCAAAAAGAATAAGGCCCCTGCGGGCGGGAATGCCCGCAAGGGCTGGAATTGTTTCGTTTTCAGAACCCAGACTCAAAGAGAACGCAAAAGACTCTTCAAGTCGAGACGACATCAGACATTCATTCCGCTGATAACCGTCTCAAAAGCCAGCTTATCGTTGACAATCCCCTGCACTTTGGCAGCGAACTGGCGGCTTCGGACTTTGTGAATATGACCAAGCATATACAGGCGATTACCCGGAACGACGGTTTCACGAAATTTGGTTTCGTCGATTCCGGCAAAACCAATAAATCCTGTCAACCCGTAGATTCTCCTCATAAAGAAACTGCAAAGCTGTGCGGCCGCTTCGATCATGATGACGCCCGGCATAATAGGCCGGCCGGGAATATGTCCGCGAACCCAGAATTCTTTATCCGTAACGTCTTTATAGCCAAGACACATCATCTTGTCCAGATCATACCAGGTGATACCGTCAAGCTGGGACATTTCATACGATTGCGGATTGACTTCCGCGATTGCGGTATGGTCAAACTCGATTTTGGTCAAATCCAGTTGCTTATAATCAAACAGCAGGGCTGGGGGCATAATTACCTCATTCTAATGTCACACTAACTCTGGGAACGCAATATGGCGTCCTGACGCGATGAAACATGAATGCAATTAATCGACTGTGCGAATCTCCAGAACCTTATTGCGGACTGTCTGAGAGGCCTGTTTAATCATCTGCATCTGTTTGCGAACACGGGTGCCGGCAGCTTTATTACCGCCTTCAGCCTTGTTGATATCGTTTTCAATTTCAGCTACAAGAGTCTTGAGCTGTTCGTATTCCTGCATTGTAAAACCTCCAAAGAAGATTATTAATATCGTAAAAATCTATTTGTATCAAAGTGTATCAAGCTTGAGTTCGTTTGTCAAACTGAGTTTTTGATAAAATAATGAGGTTTTTATAAAAAGGGTCCACAGGGAATCTCGCAATAGCCATACCTGTGAATTCGGTCTATCGTTACCAATTGCCGTGAGGTCTGCTTAGTAATTTCGCTGGGCTGTTTTTAAGTATCCTCATATCATAGCTATTTGCATCGTATCATTTTACCTTTGTCTTCCATGACGCTGCCGTCGGCCATGTTGTAGGTTCTTTCGGTGACAAGCAGGGTATCCTGGTCGGCTTTTTCGGTGATGCGGGTGCTCTTGTGCCCCGTGGCCCACTGCCATTCGATGATTTCTTTATTGTCCTGACGTTTTCCTCTGCCGGTGGCAACACAACGCAGGCTGTCGAACAGATATCCGACTATATCACCGGTGGCAGGGTCGATGGTATAAATCTCCAGACTTCGGTAAGGCTGACTTGCGAAGCGCTGGATTTCATCATCCGAGGCGTTCATATTTTTTTTGAGATATTCAGCATTGAGTCCGGTGATTTGAGCTTCTCCCCGCATGAATAGAAATTGCCCGTTTAAGCCCAGTTCAATGGTGACGTGGCCGGTTCCTTTTCCTGCGTCCCCTTGTCCTGCTCCTTCCCACTGGCCGACCATCCAGCGGGTCCAGTCATCATTCAGTGGTTTGGGATTGAAGGTACCGGTATTGATTGTAATCGGCTTAACTTCTTTGTAACACGAGCTTTGGAATACGGTTGCTGCAACCAAAGCAACACTGAATAGGTATTTCATAATGACTCCTTTCTTTAGACTCCCAAACTGCGGAATCTACCTGGAGGTCATATTCAAAGAAGCCTATTCCGCAGAATTGGGATCGTTTGTTTTTTCTTCCCGGATCGGATAAATACAGGTCTTAGTGTCTTTCCGGTGTTTCATCTTGAGCGAAAAATCATAGACTTTGTCATAGTTCCTGCCCATGGCCAACTGGATTTTACCGGTGGACTGCCCATATACTGCCGACCATACGGTCCAGTCTTTCTGGGAGATATGATTCAATAGCGTCATGGCCTGCTGGGGGGCAAGTTGTCCCTGTGCCTGCTGCAATGTCTGCCAGGCGGTTTTGTAACGGTTGCAGGATTTGATTGCCTGCTCTGTGTCGAGGCCAGAGATAATGAAATTGGTGGCGACCTGGAAAGGCTGTGTATTGCGGGTAATGGTCGGTGTGCCATCCAGATATTCAATGATTGCCGAATTCCCTGCCGCATCACTGACCATGATATGATTCGTCGGGCTGTAGGTGAATACGATGTTGTACTGCTGGGCGAGTGCCACGGCCTCATCGACATTTTTGGCATGGTCCAGCATCTGGCGGATAAGCTGCATCAGTCCAAGCGTCTTCTTGTTCGGGTCGTTTCCGCCGTTGGATTGCGGTATCGACATAATGCCGACTGCCAGGCCGTATTCGTTCATGCCGTCAAAGGGAACCTGTGGAGCAAACAACAGTGCGAACTTGTTCAGCAGGCCGGGCTTGGTGTTTTTATTGAATCCGAAGTAGGTGATATCGACCATGGACACCGAAGCGTAACCGTCGGTGGGATCCGTAAATAACAGCAGGGCGGCGTTGGTGTTCCAGTCGAAATTGCGACCGAAAACAGCGTCTGATTGGGGATTCATTGCGGCAAAGCAGGCGCATTGAGGATTATTGCTTTGCGGGAGGAGCTTTTTAATTCCCCACTGTTCAAGGCAGTTCAACCCCCGGCCGGTCTGGAGGTCTTTGGTGCCGTAGTTACCGTAATACCGCATGGAATAAAGCGGGAAATCGTCCGCTTTTTTGAAGGATGCTAAGGTTCGGCAATCGTTGACGATGCAGCCTGTCGGGATAAAAAGCAGAAGGATTAAAATAGAAGTAATTCTGATGGCCCGACGTGTCTTTCCGGGCTGCATATCGTGATGCATCATAATTCAACTCCTTCACCAGTGGTTAAACGTCGATTTATAAAACGCCGGCAGATTCCTATTAATTAAACGGACTGTTTAGCGGAATAGCTTCAGTGTCAATTCCGCGACGCGTTTACCGCGTCTGGCGCATTGGGCCAGGACCCGTTCGTCGGGTTTGCCGATGGAGACGGGCCCGTAATGGTCTCCCTGCGGATCACCTTGTATTGCCATACCATGAATCAGCATCGTGTGAACAATTTCCAGAATGGTGGTTTCGTTGCCGCCGGCAATATTGGCCGAACTGGCAAATGCCGCCCCGACCTTGCCGTCAAGCTTGCCGTGCTTGCTGACGGTTTCATCAAAAAACGCGGCTATCTGAGCCGCCGGTCTGCCGTAATAGGTCGGCGAACCGACCACGATGGCATCGGCCTCCAGAACATCGGCGACTTTGGCTTCGGCCACACTTTTGCACTGAGTTGGTAATCCAGCCTGCGTCATCGCATCAGCGAAAGTCTGGGCCATGGTTTTTGTGTTGCCGCTGCGCGAATAATAAATCACAATTCCTGTGGCCATGCTGATTCCTTTCCCTCTTCTTTTTCATCGAGTGTTTTAATATTTTTGCTGAAATCGGCCGGGGAATCGATGACAAACAATTTCTCCGACAGTGATTTGTTCAGTTCAGGTTTCGATAAAACCAGGTCATAGATATCACCCTGAGTTGACAGGGAAAGCATCCGCACCGGCAGATATAATTCGCTGTCGATCCACAAGTCAATCTGGGTGTAATCATCTTTATAGACCGAATCCGGTTTGACCTTCAGCAGCAGGTGGTGCAGTTTCTTTTCATCTTCGGCGGGGGGGACCAGCGTGACAACAAACTGTTTCTGCAAAGTCTCCGCGCCCGAAAAGCCCACAATCGGGAAATTATGGCTGATGTACTCAAATACCTCAACGGGCTTATCGACGGGAGCCTGCTGGTACTGGTCGATTTGACGCAAGGTAAAATCAATTTTGGTCAGCCAGACGCCGTCAAAGAAATACTGTTCCTGTTTTTTCTGCTCGTCGCCTTCGTCCTGTTTGACGGTATCGAAGTTCAGCCGCATCTTCGAACCTTTGTCGGTCTTCTGATACAGCAGAGTCCCTTTGCGGAGCGTCCGGCTGTCCAGCAGTTCAGGTTCATTGATATACAGATAATCGACCGTTGCCTTGCAGCTTTTCAACTCTTTAGCGGCGTGATTGATTTTTTCCAGCAGTTGTCCCAGCGGACTGGCCGGGTCGATGGCGTTGGGGTCACAGACTTTGACTGCGGCAGTCGTCTCCGAAACAGCGGTGGGGGTGTTCGGCTCTTCCGCGGATACAGCCGCAGAAAGACACATTACAGACAGAGCAACAACTGAATACCAGGTACGTTTTTTCATTGAGTTATCCTTGTTTGGTTTTCTATTGTATCGATAATTGTAAGAATCTCATCCAGCCGGTCAATGGTAAAATCCGCCAGCGATGCAAATTGGTCGGCCTGGTGATGGGTTCGAATCAGCACCGCAATCGCACCGGCGTTCTTGGCGCATTCAAGGTCGTGCTTGAAATCGCCAATAACAAGCGTTTGGGCCGGGCGGACTCCGAATCCTTCACATAATTGACGCACCCCGAAACCGTCCGGTTTCACAGGGCCATCCATCCGGTCCACAATGGCATCAAAATGAAGCCCGTGCAGTTCGACAACCAGCATCACATTTTTACGTAAATTTCGGGTCAGCAGGCCAATGGGAAGATTACGCCGACGAAGACTATCCAGAATCTCAATAGCCCCTTCATTCAGTTTGCTATTCTGGGCCGCACGACCTTCATGGTCCAGCAGGATTGCTTCAGCCCGTTGCCGCTGGGCTGGCGTCATTGCGGCGATCCCTTCCAGCACACCAACGCCTGGGGCCAGACCAATATCCCGGCGAATCTGGTCAAAATCCAGAAAAGGCTCGGTCAGTGTTCCATCCAGGTCAAAAATGACCGCCTCAATGGTCATACATCCGCCTCAAAATACTTTCGCATCAGCTCAATCAGATACCGTGCGGCCTTGCTTAAGGTTCGGTCTTTGCGGACGATGATGCCGGTGGGGCGGTAAAAGGTTTCATTGGCAAAGGGAATGGCCTTTAATGACCCGCCGGATAACTCCATACGCAACGAAGATTTAGGCAAAATACTGGTGCCGGAGTTGATTTCTACAGCGCGTTTGATGGTTTCTATGTTATCAAACTCCATAATCACCCGAACGGTAACACCATAACGGGATAAAATCGAGTCAATCAGATTGCGCGTTGGTACATCCGAGGCAAAAGCGATGAATTTCTCCCCTTGAAGACGATTGATTTCCACTTCTGTTTCGCTGGCTAAGATGTGGTCCGGCGAGCAAACCAGTAACAATGGCTCATTTTCAAACGGAAAATTCTGGATATTCCGGTCCCTGCGGGGCAGAGCGACTACGCCAATATCAATATTTCCCCGCAGAAGTTTTTCGTAAATTTCCTTGGCATTGTCATATTCAATGGATAAATTGACATCCGGATAAATGGCCATAAATTTCTTGATATAGGGCTGCAAAGTGTGCATCCCGATGCTGAAAATCGCGGCCAGACGAATCGAGCAGGTGGTCTGGTTCAATTGGGCCAGTTCATTGCTCAGGCGGTTATACCGCTCCAGAATATCTTTGCAGGCCCGATAGAACAGCTCCCCGGAGGTTGTCAACTCAACAGGTCTTTTTTTGCGGTCGAATAACTGTATTTTATGGTACATTTCAATCTGGGCAATTTGTTGGGACACCGCAGACTGACTGACACCATGCAGCTCAGCAGCCCGAGAAAAGTTCTTTAATTCCACTAAATCGCAGAATAATTTGGCCGTTTCAAGGTTCATTAATATTTCTTATGGTAAGTATTATCGGAGTTTATTTGCGTTATTTCTATAAACTATTATAAGTAGAATTTATAATTTGTAAAGCAATAGTTCCAATCCCTGAAATCCGATTGGCGTGCACCGCAGAAGTGTCGCAAGATCAGTGATAAAAATGCAAGAACCCAAAAATATTGTCGAAAGGAACAAAACATGTCAAAACAGTATGTGAACAGTATCATGGAACAGGTTATTTCCCGCAACCCGGGAGAAGTCGAGTTCCATCAGGCTGTCCGAGAGGTCGCAGAGACCATTCAGCCGGTCATTGATAAGAATCCTGAATTTGTCAAAGCCAGAGTTCTGGATCGGCTTGTCGAGCCGGAACGTCAAATTATGTTCCGGGTTCCGTGGATTGATGACAAGGGCAATGTGCAGATCAATCGCGGCTTTCGCGTTCAGTTCAGCAGCGCCATCGGGCCCTATAAGGGCGGCATTCGTTTCCATCCTTCCGTTTATCTCGGTATTATTAAATTCCTCGGTTTCGAACAGATTTTCAAAAACGCTCTGACCACCACCCCCATCGGCGGCGGCAAAGGCGGCAGCGATTTTGATCCCAAAGGCAAATCAGACAATGAAACAATGCGGTTCTGCCAGTCGTTTATGAGCGAGTTGTTCCGTCATATTGGTTCGGATACGGATGTCCCGGCCGGCGATATCGGCGTGGGCGGCAGAGAAGTCGGCTATATGTTCGGTCAATATAAAAAACTGGCCAATGTCTTCACCGGCGTTCTGACCGGCAAAGGACTGGATTTCGGCGGTTCGCTGGCTCGTACGGAAGCCACCGGTTACGGCCTGGTGTATTTTGTGACCCGCATGCTTCAGGATCGCGGCACCGACTGGAAGGGCAAACGAGTAGTCGTTTCCGGTTCGGGTAATGTGGCGATCTATGCCCATCAGAAGGCCACCGAACTGGGTGCCAAAGTGATTGCCATGTCCGACAGCAACGGCTATATCGTGGATGAAGCCGGCGTGGACCTGCAGTTGGTCAAACGCATCAAAGAAATCGAACGCGGCCGTATCAAACAGTACGCCGATGAACGCAAGGGTGCCCAGTATTTTGATAACTGGCATGGCATCTGGACCGTCCCGTGTGATATTGCATTGCCGTCGGCCACGCAGAATGAGCTGGATGAAGCCGGCGCCAAGGCCCTGGTCAAGAATAAATGTATTGCCGTCGGCGAAGGTGCCAACATGCCCTCGACCCCCGAAGCGATTGAAGTGTTCCTCGATAACGGCGTATCCTTCGGCCCGGCTAAGGCGGCCAATGCCGGCGGTGTGGCGACCAGCGCTCTGGAAATGTGCCAGAACTCGATGCGGTTGAGCTGGACCTTTGACGAAGTGGATACCCGCCTGAAAATGATTATGAACGCCATCTATGATCAGTGCGTCAAGGCTTCCGATGCCTACGGCGCCAAGGGCAACCTGGTGGCTGGAGCCAACATTGCCGGCTTCCTGAAAGTCGCTAAGGCCATGATGGCTCAGGGTGTTGTATAATTCACTCTGCAGCGTCTGATTAATTTATTTCAATTTCCAGGAATCCCCTTGCCGTATGGTAAGGGGATTCTTTATTATACCGGCAGATCTAGAGCGGCATCCGAAAGATATACTTGCTCATTCAAAACAGATAATTTGATATAACACCTAAAATTCCTTGCGGGGACTATAGTATGGATCGATTTCCTTATCCCAGTTCTGGATTGAATCATTTGGATGACATGCTGGGCCGGTTTCAGTACGGCGATAATGTCGTCTGGCAGGTCGATGACCTGATTCAGTACAAACAGCTTGTAATCCCCTATGTGCAGCGGGCCATCCGCGAACATCGCAAGATGATTTATGTGCGGTTTGCACAGCATGAACCCCTCCTGGAACCACAGCCCGGCCTGACTATCGTTGAACTGGATGCGGATACCGGATTTGAGACATTTTCCACCCAGGTCCATACCATTATCTCACAGCAGGGCAAAGGTGCATTTTATGTCTTTGACAGCCTGTCGGACCTGCTGACCTCCTGGGCGACGGACCTGATGGTCGGCAATTTCTTTATGGTCACCTGTCCTTATCTTTATGAACTGGATACCATTGCCTATTTCGCTCTCTTGAGAAATTATCACTCGTTTCAGACCGTAGCCCGCATTCGCGGCACGACCCAGTTACTGCTGGATGTGTATCATGTTGAGGATACGGTTTATATTCATCCTCTGAAGGTCTGGAATCGGTATTCGCCGACGATGTTTTTGCCCCACCGTGACGAGCAGGACCAGATGACACCCGTGACCAACAGTGTGGATGCGGCCCGCCTGTTTTCCTATATTTCCGACAAGGCTCGGGCCGGAACACGGCGCAAGCTGGATTACTGGGATCAACTGTTTTTGCAGGCCGAGGAGATGCTTAATGATCCGACAATGCAGGCCGAGCAGGAACATGCGGTAGATAAGCTGTGCCGAATCATGATGTGCCGCGAAGACCGGATGCTCAAGCTGGTCAAATGTTATTTTTCGCTGCGGGATTTGCTGGATGTCAAGGCCCGGCTGATCGGCACCGGTTATATCGGCGGCAAGGCCGTCGGGATGCTCCTGGCCCGTAAGATTCTCCATCAGGATACGGATTTTGACTGGCGGCAGCGGCTCGAAAAACATGATTCGTTTTATATCGGCTCGGATATTTTTCATTCCTATATCGTGCAAAACGGACTCTGGAAACTCCGCATGGAGCAAAAAACGCCGGAAGGATATTTTGCCAAGGCCGAACCCCTTGCACAGGGACTGCTTAAAGGCAAGTTCTCCAATGAATTCCGTGAACAATTTCAGGAAATGATTGAATACTTCGGACAATCTCCGATTATTATCCGTTCCAGCAGTCTTCTGGAAGACAGCTTCGGCAATGCATTTGCCGGAAAATATGAAAGCCTGTTTCTGGTCAATCAGGGCGACCCTGAAGACCGCTACGAGCAGTTTGAAAATGCCGTGCGGACGATTTACGCCAGTACGATGAGCGAAGATGCCCTGACCTATCGTTTGCAGCGGGGACTGGATCAACTGGATGAACAAATGGCGCTGCTGGTTCAGCGTGTTTCAGGAACCCACCACGGCTCGTATTTTTACCCGGATATGGCCGGTGTCGGGGTTTCGTATAATACCTTTGTGTGGAACAAGGACCTGGATCCTGCCGCCGGAATGCTGCGAATTGTCGCCGGGCTGGGGACGCGTGCGGTGGATCGGCCGGATGATGATTATCCCCGGCTGGTGGCGATGGATTATCCGCTGTTGCGGCCGCAATCGTGCATGGATAATATCCGACAGTTTTCTCAGCGTTTCATGGATGTCCTGAATATCCCGCGGAATACACTCGAGCCGATTCCTATCAATCGTTATCTGGCCGAAAAGCCCGACTGGAATGTGGACTTGTTTGCCATCGAAGATGAAGAAGTCGCCCGCCGCATGAAACAGCTCGAAATGGAAGGGCCGCCGTCGTGGATTATGACCTTTGACCGATTGCTGACCGAGACGGATTTTATCCCCCTGATGCGACGGCTAATGGATACCCTGCAGCGTATTTATGATTATCCGGTGGATATCGAGTTTACGTATAATCAGACGATTGATCGACCGGCCCAGTTGAATTTGCTCCAATGCCGTCCGTTGCAAACCCGGGGATTCGGGGCCAGGGTCCAGATTCCTGAAACGCTGCCGGCGGAGCAGATTCTGTTCCAGAGTCAGGGTGGATTTATGGGCGGCTGTATCGCCCAGCCGATTGACCGGATTATCCTGATTGACCCGTCAGCGTATATCCAGCTATCCCAGCAAGAAAAATATGATGTGGCCCGGCTGGTCGGCAAGCTCAACCGGCAGATATGCAATCGGGATAAAGATACGACCTTGCTGATGGGGCCGGGACGGTGGGGGACCTCCACCCCGTCGCTGGGTGTGCCGGTACGGTTTTCCGAAATCAGCCAGATGTCGGTTTTGTGCGAGATATCCTATCCCGGCGGCAACCTGATGCCGGAACTGTCCTACGGCAGCCATTTCTTCCAGGATCTCGTGGAAGAGGAAATCTTCTATGTGGCCCTGTTCTGTGAGAAGCCGGAAGTGGTGCTGCACAAACACCTTCTGGAAAGCCGCGAAAGCTTGCTCCGGGAACTGCTCCCAGATGCCCAGAAATATCAGAATGTGGTGTTTGTCTATGATACCCACAACCAGAATTTGATGCTGATGGCGGATGTTTTGAGTCAGAAGCTTGTATGTTTCTTCAAAAACGCGTAAACTATGCCGAAATTTTAACCTGCGGTTCCGGATTGGACCGCGGCAAACGCATTAGAGTCAGCGGGATTTGACCAGAAATGAATGTGGATCCAAAAAAATTAGCCGGCCAGTTGGTTGAAATGGAACAATTTTTTACCGGGGATTTTGCTTTGAAAACAAAGAAAAAAAAAGGTGCCGCAGCTCCAGTCCAGCCAGCGGCGACAGACGTGGATGCCCAGACGGCATTGGACGCTATTGCAAAAAAGGTGCGGGCTTGTCGTAAATGCGAAATCGGTTCCACCCGGCTCAATGCCGTCCCCGGCGATGGAAACCCGACTGCAAGACTCGTCTTTGTGGGCGAGGCCCCGGGTGCCGACGAAGACCAGCAGGGGCTGCCATTTGTCGGCCGGGCGGGACAGTTGCTGGAGAAGATGATTAACGCAATGGGCCTGCAGCGGCGGGATGTCTTTATTTGCAATACACTTAAATGCCGTCCGCCGGAAAACCGCGACCCCAAGCCGGATGAAATTTACAATTGTATGCCCTATCTGAAAAAGCAACTGGAGGCCATTCGTCCGGAAATAATTGTAGCCCTCGGTGCCCATGCTGCCAAAACACTTCTCGCAACAGACCGACCCATCGGACAATTACGGGGGCAGTTCCATGAGTATGTCTTTTCGGATGAACTCGCTCCGGCCAAACTGATGCCGACCTATCACCCGGCCTATCTCCTGCGAAACTATACCCCGGATAACCGAAAACGCGTCTGGGATGACCTGCAGAAGGTAATGGTTGAACTGGGGCTTCCAAAAGAAAAATCTTAAATTATCTTGACTAGGTTTACAGCTTTGTAATATAAAAGACATAATTGGGTTGAATAGGCAGGAAAAACAACATTTTTAGGAGGGTATCAAAATGAATACCAAGTGGGTCGGAATTGTGTTGTTGAGTGTGATCGTCTCAAGTCTTTCTCTCGCCGCTGAAACAAGAAATTATACCCCTTCTTATCTAAAAGATGGCATTGTGGGTAATGTCATTAACGTTGAAAATCCCTCACAGAAATATCCTCAATGGCAATTTGGTGCCGCCGGCAGCACTTGGCAGGACTGGACTGTTAATGAAACAGAACTTGGTTTGTCTTGTGTGTTAACACAATTTAAAAACCCTTATGCCATAGCTAACAACCTTGTAGCCCAAATAACAGATTTTGGTGATTTAGGCGTTGAGGTCTCAGTTCCAAACATTCAATCAAACGAAAAGATAGTCTGGTTTGAAGTGGTTTATAAAGGAATCGTGCAGTACGATTGGGTTAAAGAAGGGGTAATGCTTTATACTGGTACTATAACAGATGAGGATGGAAATAGAAATCCTATAGCAGTAGGGGTGAACCAAATATATTTTTCAAGTATAAATCAACTTGATTTCGACGGACACCCCACAGACTGGAAAGTGATGACTATTGGTTGGACAATTAAACCGAGTCCTTCGGCTGAATGGTTCACATTTTATGTTTTCGATAAGAATGAAGATTTAGGAGCGATTCAGTCCATTTCAATTGATACTCTTTCCGCGGTTGTTCCCGCCCCTGGTGCGGTGGTTTTGGCTGGTTTGGGAGCAGCAATTGTTGGTTATTTCCGGCGGAAATATTAATCACAGCTTAATAATCGATAATATATATTAATAATTATTTTATAAACCCCTGTAACTGAAAAAGAATAGGGGTTTTATATCGGTATTATTACCTAATTTCTTATAGGTAAGACTTTTAGGTTGACTCAGTATGTGGATTTTTATATACTCATAGTGTGCTGGATTCTGAGGGGATTCAGTCTATTTGTGTAGAGTGGAGAAAAACAGAAAATAGATGTGAGGTGAACGATGGAGAAAACTCTTGTAAAAGCAGCTTTGGTCTTTGTGTGCCTCTGTGCATTGGTTCAGGCAGCACCGAGTTATATCAATCAGATGGCATGGGGTCGTGGAACTGACGGTAGCACATGGCAGGAATGGGATTTTTCCAATGATGATAATCCCTCTTACCCAGGCGCGGATAGTTTCTATAATCCTTATGGTGATGTAGATTCGGGAGATCCGTATGTTGACTTTACCGGCAATGATCTTAAGTTGGTAAATGGGGCATGGCAAGGGCAATCGTTGTTTGCATCCATTTATGTACCTAATAATCCACAACCGAATGTTGCTAAAACTATCTGGTTCGAGATGGTTTATAAGCCTTTTACTGAAAACAAACCTAAAGTTTCTATTTTTAAGATATCAGAGGACGGTGTAGACGTTTATAGCAGTGATGGCTACGAAATCAAAGAGATATATTACTTGTCCAGCGAACGAACAATCAACAAGGAAGTTTGGCAAGTGATGACGCTTGGCTGGACGGTTAAACCGAATCCGACTGAGGAATGGCTTACGATTAGCTTGCCTGGTTTGGGGTATGTGGATTCAATTGCGATTGATACCCTGTGTGCTGTTCCGGCACCCGGTGCGATTCTGTTAACAGGTTTGGGAGTCAGTCTTGTTGGCGTGCTTCGCAGACGTTTTGGCTCATAATATTGCACAGGGGACGATTTTTTGTGAGTGGATTATTCAACATGTTGTTGGAGGAAAAGATGAGAAAGAGCGTTTTGTGTTTCGTTGCGGTGTGTGTGATTTCGTCGGTCAGCAGTGCGTTGCCGGCATACATTTCTGATGGGTTGATGACCTGGCAGCGGGGTGCCGACGGAAGCACATGGCAGGACTGGACGTTTGAAACGGGTGCGAATCCCTCTGTTCCTGATAGTTATTTCAATCCGTATGGCAATCCGAATGATGCGACCATGTTTGGGCCGGTCATCAATTTTACAGGTGAAGATGGCAGTGTTCCGTTTATGTGGAAAGACGGCGTCTGGATGGGCGATCCGCTGATGGCTCTGATTCAGGTCCCCAATACACAGGAACCCAATCCGGTCAAGTATATCTGGTTTGAGATGAAGTACAAGATGGTTGATATGCTGATGCCGGAAGTGTCTCCGGCCGGCAACAACTATCAGGTCGAACAGACTTATCTAAATGACACTCTGGCTTCCGATGGCTGGCATGTGATGACCCTTGGCTGGACCATCAAGCCCAATCCGAATATGGAATGGTTTTCATTTGGTTTGTGGGGAACCGGCGGTTTTCTGGATTCCGTCTCGATTGATACCCTGTGCACTATTCCGGAACCCGCAACAATCCTGATTGCAGGATTAGGAATGGGAGCGCTTCGGCTGTTCAGAAGACGCAAATAATGCTTGAGAATACTTATATGGCATTAAACATAGATGTATTAACTGGGGAAAGTGGAGGTAAGAAACGATGAAATGTCTGGCTGTACTTGTATTGTGTTGCATCTCGACGATGGCTTGCGCATCGGTGGTGGATTGGTCGGTTGGCGACCCAGGCACAACCTATCAGATGTGGGATTTTACTTCGGGCGACAATCCTGTGGCTCCGGAAGTGGATCAGAATGAGTTTGGTGATGCCGTTGCGATAATTTCCAATGGAATGAATCCTGACTTTACCTGGGCTAATGGTGTATGGACCGGCTCGAAATTCAGCTTAACCATTGATGTCCCCAATCAGCCGATTGCGAATCCTTATAAGGAAGTTCTTGTTGAACTGGTTTACAAAGGAACGATTGTTCTGGATTGGGTCAAAAATGCCGGGTGGGATGATTTTACGAAAATTTATACCGAAGACATCAGTCTGGGCAATGGCTGGACCAAACGCATGGATGTCTGGCAGATAAAACCGAATCCCGATTCAGAACGCCTGTGCTATGGTTTCAATCCTGAAGTCACCGGAGCTCTTGCGGCAGTTGATTCCATTGCGGTCAGCACGATTTGTGTGCCCGAACCGATGACACTGGCTTTGCTGGGACTGGGATTTGCAGCTCTGCGAAGGAAGAAATAACAGATAAGTCAGACGTTCGATTGAGTTTATCAATAATCTGCCCGTTCGAGAATTCGGACGGGCAGTTTTTTATGCGCTATGGCCCACGTCCCTGGATCGTCTTAAAATAATGAATCCACCAGAGACGGTGACGTAATCACGATATCGTACACGCACAAGCCGAAAAGAATCACCCATCGCAGCCAGATCATACGGATGTTCAAGCACGTCATCAGAAAGATTGCCCCGACGCCGCCTGCGGCAGCCAGAAACAGAACCGCCGCCTGTGAATATGCCGTTGTCTGAGGATGCGACTGGCTCAGGACAAGATTGACCCCCGCCAGAATCAACGCAGCCGGAATACATAACGTAATCCAGAACCGGTCCGCTTTGCCTGCCCAGGCCATAGCCTGCAAGCCCAGCCCGGCCAGAACAGACAAAAATAAAGCCGGGAAACTGAGCCAGAGAATAGGCGTAACATCCAGGATCGGATTCATCAGGCTTAAGACAATCCCCACCAGTACCGGCAGCAGCAGGGTTTCTCTTCCGGATACGGCAAACACAAAAAGCCCCATCAGCATCAGGATTAACGGAACATGATAAAAACCGATGGCGAATGGCTCCGTGGCAAATATCATTGGTGTAACCAGCCCAAGCAGATCGCTGATTTCGAGAATTCGGTGTTTGGGCATAAGAAACAACGGCCCCGCCCAATGGTGCGCTGCAAACCAAATCAATCCAAGAATCGCGGCAAATGGCATGATCGTCAGCAGTGTTGACACCATAGTTTTTACCGTCCCGCCGGAATGTCCGGCATGATAATACACCGCAGGACACAACAGCCACGGAACCATGGCATAGCAAAGCCCGGCCATAAAATGATACTTGATAAAGCTCAGTCCAAACGAGCCGAAACCATAAATGATCGCTGCAAGGAGCGACGCGTCGAAGGAACTGATCCATCGGCGTGTAACAACAAAACATCCCATCGCGGCCAGAATGGAATTCAGCGGCAGCAGGATCTTGCGATTACCCATGCCCAATTGAAACCAGTGGGGCTGATACAAATAGACCGCCAATCCCGACAGCAGTAAAACCGCCGCCACGGGCTGGAGAACCCTCAATAAATCCCTGTTGCCCGATTTGGTCACAGCAGATGTAATTTTTTTCATGGGGCTTATTTGATGATGACTTTTTTATTGCCGGCAGTGATTGTGCCGATCTGGTAAACCGTTTCGCCGCTTTTTTCCAGTTTCTCTTTGACCGAGTCGGCAAAGTCAGGAGCCACAATCAGCACATAGCCAATACCCATATTGAAAACGCGGTACATCTCTTCATCGTCCACGGGGCCTAATTTCTGCAGGAGATTAAAAATGGGATGTACCGGCCAGGTATTCTGTTTGAGCACCGCATCGCAGTCGTCCGGCAGAACGCGGGGGATGTTGCCGACCAGACCGCCGCCGGTAATATGGGCCATGCCATGAACGACCTGTTTGCGCTTGTAGGAATTCAAAAGGCTGACAATCGACCGCACATAAATTCGTGTCGGTTCCATCAGCACATCACCCAGCTTTGTGTCGCCCAGCTCGGCAAGACGGTCCGTGGGTTTCAGTTTATGATCTTTAAAGAGGATATGCCGAACCAGCGTATAGCCGTTGCTGTGAATGCCGCTGGATGCCAGTCCCAG
>JBDKVE010000132.1:0-6128 GCA_039679345.1 Anaerohalosphaeraceae bacterium
TGTTGTATTTTGGTTTATTGGTGTTTGTCGCGATTGCAGCCTTGAGTCGTCTGGGTGTGGAAACCACATCTCTGGTGGCAATTATTGGTGCTGCGGGTTTGGCCGTGGGCCTTGCTCTTCAGGGGTCGTTGTCCAATTTTGCGGCGGGGGTTCTGCTGATTATCTTTAAGCCATTCCGAGTTGGCGATTTTGTCGAGGTAGCCGGCGCCAAAGGTACCGTACAGGAAATCCAGATATTTAATACCGTTCTGCATTCTCCGGATAATGTGCGAATTATCGTTCCGAATTCGCAGGTCACCGGGGCCAATATTATTAACTACACGGCCAATGACAAACGTCGCGTGGATTTGGTGATTGGTATTTCGTATGACGATGATATTGCCAAAGCCAAACAGGTGATTACCAGTGTCCTGTTGTCCGACAAACGCGTCATTCGTGAACCCGAACCCGTCGTTGCGGTGCTTGGGCTGGGTGACAGCTCTGTCAATATTGCTGTGCGGCCGTGGGTCAAGGCGGACGATTACTGGCCGACTTATTTTGATTTGACGGAAAATATCAAAGTCTCGCTGGAACAGAATGGGCTTTCGATTCCGTTCCCGCAGCGGGATATCCATATTCGAACGGGTTCATTGAAGGTGTAAATGATTTCAACGCTGCTGCGTATCATCAAGACACTTGCCGATATCGTCCTGAGTCTGTGCGGCCTGGGACGGGGTTGGCAGGTGTTTTTTTATGTTCTGATCGGCATTGCCGCCGGTACAGGAGTGGTTTTGGTTCGCATTGCCAATGCAACATCTTATCTTTCCGATTCCCCCCAGACCTGCATGAACTGTCACGTGATGACCGATGCCTATGCCAGTTGGCAGCGGGGCAGTCACGGCCATGCGGCAGTCTGTACGGATTGCCATGTCCCGCACGAAAATATGGCCGCCAAATGGGCGTTTAAAGGACTGGATGGGACAAAACATTCGGCGGTGTTTACATTCAGAGCCGAGCCGCAGACGCTGGAATTATCCGCGACGGCGGTCCCGGTTGTCCAGCGTAACTGCCTGCGATGCCACGGAGACCAGGTGCAAATGGTACGTCTGGCCGGTGTTAGTGAACGCAAATGCTGGGATTGTCATCAGAATATTCACGGTGAGGTTCGGAGCCTGTCGTCTTCGCCCTCAATGCTGCGTCCCGACCTGCCGAATGCGGGAGTAAACTGGTTGAATCAGGAGGTATTCAATGATAAATAAGACGGACAAAAAACCGATTCGGTTGCCGCTGTGGGTGGGCGGATTGATTGTGGTGGCTACCGCAGCGGTGGTGATTGTGCTGGGCCTGCTGTCAGTGTCGGTGATGGAGCGCCGCTGGGAGGCGCAGCGGCCGATGATGGTCGTTAAACCCATAGCCGATTTTGAGCCCGACAACGCCGTCTGGGGGCAGAACTGGCCTCGTGAATATGAGACCTACCGCAAGACCGAAATCAGCGATACGCAGACCTTGTTTGGCGGTTCGTTTCCGCGAGATTATCTGGAGGCTGACCCGTATCAGGTGGTGCTGTTTGCCGGGTATGGGTTCTCGCTGGATTACAAACAGGCCCGCGGTCATTACTGGGCGGTCAACGATGTCAAAGAAACCAAACGGGTCAAGAAACCGTTTCAGGCGGCGACCTGCTGGACCTGCAAGAGTACCGATGTCCCGCGGCTGATGAACAGCATGGGCGTTAAAGAATTTTATGCGTCCAATTTTCATGACCTGACCGACCAGGTCAAGCACCCGATTGGCTGCCAGGATTGCCATGATCCGGCGACGATGCGTCTGCGAATTACCCGGCCGGGGCTGATTGAGGGATTTGCCGCCATGGGCAAAGATATCAGTCAGGCCACGCATCAGGAGATGCGGTCTTTGGTTTGTGCACAATGTCACGTGGAGTATTATTTTGCCAATGACGCGGCAGCAGAAAAAAAGAATTATCTGACATTTCCCTGGCACAAGGGCACAACGGTTGAAGCCATGCTGGACTATTATGATGCGATGGACTTTACGGATTATATTCACCCGGTTTCCAAAACGCCGATTGTGAAAGCCCAGCACCCGGATTATGAATTATACCTGACGGGGATTCACGCCTATCGCGGGGTGTCCTGCGCAGATTGCCACATGCCGTATTTCACCGAAGGCGGCATGAAGTTTACCGACCACCACGTCCAAAGTCCGCTGCAGAATATTTCCAACAGTTGTGCCGTCTGTCACCGCTGGAGCGAACAGGAGATTCGCAGCCGGGTCGAAGCGATTCAGACCAAGGTGCGTGATACCAAGCTCAAGGCTGAAAAAGCCATTGTTGAGGCCCATTTTGATGCGGCCGCGGCAATTCAGGCAGGGGCGACAGAGGACGAACTCAAGCCGGTCCGGACCTTGCTTCGTCATGCTCAATTCCGCTGGGACTTTATCTCGGCATCCAATGGAATGGGATTTCATTCCCCGCAGGAATCCATGCGTATCCTGGCTGATGCGATTGATCAGGCCCAGCAGGCCAGAATCCAGGCGGCTCGAATCCTGGCCCAGAAGGGCATCAAAGAAAGTCCTGCCTATCCGGATTTGACAACCCGGCCGAATGCTCTGCAGGCGATCCAGACTTATCTGAATCCATAAATTTTATTAAACAACAGGACTCATCATGAAAATACGTTCTATCATCACGTGTGCAGCTTTAATCCCACTGGGAATAGGTCTGTGGTATGTCGGACGAGCGGCCTATCAGGGAGCAATGACCATCCATCAGTTGTTGACGGAAAATAAGCAATTAAAACAGGCCATCACCAATTTGACGGCCGAGGAGCAGATTGGTTATGCCAAGGTGGTCACTCAGGAAACCACGGCAGATGGCAAGCTGATGACCACGTTGAAATTCGTCGAGACCGACCGCAAGGACAAGCTCAAAAAGATTCTCGAAAAAGAATATACCATCGAAGGTGACATCGTGCATTTTGATGCCCTGATCGTCAAGTTCGGCTCTCAGATGGTTATGGACGGCAAGGCCCGCGCCATGTATCTGTGGCGAAGAATTTATGGCGAGGCGATGTCGCCGCGCGATGGATTTTCCATAGAGACGATGGGGCAGGAGCCGGCCCGATATGGAGATTTACTGCAATTGCTGCCAGTCGAACACCGACAGATGTTCTGGGAACATATCTGGGAATTGGCCAATAATCCCGAATCGTTAAGTCAGTATGATGTTGAGGCGGTTTATGGCAATGCGGTTTATACCAAACTCCGCCCCGGCCTGATTTACGTCTTCAAAATCACCGCCGGCGGACAGGTCTATCCCGAAGTCGTGCCGGAGTTGTAACCTTCCGCTATTAGGATAAATAGGGATTGTGTTTTTTCTCGTTGCGAAGCGTGGTGCAGGGGCCGTGGCCGGGATAAATCCGAGTCGTTTCCGGCAGTACCAGCAGTTGGGTCTGGATACTCTGGATGAGTTGTTCATGACTCCCGCCGGGAAAGTCCGAACGTCCTACCGACCCTGCAAACAGCGTATCGCCAACAAGTGCAATCCCATCCGACGGGCAATGCAGGCAAATTCCTCCGGGGGTGTGGCCCGGAGTATGCAGGACTTCAAACCGCATTCCCGCAGCTCGAATTTCAGTCTGGCCATTAATGATTACATCCGCCGGTCGTGCCTGAAAGATCGTCCCGGCCAGCATGGATAAATTTTCATTCGGATCGGTCAGCATCTCCGCATCGGCTTTGTGAATATACACGTTGGTCTTTGGCCAGCTTTCTCGAATGATTTCCACGCCGCCGATATGGTCAATATGGCCATGGGTGATGATCACGGCTTCGGGATTAAGGTTTTCCTGTTGTAGAAATTGAACCAGTGGATAGGGGTGCAAGCCCGGATCAATCAGGACGCAATCCTTCTTTGATTCATCCGCTCGGACCACATAACAGTTGGTCTGGAAATCCCCTAAAACAAAGGTGTCAATGTGCATAAACTAACTCCGCTATAGTATCCATGGTATAGTAAAAAAAGTCGGCCTGTTATTCCACGTCCGGCCGATTTTCGGATGTGAATCTATCAGAAAATAGGAAGGAAACCAATCAAAAAAGCTCTGCCTTTACGCCATAAGACGTTCTCGAATTTCATTGCGGCAGTGATGTGTCCGATTTAAGACTTCATGGGCCAGAATACGGAAGGAATTGTCCGTAGTGCGTTGCTGAATGGATTTCTTGATTTTACGCTCTACTTTATCCAATTCGGCTAGCTCCAGTCTCAATCTCGGGTTATCGTATGCCCAATCATCCAGAGCATTCTCCAGCTCGGATATATATTTTGCTAATTGTTCCGCTTCAAACCAAGTCATATTTTGCCCTTTCGCGTTGGAGATACTTTTTACAGTCTAATGGGCATCTAATGATACTTACGAAACAATCAATAGCTGGTTCATATCATTTTATACAAAATAGGATATATGGAATACACTACATCTTATAATGTATGAAAATATTAATCTTTTATTTGGGAAGTGTCGTCTCCAACGAGTGGACGAATATGATTAATGGTGAAAAAAACGAGGAATTTTTCCGAGTCATCTCCGGCCGGATAGATCCAGGGCTGTTTTTTTCGCAGTGCTTCAATCACTGTGCGATTCGTCTCTTCCCGCTGCATGGTAAGGTAAAGCCGCTTGCCCTGATAGCCGGGGCCTTTTTCGATAAACATATAAGCGGCATTTAAATTCGCCCGCAGGTTTTTATGACTGATTCGCTGCCGCATCACAAATGCCACGGTTGTTTCATCGATGACGACAGGCTTTGAATAAACTGCCAAATCCACCAAATTATCAGGATCGCATGTAGCCAGAATTCCGATACCGTCGTGTTGTTCGAAATAAGCAGCAAGAGTCATATCTTTTACCTTTCCCAGTATTTGGATTACCATCGGGAGTTGATACTCTAAAAAAGCCCCGATGTCAACAGGCTTGTCTTTTTCGATTGACTAAAACAGATTTTGTCAGGAAACAAGTCTGGTTGCAAGAATACTCCGAGCCTGACTAAGCTGATGATCGGAAGGGGTGTAGTCTATTTGTGCTGGTCTTTGACCGAGCTGCTGAAGTTTAGAATTGCCAAGCGGGTGGTATGGAATCAATTCAACGCCAAGGCAATGTTTGAGCTGATCATATAATTGGGCGATTTTTTCGTAATGTCCAGCCTCTGCATTGATGCCGCCCAGAAGGATGCATCTCAATATCGTTTTTGCCAACCATGAGTCAAGAAGGGTTAAATTGTTAAGGTTGACACTTAATTGAATACCCGTATTTTGAAAATACCGCTGTGGGTTGGTATCTTTGATATCCCAAAGCCAGAGGTCAACATAAGGGACGAGTTTTTCAAGGTTTGCCGGCGTGGTAAAACCTGAGGTTTCAATGCAGACGTGCAGATTACAGGATTTTGCTTTTTTGGCAAGGGCCAGGGTATAATCAAGCTGTGCCAGGGGTTCGCCGCCGGAGATTGTCAAGCCCCCATGGCTTGTCTCATAGTAATCGATATCCTTTAGTGTTTCCTTGAGAACCTGATCAACAGACATTTTTTTGCCGGCTAATTTAATGGCCCCGGAGGGGCAGACTTCCACGCATTTAAAACAATCGCTGCAAACAGCCCGATTCATAGACGAAAGAATACTTCGGGCATTATTTTCCGGACACACTTTTTCACAGCTTTTGCACTCGATGCAAATAGTTGGAGCAAAAAGTATCTCAGGCAATGGATTTTGTGATTCAGGATTGTGACACCATGGACATCGTAACGGACAGCCTTTGAGAAAAACAGTAGTTCTGATCCCCGGCCCATCGTGGGTACTGAAACGCTGAATATCAAAAACCAATCCTGTCATAAGGTCCTAATTTGAATATATCGAGCATATACTTATCATCTGGCCGCGACCGCCTACGAGTGTTTCGCCTTCAACCGGACCGATCTCACCACTGCTGTAGAAACCAGCAATCGGCACATCACCATACACAGATTTTATTCCGTACAGCTCACGCATTACATCTTTGTCCAAAGTGCTTAGCCGGGAAGCACAATTAAAGACCATAACCAATTTTGGCTTTATTTGTGCATCGCAGGCCTTTTGAGAAGCTACT
>JBDKVE010000133.1:0-9287 GCA_039679345.1 Anaerohalosphaeraceae bacterium
GTCAATTTCGATACGCCCATGGGAAAAGGAGTTGATAAGGTTGTGGATCATGACTGGCCTGGTCCGCCGCTGGCAGATCCTCCCGGCGGCTTGGACGGTTTCAACAACTTCTCTGCACGGTGGGAAGGATTTCTGCTGGCACCCCAGGATGGTGAATATGAAATCGGGGTCGAAGGGGATGATGGGTTCCGTCTTTATCTGGACGGCAGGAAAGTCATCGAGGATTGGCGGGAGAATGCTGCACGCTACCGCAGCACAAAAGTCACATTCCGCAAGGGACAGCAAGTGCCGCTGAAGCTGGAATTCTACCAGGGCGGCGGCGAACGCGTTATCCGTCTTGGCTGGCGTACTCCCAGTGATATTCGCAATCAAAATGATGGAAATGCGGCACTGGATAACATTGTGAAAACATATCTGCCTGCCGGTGCCGATTGGTATGATTTCTGGACGAATGAGAAACTTGGCGGCGGAAAAACAGTCGAAAAAGCGTGTCTGCTCAATATCCTGCCGTTGTATATCCGCTCCGGGTCCATTATACCCATGGGGCCTGTGATGCAGTATGCGACCGAAAAACCGGACGCTCCGTATGAAATTCGAATTTATCCGGGCGCCGATGCGAAATTCACCATCTACGAAGACGATAACGAGACCTACAACTACGAAAAAGGACAATATGCCGTATATGATATCGTCTGGGATGATGCGGCCCGGACGCTGACTGTCGGTCCTCGCAAGGGGTCATTTCCCGGTATGGCTGCCGAACGCATACTTAATGTTGTGATTGCCGCCCCCGGTAAGAATGCCGGAATAGAAACGGGGACTGCTGACATCAAGACGGTCAACTACGCCGGCAAGCCGGTAACGGTGAAATTCTCACGATAGAAATGCATCTGAAATGCTCAGAGGAGTGTTTGGTAATGGATATATGATAAAAGATGGCACAAGGCGGTGGGATTCACCGCCTCATACTCCGAGGATCTGGTGGCGCCCTTGTCGCTTCCCAGCATTGCCCTATCCTCCGTCAGACGCAATCTATTATAGCGGTAAATCGGGGTATTGTTCCACAAAAAAGTACCCCTTGTCGCGGGTATCCGATAGAGTTTGAGTTTGCGAAAACAAAACCTATTCGGAGCTGGATAATGGGATATCACCATCTTAACATTGATGTGCGGGAAGTCATTTTAAAAATGCGGGCCCAACAGGTCTGTCTGGAAGAGATTGGCCGGCAGTTAAATCGCCCCAAACCCAAGCGACCAATATATGATATGCCCTGGGCAATCCTCCGAGTCGTACAATTCGCTGAACCTCTGCAGTATCATCAATCTGATGCTCGGGATCTATGATCCTGTCTAATGCTTGGTGAATCCTCTCATGATGATAATAATTCGATTACATGCTGCGTCAGTTTTGCGTCAGTCACAGTAAAACATCGGCAGTTTACAGAACTGTTAACCAAGCCTAATCTTCATTTTTTACACAAAATATGAGATATAGCAATTATCCCCGGTGTTGTCAAAAACCTCGACCACGTTTGCCGAGGCCATTGATGCCAAATTCACACACATGAAAATGAACACTATTCTTTTCATCTTTCATGTCCTTCACAAAAGCAAATTTAAGTCACCACGCCTAACAAACGGTCGCACACCCCAGGATCCTTTCCAACAATGCCATCCGAGTTCCCTTCTATGCTTAAAAAAAACGGAAGAGATCGATTTACGGCCGACTACAGGAGCAAGAGGTCAGCCACTGGATTGCCAGGCCGGCAAGGTCGGATACATCGACTGTGCAGTCGTTATCGATGTCGGCGTCCGGTTTCGGGAAACAGCTTTCATCCAGCCACTGGCCGCTTAAAGCGGCGAAGTCGTTTATGTCGACCAGACCGTCCTGGTCCAGATCGGCTGAACGCTGAATCCTGAAATAATCAAACCGGACCTGTTTGGCGCTGCCGTCATTGTAGGCGGCCAGGCCAACGTAGATGTCTTTGAGATCGGCATAATAATTGGCACCGTACGGCGTCCAGGTTGAGCCGTTTGCGCTGTAGTAGCATTGGTAATAAGAACCGCAGGTTTTGCGAATCTGAAGATAAAAGGTCGTGGGGAACGTAAGACTATACTCCGGAGCGGTTCTGCTGCCGTTGATTTCACACATAGGCTGAACGGCCGGCGTGGATTGCGGTCTTGCAAGGAAGAGAACATAATTATTGGTGTTCTGCATGGCGATGATATAGACGCGCGGATTGTTGCTGGAGGCCGGGACCGTGACTCTTGTGGTAATGGACCAATCGCCGCGGGGAGCCTTCTGTAAAAAGATGTTTTTGGCGGTGGCGCCATCGACATCAAAAATATTGCCAGTGGTCATTGTCACGTTCAGGCTGCCGCCGGAGACCGACCACAAGACCGCATCTTCCCGCCAGACGCTCAGCCAGCGATCGGCGTCCAGCGTTGTGCCGCCAAATTCATCATTTTCGGCCGTGCAGGGATAGAACGCGTCGGATGGATAGGGCCGGGCCGTTCGCGTCGGGGCCGTGTTGCCGAGAGCATCGACATATAATTGGCCGTTGGACGTAAAACCGATTCGATCGATGCACATCTGCCGGGTTCCGTTGAATGCGGTGCCTATCTTGGTATGATAGCAGATAAAGGTTTCGGTCCCGTCGGGGGATCTTACAAAACTATGGTGGCCGGGGCTGGAATAGCCGATGTTCACAGGGTCGACCCTGTCGGGATTGTTGGTTGCGGGGTCATCTTCATACGGATAGCCGGGATATGTCAGCCATTGCTGGAGGATGGGATTAAGAGGCGGTGATGATGACGTCGACGCCTTCGTATAGGGACCCATGGGGGCTGTTGCTGTGGCATAGCCGACGGTATACTTGTTGCCGCCATAGTAATTGGACGACCAAGTCAGGTAATAGATACCATTACGCTTAAGGACGGCAGCGCCTTCCATCCAGTAGTTTTCCCAGGATTGACTTGCCGAGAAGATATTGGTCACGCTGCCTGTCGTTTGATACATGTTTGATAGCAGTTTGACGACACGGAGTTGGCCAACGTCCTTATTGAAGAATAAATAGGGTGTGCCATCGTCATCGATAAACACATGCGGGTCAATGATGCTGTCGCTTTGTGACAGGACGGGCGTCCACGGCTGCCCTGCCTCCGGAAACGGCAGGGGAACAAAAGTATCATCCGGCGAGTTGGCATGAGCGACGTAGATTGCCCTTCGGGAATCGTCGATAGGAACGGTGAAGTAGTAATAGTAATGGCCATCCTTTTCCGCCAGTTCCGCGGCCCACAGGTTGGAGGAATACAGGTTGCCGCGATTTTTGTAGTATCCCAGATCGATGTAGCTGTTTTTTCTTCGCCAGTTGACAAGGTCATAGGAGACGTGTCTTTCGGTACCGGTTCCGGCCACGTAGTACCTGTAATTACCGTTTGCGGTCCATAGAACCGCAGGGTCGGCAATTCGCACGTTTACGGGATTGATATACGTGGGTGTTGTGATCGGGAAGGGATTGTATTTTTCCTGAAGATAAACTGCGACATCGCTGACCTCCGTGCTCGTGATCGCACGGTTATACAGCAGGACCTCGGCAATACTGCAGTCGCCAAACTGATTGCCGGTCCTGTGATAAAATCCAAGCCCAAGTGCCTGCAGCGCCAGGGCGTCTGTACCGCTGTTAAACGAACGTACCGAGGCGCCATCTATAAAGAATTGTACCATGTTACTGGTCTGCCCGGAAACGATCGTAAAGACGTGCAGTTTGGCGTCACTGGCTGCGACATCAGTCACTGCACTGCCGGCACCGCAGGCGATGTCAATTTTTGCGTCGGTCTGGCCTTTGAGAATGCGGAGCCGGTTGCCGGAGGTTGAGCCCGGATACTGGGCGGATATCATATAGTCCGAGACGCTGTCATTTACGGCGGTCGTGAAATTGCCGACGACAAATAGTGTCAGATTCGCCGTACTGGGCCCGTCAGTCAAGGCGCGATTGACTAACGCATTGTTGATGCCGTTAAAGTACACCGCCGCGTGGCCGTTGGCGTAAGACGCATTATAGCTTGCCGTTCCCGTAAATGCATAGCCGCTTGCCAAATCGGTCCACGAGGTGACCGTCGCTCCGTCTGCCAGGCTGAGAGAATCGGCCTCCAGCCGCAAATACAGGCCGGCTATCTGGCCGGGATCGGAGATGGCTGCCTGCAGGGAAACGGTCAGGAATAAACCTAAAGCCAAAATCATACCAGCTCTATTCATCTTTACATCCGTTCCCCATGCGTGCCCGGATTACTGCCTGCCATTTAGCGCTTCCGACGAAGCATCAGTCCGCCCAGACCCAGCAGGACCATCGTTATCGGTTCCGGAACCGCAATGAACTGCGCGGCGTATTCTGGCGAACGATCGGATACAATAGCAGTATTATCACCGATGACATTGGAAAAGGTACCATCCATACCGAGATTCCACTTGCAGGTTGCGCGCGTGATCTCATACGTTGTACGCGCATCGGTTCCGTACTGGTACATGAAATAGAGCAGGCCCGAACCCGATCCGACCACTGAATCCACCGTAACATTGATTCCGGTAAATGTATATGTAAGCACAGTGTCAACGGAAGGGGTTCCCCAGTCATAAGCCTGGTCCGATACGCCCAGAAAACCGGACCAAACCCCGGCATCAAAGCCCGTATATACCCCGAGATACACGGGAGTTACGGTCGCATTGGTCGAATCCGCCTTAAGAGTCAGGGAATCCAGACTGTATATCTGCCCATCGACCAGGTCGGGGGTCCAGTCCACATTCACTGATGTAGTCGATGCGTCAAAATCAATTCTGAACCCCCGGGTGTTTCCATAAGCATCCCCGGTGTTGTCATAAACCTCGACGAGTTCTGCAGACACCATGGACGCCAAACCCATACACATGAAAACAAACACTACTCTTTTCATCTTTCACATCCTCCACAAAATTAATATTAACAACATTTGTTTCGAGATTTTATAACAGAGGGCCTGGTTTGATTAAATCAGCCAAACCCTCTGTTATTAACATTCTGTATTACACCAGCCGCTTACTGAGCATAAACACGGTTGCTGTCAAGCCAATCTGCGGCAAATATCGCAAAGTCAGCAATATCCACCTGGCAATTATTGTCATAATCATAGGTCAGTGCCGGCAATTCCGTATTGCAGATCCAGCCGCCCTGAACGTCCAGATAGGCCTGGGCAACCTGCTCGGTAGTCAATGCATAGTTGAAAATCTGCAAGTCATCGACCTGACCCGTAAAGCCTTCCAGGATCGTGCCGCGGCTGTTTCGGGCCAGCAGTGCTATCGGGTATTGCCATGCGGCAAAGTTCGTGACGGTGCCGGTTGCCGTCGTTTTCCAGGAACCGTCCACAAAGATTTTCATCGCAGAGCCATCATAGGTCAACGCAATATGATGCCATTGACTGTCTGTCGCAAGCGAAGCAGTTCCGGGCTGAACGAACTGGCCGCCTTCCTGCCGCACATGTGCGCTGATGTTATTTTCAGCACCATTGACACTGAAGCGAAGGCCCGTCGTCGTGCCGTCATTAAAGGTCCCCAGAATTACGCCGCCTTCACCGGCCGCAAGTTTCACCCAGCATTCGTACGTAAAGGTATCCAGACCGTTACCGAATCCGGTTTTGGGATAGGCATCCGTTGATAACAGACCATAGTTGGAGCCATTCGGATCTGCGGCATAGGCCTGAGCACCGGACGTAATCTTGCCGGCGGCATAGGCCACATTACCCGTGTCGGTCGCATGGTTTGTGCCGGCCGAATCATTTAAATTCTGTTCGAACTGATACCAGGCCAGGCGCTGTTTGAACACCAGATAAGCGGTTTGGGTCGGGTCGGAGTTGCCGCCTGTATTAGTAACAATCGCATAGTAGCCGGCCTTATCGCTGCTGTCGGTATTGGCAAGGGTTAAGATGCTGGAGTCCGTGTCCGTCTCAATTGTGATATCCTCACCGGCCGTCAGCGGTGAACCGTCTTTATACCAGGTCACGGAAGCAGACGAAATACTGCTGTACCCCATTGTGAATACGGCGGTTTGTCCCGCGTCGATCTTGACCGAGGCAGGCTGTGCCGTAATTTCCGGAAGAGTACTTGTGTCAAATGTCCAGAGCGGACCGACCAGGTTGTTGGGATCGCCGGCCGGATACGTGCCGCCGGTGCCATTGTCAAGCCCTTCTTCCACCTTCCAGTAATAGAATCCGTCAGTGATTAAATCCGGTGTCGGATCATAGACGCCGTCAGCCGCAGGATCGTTGTAATTGGTAATATCAATCGTCGCAACATGCGTCAGATCGGGATTCGCCGTATTGCCGTTACTCCTCCAGACATAATGTTTCTTGATGGCCGGATTCACCTTTGTCAGATCATTCGGATCAAGGCCCGCCTTCCATGTCAGCACCACTTCCGGGTGAACACCGGTGGCTGCATGGGCCGGACTCGGAGCATGCGCCGGAATGCTGCCGATCATGTAACTGACCGCATTTAAAAAGATAACGGTTCCGTCATCGGTCAGGTTAAAGGCACCGCGGTTGGCGTCAGGCGTTTCACCGCCGGCCAAAGCCAGACGCGGACCCCCCGCATATTGAGCGGCACCGCCATAGAACTCCACGCCCTGCTGCCAATAGGCGGCATAGACCCAAGGCTGAGGATCGTAATTACGGTGCCCGATCAGGATACCGTTTCCGGCACTGGCTGTTTGTGCCACGGTTACATTACTAACGGCATAATTGAATAACCCGTTTTCGTCCAGCGCAGCACCATTAAAAAGGATATCATAAAGCGGATCACCGGCAGCCAGTTCAGGAACGATATTTCCTCCAGTGTTAAATGTACTGGCGCTATTGAGCCATTTCCAACGGCTGTTTTGCCATAGATAACCGGTTTGGCAAATCAGGGGACTGGTGATACTGTTCCAAAGAGCCGCCTCTCCGGTGTTGGCATAATCACCACTAATGGTGTCACGTCCAACAATCACCAAATCATAGGTATTTGCCAGATCGACCTTGGCCTGCGTCATCACGGTCGCCTGCTCCAGTCGGTCCACGGTGTACCCTGCGCTCTTGAGCAGATCAACCCACCCATAATCTGTATCGGATTTGCCCGAACACCACAAGATACTCGTTGCCGATGACATTCCGATCATGCATAACATCATGAGCAAGATTCCAATTTGCTTTTTTTTCATTTCGTTACCCTTTCAAATACACTTGTTAACTTATTGTGAACTACTAAATTCAATAATCATGGTTCCTGTTGCAGGCACCGATTAATTTGAAGCGGCCGCTATCCTCAATTGCGGATCGATTAAGTAGAAAAAGTCATTATTCCAGGCTGCATCTCTTCTGAGGGGCTGGTCTGATTCGGAACCATCCGTCACAATCAGCGTCAGAAAGCGTTCCTGCGGCCCCAGTTCAATATTAAAATCAATCTCGTTGTTTTTGATTTTTAATGCTTTCTTCTCATACCGGACTTGACCGTCAACCAGTACCCAGAAATCGACATCCGGTGACAGAGTTGCCGTATTGAGCGCTTCGCTCAGGCCGCCGAATGCCACGAAACGGGTTAAATCCAGTCCGGACAGCGACTGTCGAATGGCCTGAAGATCAAACGTAATGCCCGAGTTGCTATGGATCATCATAATCGGCTTGTCTTCATAGGTCCGGCCCCGAAAAATCGCCGGCGGAATGGTATCATGCTGCTTTGTGATATCCCCTCTGTAAACAGCAATCCCATGTGTATATTCCCCTTTTGTATCAGGGCACTGGAATGTATCCTTTAAAGAGCTAATAAGAATCCTGCCATCCGGACCGCCGTCAGGAATAAAAACGCCGTCAATAAATTTGGAGTCGGCAACAGGAGTGTACTTGTTTTCACTACGACGTACATTCTTGAGAATTGACGACACATAGTGTCCTGTGCCGGGATCAAGTCCGATTAAGGATTGGATTTCTCCGAATCCATTTCCACCCCCGGCAATGTCCGCCAGGCTGATCGCAGACTGTCCCCGCCACACAAAATTTTTGTCGGAATTGATTGACCGAATGAATACGTCATGACGGCAGGGAATGTCGTTTATGAGTCCCTGTTCTCCCGTGATAAGCTTGGCGACCCCCTCGGAGACTTCCAAACACCTGCGATACTTCTGGCCGGCAATGAGGCTGGTTTTTCCCTTGATGACATGCAATTCCGTTACGCCCTCAGAATCAGCTTTTACCCCGAATTCCGTACCTAAATCAATAATTCTGGCCGAAGATGTCTGGACGGTAAATCCGATGGCGCTTTGCGGAATAGATGCATAAAGCCGTCCATAATTCAAGTTGACCTGGTCACCGGTCAATATCTCAAACTCGGCCGGGGATTCAATGGTCACTCTGGCCTGGTTATCGTAAAGCAGTTCGACCATCCCTTCCCGGAGCAAAAGCCTTCTGCGGCTGGTAAATACAGACGCACCTTTTTCCATCGCACTGTCCATATCCGCCCATTTGGCATTGATACTGTCGGACAACACGGCGACTTTTATGCCGGTTTCCTGCGGTGCATATCTGGCAAACAAAAAAATCAAAACAATCGCCGCAGCGGCCATGCACAGAGTCAATAACGAACCTTTGCTGATTTTACGGCCCAGTTTCTGATACTGAACTTTCTGAATTATAATACTGGGTTCCTCTGGGACAACCACTTCAACCGCAGGAGCCTTTTTTTCGGCCTCCGCCAGAGCTTTCCATAATACCGCATTTAGATTTTCGCTGCCGGCGGCACCTTCCTCAAGAGTCTGAGTCTCCCAGTCAATCTTACGGACACACTCGGCCGCCATGATCGCCCGAAGGTAATAATCCCTTGCCTCCGATGAAGCGTTCAGTATCTCTTTGAGCTTCTCCATATCTTCACTGCCAGCCTGACCTTCCAGTGACAGGATCAGAATATCCATGATTTCTTTCTGTTGTAATGGATCAAGCGACATTAGATAGAGTCCTTGAGAATGAATTGTTTCTTGATACAGGCAAGCAGAAGCTGATGAATTCTTGAGATATTGCGATAGATATACTGAACTGAACAACTGAACCGTGAGGCCAGTTCCTGGGCTTTGTGATTTTCAAAATAACGAAGCTTCAACAGTGTGCGATCCTGCTGTTTGAGTTTCTTCAAACAGTCATTTAAATAAGCCTGATAATCCCGCGGTGAATCGGATAATGTCCGTGAATTCTGGTCCAGTTTTCCGATTAGATTTTCATCGTAACAGAACGTAT
>JBDKVE010000134.1:0-4368 GCA_039679345.1 Anaerohalosphaeraceae bacterium
GGTTGTAGCGATAGCCGAAGTGGTATTGATTTGTTTCCAGGGGAATGAGGGTCTTCCCGTAGCCCTGCACGAAGGCGCTGTTGCGTGCAACGGCCTGTTGGTAAGTCCCAGTGTCTACGGAGAAATCAAACCCATGGATGAAGACCACATGGCTGATCTCCTTCAGACGTTTCAGAAACGTGAACATGCTGTCGACGCCGCCCGAGAAAAAAGAGAACGCACCCTTGTTGAGGGGCCCGGCAGGCAATGTCGACGCCTGTATGGGTACGATCTTCAACACGGGATTCCAGCAATGGTGTATTTCCTGCAGCTGCGAGACATGTTCCAAGAGCCTGGGGGATACGGGCATGCCCGGGTCGATCTCGAGTTTCTCTCCTTCCAGCATTGCAGGCAGAAGCGCCGCCGCCAGGAAGGGGTCGCCGGCTCCGGATACCTGATAAGCCTTCGGCACGCGGTACCAGAGGCGGAAGCCATCCACATCCGCCGATACTTCCACGGTATCAGCCAGCATTTTGATTTCGGGGTTTCCGATTTTCATTCGATATTTCCGAATGCTCTGCTATTTATCCTGCATTACCAGCCTGCACCTTCTTCTCCAGCCAGTTTCCGTACTTTCTGGTCAGCTAAATGATACCCGTCGAAAATGAACCTTGCAAGCTCCAGGTTTGCCGGATAGGATGCAAGAGATTCAATGCACGTCACACCCCGCATGACTCCGTGGAACATCTGCAGGAATACGCCGTGAGAGACCACAAGAATATTCTTTCCATAATACTCCCGAAACAATAATTGTTTTAATTTTTTGGCCCTGTCCCAGACATCCTCGAACGGCTCGCCGCCCTTTGGATTGACCGTATGCAGGTCGTTGCCCACTTTTATCATCAGGACAGGTGGAACAAGCTGTTTGACGTCTTCCCATGTCAGGCCTTCCATGATCCCGAAATTGCGCTCATTGCAGAGACCCGTTTGAACAATCGGCACCTTGCCGTCGACGAGGATGCGCGCTGTCTCATAGGAGCGTTTCAGTGTGGAGGCAATGACTACATCATACCCTTCATCTCTCAGTATCGCTGCCGCAAGCTGAGTATCTCTGATTCCCTGATCACTCAAATCAATATCGATCGTTCCCGCATATCGTCTCTCGCCATTATACGTTGTGTGCGCATGGCGCAGGGTGTTGATAATGGTTCGTTCAGCCATTGGCCCCCTTTGTGAGCCGCATGATTTCGTTGAGCCTGAGAACCGAAGAGTAGTCTGTCAGAAGCGGCCCTATTTTAATATATTGCACTCCATACATGCATGTCAGCGCAGAAACGAACGTTTCTTCCGTGCTGATCGAGCGATGCGAAGTAATGATCATCTGGTCCAAACCCTGTGATGTCTCCACCGCCTGCCGGACGGCACTCACGGTACCGGACTGGTTAGGTTTTATGACCACGCCATGCGTATATTGTTTGGAAGCTCCCCGGGCAATCCTCTTGGCATTGGAGGAATACAAATTATCCCCGATGATTTTGCATGCCTGTTGAGATGTCGTAAGCTCATGCCAGGAATCATAATCTGTCTCGCAGAATGGGTCCTCGAGAAAAACCAAATCGTATTGACTGATCAGATCCAGCCAGTATCTGAGAAACTCCTCGCCTGAACGCAGTTTTTTATCCGTGATCGGAAGTGAATATTTCCCATCGGTTCTGAGGTCACTGCCTGATGCATCGATCATCAGGTCGTATTGATCCGAAAGCCCCAGGTCCTCCCGTATCTTCAGTATAAACTCGATGCATTCGCGGTTATCTGCCGTCTTGAAACGATGGACTGTATTTCCTGCCACGACAGCCTTCCTTTGTTTTCTCAGCCTTTCTCTCACAAGTTCCTGGATCTCTTTGTGGTCGGCAATTACGTCCTTGATAGCGTTGCTCCTGGCTACAAGAATGTATTCATGAAAATCACTCAGTACAGGATTAGTATAAGCGTGCCATCCGCCATTCAGAATGTTGCAGCAGAGGCGTGGCGGCGACAGATTAGCCTTTGGTTTATCGAACAGTTCGAACAATGTCTTTTTTTCGTTCGCGGCTTTAAAAAAAGCGAGAGACAGGCCGAATGCATTGTTTCTTCCGATCCGGGAGACATTTCGCTCGAGATATGCATCAAATGTTTTCAGGTCAATCGGCTTACCGATGAGACCATCGTTTTCCAACTTTTTGATAATGGTCTCCGGGGAAATGGAAAGTTTTCCATCCTCGTAAATACTGATGGTCTCGCCCTGCGGCGAAGCAGCCATACCGACGGAACCATCATGAAATTCAAGAATGAATTCACTGGTTAACGCAGCGTGGGAATTGAGGATTTCACGGAATTTGACAGTTCTAATGACATAGGTGCGTTTATCCTTTTTTAACAGCATATTTCTGTCTCATTCCACAATGTTTATTCTCTTTATCGTCCTCACCCTTTCGGGGTGTCATTTCAACTCGACGCACCGCGGGGGTTCATTCACGATTTTCCTGGATAATATTCGATTATTTCATCAGGGAATCGCGTAGCTGTGCGAAATTAACCTGCCCCTCTTTCTTCATCACAGCATAGCCCACCAGAAAAATCAGAAAAAGGTTCATGGCCGCACCGACAAGCGCAAACAGCGTAACCGTATGAAGGGCGCTCAAATACAAACCTCCCAAAACCAGAGCTGTCACTCTCGAAGCCAGCAGAAACAGGTCGTAGAAAAACACTGTGCGCTGTATCCTGATGAGCCGGGCGAAAAGAACGGCCGGCAAGTTACAGAAAACGAACAGCAGCCATATCACCAGGCCCCTGGCAAAATCGCCTGCCACGTACCACTGGGCGCCAAATACCCATGAGAATATCTGGGGAGCCCATATAACCAATACCAGTGATGGAATGATGGCCATGGCAAACAGCCCGGCCGTGATCTTCACATACAGGGATAGCAGGCTTCTTTCCTGATGCTGTGTTTCGGCCGCCTTCTGAAAAAGCACCTGTCGAAGCGCAGTCGAGACAAAGCCCATCGGGGCCTCAAGGATGCGCATCCCAAATGCATAGGCCCCGGCCACGGCAATGCCATAATATTGCGTCAACAGCAGCACCGGCAGGCCCGACGACAGGGCATTGAGAACGTTCTGTGAGGCGGAATACATGGGAAAGTCCCGGTATTCCCTGGCCAGTTGCTTCATTCGGCCCCACTGAATGCTGGAACGCATGGCTGCAACATCTGGAAGAAGCACCCGGACAAGATTGATACTTGCCAGGACATTGCCCAATACTGTACTGACGATGAGCCCTGGCGCCCCTCCATTGAGGAGCCCGAAGCCAATCTGCGCCCCATTGGAAGAGACGCTGCGAACAACCTGCGATGCCGCGGTGTGCTTAAATGCCTTTACGCGCACGCACCAGGCCTGGCATGACTGATTGATACCGGAGACCATGGTCGCTGCAACCAACAGTGCCAGGGCCCATATGCCGGTTGTTTTCATTAAATCGTTTAAAGATGTGGGTGTAATCAGGCAAATTGCCAGCAGGATGAAGGTCACAACAAGCGTACTCAGGCATGAGACAAAGAAGAGATTGGCAGCATCCCCCTTCTCTTTGGGCAGCATGATGGCCTGGCTGTATTGCAGTGTCACCCCGGCGGCAACAATGCCCCACACCGAACCGAACGAGCCATATATTCCGAAGTCGGATGGCGTAAAAAGGCGGCTGATAATTGGAGAAAGGGCAAAACCGATGACCTGGGCCGCGGCGGTGCCCGTCATTACGACAAAAATATTTTTGACGAAGGCTGAATTCTTCAGTCTGACAATCATAAGTTCAAGCTGAAACTTTGAAGCCCTTATAGCTGCTGTTGCGCTCACGTTTATTAATTAAGATCCCCTGCTAAAAGTCCCTTTTCTTGACCAACTCGATGCCCATTATTGCAGACAGCCTGCTCAAATGATGACATCCTCGTTCCAGGCATTGCATGAGCACATGGTTGCCGAGACAGGCACATACAGGAGACGCCAGAGCATATGCCAATACTGCTCCTGCTGATTTCACAGGCATAATAATCTTGTTGATTCCGTGCACCTGGTCCCTGTTATTTTTTTGTGAATTGTATCCGTTAACCAGTGCTCGCTTCAGCCAGTAGCTCTTAGTCCAGCGCTCCGGTGGCACGATCTCATAAACGGGAGCTTCCTCGACGGCGATGAATCTGCAGCCTCTTTGCATCGCCTGCTTGAAGAACTCGCGATCCGATCCACCGGTTGTGAAGTTCGGATCAAAATACAGGTGATGCTTTTCAAATACTTCTCTTTTGATAAGAACATTCCCTGTACGTGTCTGGTCCCACCTCAACAGCGTTCCCGTTGGATGTAC
>JBDKVE010000135.1:0-7075 GCA_039679345.1 Anaerohalosphaeraceae bacterium
ATCTGGATAATTACACCGGCATGGGACATAATTATTATCTCTATGAGACGAATGGCTATTTCACGATTATCCCGTGGGACTTGAATATGGCGTTCGGCACCTTCCGTATGGGTGCTTCACAGGGGGATATAGCTGAGTTCTATATTGACGAACCCGTCACCAGCGGATTAGACAGCCGCCCTCTGGTCAAACGTCTGCTGGCCTATCCGCCCTATCTGGAGCGTTACCATCAGTATCATGAAGAGATGCTGGCCGGCGATTTTGCCGAAGGGGTTCTCGAAAAGCGGATTGATCAATGGGTCACTCTCATTCGTCCCTATGTCGAAAAAGACGAACTGAAATTCTTTACCATGGAGCAGTTTGAAAAAGGTCTCACTGAAGGTAATGCCGGATTGGATATGATGGGTATGCGGCGTCCCGACAATGCGAACAATTCAACACAACAACGCCCTGAAATGGCTATGGGAATGCCACCCGAAATGCCCGGCATGGCCCAGCAACCTGCTGCCGAAGGCCAGCAAAATCAGCAAATGCGTCCCGGCGGCCAGGGGCAGTTAGGCCGACTCGCCCAAATGGGCAACAATCGCGGCAGAATGGGTGGACCCGGCGGTGGCGGCGGAATGGGCATGGGTGCCCCCGGCCTGAAATCTTTCATTACCAAACGTCGTGACTCGGTCCGCAAGCAACTGGATGGCAAGTCGCCCTCCAAGCCCACCGCTCAGCAGCGCCAGCAAAATAATCAATGGCCCATGATGCCCGGGCCGGGAGGAATGATGTAATGATTGCATGGATTGGCAACCGTAAACAATCCCAGCCCACTTTGTCGGCCTCCGAGCGGTTTGAACGCAAATTCTATCTGCCTTCTTCGGCAATCCCGTTTGCATCGCATCTGCTGGCCCATTGCTGCCCGGCTGACCGCCGATACGCCCGAGGCACCATTCATTCGGTCTATTATGACACCGCCGACCTGGATTATTATGATGAATCGGAACAGGGCCAGCGGGTCCGCAACAAAGTCCGTGTTCGCTGGTACGATTATTCGCAGGATGCCGACACCGTCCCTGTATTTATCGAACTGAAGTCCAAAAACGGCTTTGCCGGCAGTAAACAGCGCAAAGAACAGCCGGTTCCCGTACAACGGCTAAATCCATCCGCCCTGCGCAACGGCCCGCTGTCCTATACCCAGATATTCAACACCCTGGCCGAATTTGACTACCAACCGCGCACTCAGCTTCACCCGATGCTTTTGATATCATATCAGCGGCTTCGCTTTGTTGAACCACTGACCGGCTCACGGATTTCATTGGACTGGAACATCCGCTCATCCCTGGTTTATTCGCTGCTCAATCGCGGCGAGCAGTCCCTGTCGATGGAAGGCGCCGTCATCGAAATCAAAGGCCGTTCCGCTGAAATTCCCATGACACTCTGCTCGCTTCACTTGCTGGACACCGACTGGAGCCGTTATTCTAAATATGCCACCTGTATGCAGTCTCAATTGGAAAAAACCGGGTCCTTCGGACGTCTGATGCCATCGGGCCGCGGAGAAAGAATGTAACAACACATACCACTTTTATATTGCAGGAGAAAAAAATGCCCACTCAGTTGAATTTTCAAAGCCCCGACATCGACTTCGTCAGCCTGTGCATTCCCATCGGGATTTCCTTGGCGGCCTCGGTTATCGTTTATCTGATGTATCACCTGTTTTATGGTTCGCGAAACATCGGTGCGGGTGTGGATCGCTGCTTCATCCTCGGCGGCCCGGCCATCACCGCTCTGTTCCTCGGCATACAAAGCTCCATCCCCCTGTCGCTGGGCTTGCTGGGAGCCTTGTCCTTCGTGCGTTTCCGTACTCCGGTCAAGGACTCTGCCGAAATTGGCTTCCTGCTGCTCCTGATCGCCTCCTCCATCGGCATCGCCACTAAAACCTATGCGATTGTGATTGTTCTTTTCGCTGCGGCCTTACTCGCATTGACGGTTCAATATCTGGTACGTACCCGGTTTTCGCTGCGGCGTTTCACCAACCTCATCCTGTCCCTTGAAGTCGACGCCTATGCCCAAATTGAAGAATCGCTCAATCGATTTATGAATCAGGAGTTGGATAACGTCAGCGTCAAAACCGTCTCTGTCATGGACGGCCGGGTCTCGCTGCATTATCAATTCCGCAAAAAAACAAACTTTAACCGCACGGAATTTGTTAAAAACCTGAATGCTGTTGCAGGGTCTGACCGTGTGGAAATCTTCCTTGGCGGTGCCTTATCGGCATAAGGCCGGCAGCACCATAACCTGACAGGTCATAAGTCGTTAACCGGACTGGCTTCATATAGACCGCCGAAGTTGATATGTCCCCAGGATTGAGCGGACCGGTCAACAATTTTGATGAGGACTTCTTTGTTGATAAACGCCCTGCAATCCACAAAAACAGGATCGAACAGGTTATCATCTTTGCCGGTAAAACGGGCATATTCCTGAGCGGTTTTTGCATCTTCAATGCAGATGTAAACCTGCTGCGAATCTTTTCCGCCGGAGATAAACAGGACGCATTCTGCGGCAGTGATTTTGCATACAGGGCTTTGAATAACCCCGGTCAGGGCATCGTCAAATGCATTTGGGCCAGTTTCGGCGGTGCTGATAAAATGTTCTGTTCTGGGGCAAAACCGATCACGTACGGAATTGGTAAAAACGATTTTTAGATCGCCCTCTTTGAGCTTCCACTGCGCCCGGTGATCCTGGTTATCGATTGCAAAAACCGCTTTATCATAACATTTCCATTTGAGCCGGGCGACACGGACCCCATCCAAATCCGGATTGAGTGCTGCGATGTAATACTTCCCATCCAGGGTGACAATCTCAGGGGCACATAAATTCATCTGGCGGATATAACAGGCATCATTATCAATGCCGAAATAACAGGGGTTGACGGATTGATAAATGGTCGTTTGTGCTCCGGGGCCGTACAATTGCGTCCGGAACAAATAGTAATTACCCGGCGATATTTCCACGACATGCGGGCATTCGCAGGAATAGGGATTATTGCCCGCCTTTCCGCCATAGCTGACAATCACCGGGTCTGACCAGCTCAGCAAGTCGTCTGACGTCCGGCAATAAACATAGCCATGCTGTGCAGGGAAAGCCGTATAGTAACAATTCCATTTGCCCCGCGTAAACAGCAGCATCGGATCGCGGGTATTAACCCTTGGGCCTTCGGAAAAAAGAACCCCGGCCCAAGTCAGTCGCTCAAAGGACTTGCCGTCTTTGCTGGTTGCCATCCGCATATTGTCCCAGTCACCATACATCATCCAATAGGCGCCTTTATGCTGGATTACATGCGGTGCCTGAAGCCCGCCGAGAGGTTCGCCCAGTTCAGGTTTGCCCATCATGGCAATTCCTTTGGGGGTCCAGTCTTTATCCGTCAGTCTGGCCCCCTCCCAGCCATAAAACAAGCGGGTATGGCCGCCGAGTTTGGTAAATCGGATACACGACCACAATTGCCAGATGCCGTCTTTGGCCTGCCAGATGCTGAAATCGACCGGTTGCTGTTTGTCGCTGTTGTATTGACCGAGATCCGGCGTCGATGCCACCTGCCACCAATCCCCGTCAATGACCGGAATATAAAATCTGGCGGCAAAACTGTTGACAGACAGGATGATAACAACGCCAATGGATATAAGATAGGGATTCAATCTCATGTTACCTTCCTATTGCAGATTATGGTTTATATTCCGCCATGGAACCCACTTCAAGCGCCTGAAGAATGGCTTCTTTATCATCGACACCGGTCAGATGGATTGTTATCGTGCCGTTTTGAGGTTTAATGTCTTTAAAGGTTTTGTCAACGGCCAGAAACAGTCCGCCCGCCGCCTCTGAGACCAGCATCTTTTCAATCACGGGCTGGCCGTTGATCGAGGCATTCACCGCGTGAGAAATCCGCTGCTTATCCTTATCCGTCTCGAGGAAAAAGTGCAGCGGGGTATCGGCGAATTTCAGTGTAACATAATACCTGCCCGGCCCGACCGTCAGATTGACCCAAAAGTCGGAACCATGCACCCCATAACGATACAGTTCAGGGTCGGCAGTCTTGCCGATATACATACTGCGACGCTTGGTCCACCAGGCCTTGTCAACGGTATCTTTACCATAGCCACTGCGAATCACCCACTCCGTGGCCGGGCGCCATGTGTTGCCGTTGGAGTCAATATAATCCTGACGCTCAGGATACCCATAAATCATCCGCTGGGCATGAGTGGGGCCGCCGCCCTGCCCAAAATCCGGCTCGGCAAAAGTATCTGAAAATTGAATCGAATCAATCATCACATCCTTGCCTTTGGAAATCAGATTGCCTTTGCCCAGGACAACGACTTTCAGCACATGGCTGGCATTCTCCATGCCGTTTTTATGATACAGCAATTGCCGGGTACGGATTTGCGGATTCCAGCAGTCTATCAGCGTCAATTGTTTTTGGCCATCCAGATAAACCTCGGCCAGCCCGCCTTCGGGGCTGGCAATGCCAAAGACACGTACCTGGTTGCCATAGAAGGAATACTCTAATGTATCATCCTTCTGGGAGGAACTGTGAACAGCACCTTCGGAAGCGTCTTTTATAGAAATACTTTTCCAGTTGCCTTGAAAAGTAAATTGCGCATCATCGATCTGCTGTTGGGGATCCCCTTGTCCCTCAATGATCAAATTTTTTGCCCGGTCATGGCGAATGGTTAAAAGAAAATCCCCATCGGGAAGCGGCTGGAGGATGTAGCCACTCTGATTCAGAACAGCTTTTGCCCGAAGGGATTCCGCATCCGCCGTGATTGAGCCGGGGATAAAGGACAGCCGGATAACATCGATGGTCTTATCGGGTGCATCAAAGGTAGAATAAGCGATACGGTTTTTCTGATAGACGACGTGATTGACCACCGACGTACTGCGCATAATATGGTTTTCTCGTTTGGGACCAAACACTTCCGGCGTCCAGGCCATCGCCTCCATAATTTGGCACAGCGGCCAGGGGTGGGCCAGATTCGACCATTCCTTGGTGGCGACGGCACTGCCCTCCAGACCATCCCAGACAACCCCATTTTCGTGGCTATCGTAGGTAGCCATAATCATCATCCGCCGGCCAATCTCGAATATCCGTTCATCTTCAGCCAGCACTCCAAACCGCAGCAGCGTCGGGGCGGCTGTATATTGATTGTACGACAGCGATGTCCAGCAGCAGGTCGATGATTCCGGAAATGCCCACGCCCCATGATAGACATCACCCTTGGAAGCCGGGTCGGCACAGTTTCGGTTAAAAATCAGCGTCAGGACATTTCGCATGTCCGTCTGCCAGCCGGGGAAGGCCTGTGGATTTTTCATGATGTAATCACCGCACATCGAGACGATACCGCAAATCACAGGATTGTCCCAATCCCAATAGTTCCGGCCCCACGTATCATTCTGCAACCAGCGAGGTGTCAGGATATCCCGGACATACCGCCGCCCGGCGTCCCTCGCTTTAATCAGGGCGTGGTCTTTTCCCGTATAGCCCATTCGGATCAGCTCATCCAGAAAATCAAGGATCAGCGTCACGCTGCCGGTCAGTTCATCGGACCAGCCCACGACTTCCGGATGGGTATAGCGGTTCCATGGCGGCTGGGTCGGGTCAAGATTGCATTTTTCTGCAAATACATCCCCCCAGTGCTTCGCCGCTTCGAAGTAACGCGGATTGCCGGTCAGCTTGTACGCCCGCAATATCTCGGTGCCGACAATGGCACAGAGGTCCAGTTGATTGCGTGCGTTCTGGTCGCATTTGCCATACGCCTTGCCGCTGGTGGGTGTGGCAATGGGGAAGCGAGGCCAGTCGTGGTCTTCGCTGGTCTGGGCATAATCCAGAATATAGTCGGCCGTCAGTGGGATATAAAGAAAGGCCATCGGGTCCCCACTGTACTGGTAATAGGCGGTTAATCCCTTGATGATGCTCCATGCCCGCTGGCTCAGGTCGCCGCACATCCAGTCGTTGGTCGGGGGAATCAGAATGGTGCCGTCGCCCTTGATGCTCCAGTGGGAGTTATAGATAAAATCCGGTGCGGCCATGACCGCCTTTTGACCATCCACCCACGGGTAGCGTTTAAGCGCCTCGACAGCAATTCTCAGACGTAAATCCAGCGGGCCGTTCTGCCCTGGATGCCAGGGAGCAATCACACCATACGAATCTTCGACAACATTGTGGGCATAATAATTTGAACGTGCCTGTCCGGCCTGCAAAATCCCTGTGATGATACTCCAAATAGACAGAACACAAGCGGTAAGGTTCTTTGACAACCTCATGGATTTGTCCTCAAGCTAAATTTTATGCGAATGTTCTACTCCGACCATCACTAATCGATCTTGTCGGGTTTTCAGGTGATTATTCGGAAAGCCATTCTCCGCCAGTGTCAATGTTGTCTTTGGTGAAGACCCGCGAGGCCAGGGTAATCTCTTTTTCAATCGTTTTCCCGGAAAGCAGTGCCATGGATGCTTCAACCGCTTCCTTGCCGCCGGTAGGATATTCAAAGCTGGCAGAGAGCAGTCCCTGCTTGACATAGGCCTGCCCTTCCTGCTGAAGGCCATCGATACCGACAAATAAAATATCCTTCTCCCGCCCAGCCGCCTTGGCTGCCAGATAGGCACCGTGGGCGCCTGGATCATTGTGAGCATAGACCAGATTGATTTCCGGGAAGCGCGCCAGGGCCGACTCCATCTCTTTGCGGGCATTGGGTTCCAGCCATTTCATGTCGGCGTCAAAGATGATTTCAAGCTGGCTGTCCTTGATGCCCTCCATAAAGCCATTGTGACGATCCTGGCCGGGGGTCGAGGTCATCAGTCCTTTCAATTCGACCACTTTACCCTTGCCGCCGAGTTTCTGGACAATCCATTTGCCCGCCGCGTGGCCGATTTTCTTGTTATCCGCGCCGACAAAGCAGGTGTACTTGTCACCCAGAACCCGCCGGTCCATCACAATTACGGGGATGCCTTTATCGTAAGCCTGTGCCACCACAGGAGTCAGGGGCGCCGCTTCTTTGGGTGAAATGATAATCACATCGACGCCAGCACTGATAAACTC
>JBDKVE010000136.1:0-14401 GCA_039679345.1 Anaerohalosphaeraceae bacterium
GGCCCAGGGATGCTGCTGCGCAGAACTCGGCAACCAGGGCAACTCACTTTCGTCCTTTCACACTCCATACGATACACCCCTAAGCCCCAAATCCCAAACACTTTTGCCAATTTGCCGAACAGTATTGGACTTATATTGAGAATAGATTGTTTTTGGATTTCATTTTGAGCCGTGTAAAAAGTGGAATTACTCTATGGGGATTAATACTTCATTTCGTCTGAGAAACCAAAGCTCAAAGGGAGGATTATACCGGGCAAAGATAGGCTTCCCTGTCGAAACCAGCCCTTTGGTTTTTAAGAATTCCTCTAAAGAGATTTTCTGTGCCTCATACCGTTCTTGGCTCCAGGTACCCGAATATCGAATAGCCGCTATTTTCTGGGCAGGGATTTCTTTAATGACAACGGAATCATCCAGAGGTTCAGGCAGGGTGGCAAGAGTATAACGAGAGGGCATCAGAAAACTTACGGCATATTTACCCTCTGTTTGCTGCATCGTAACAGGGGCTGTCATAGCAATCTTTTCGGAGGTATGTGTTTGACTTACCGGAGCCGTCATTGAAATCGATTCCTGTTTTCGGTTCTTGCCAGAGATATAGTTGAACAACCGTCCGAAAGCCAGATTCCCTGCTTCCTTGAAATTTGCATCAACGACCGTTTCGGCTATTACACAGGACGGATACTGTCGGATTTCAAATTTGCCTTGTTTTTCGAGTATCGTATATTTTGGTTTTTCTATTCCCATAGCACATGAACATAATAAAAGAGGTAAAACAGTCAATATGATGAACAGAATCAATCGATTTATTTTCATAAAATACCTTTCTTAGTCAAGTCCTTTAGGCATATTATAGCTGATTTAGGTGTTCGAAAAAATATCTTATCTTAACTGTTTAGAGCAGCCGTATAAAAAAGATATACATCCATTATCAAATCTATTATACCATATCTTTTCTATTCAATAAAAAAATGCAAAAAGTTTGGGGAGGTTCAGGACTGGATCATCAATCCGGAGGCATTCTGGAGAGAATTCAGGGGTATAGGAGAGCAGAAGGGTCGCCTAACTTCAGCTATCTATTAAACATAAAAAAATTATCCTCAAAAATACGTAGTTTCCCCAATTGACATTCAAACAAGAGGATTAATATAATTGTCTGGTAATAAGGAGAGGGGAAATGGCAATAAGAGGACAATGGAGTGCGGGAATATGAAACCCACTGGACTGTAGTGAGAACTACGGCAGTGGGTTTTGTTGTTGAGTATATTATTTAACTCAATATTTTAACGGAGGCGTGCAATGAACACTCATTTTAATAAGTCAATTCTTGCGATCTTGTTCTGTCTTGGAATTTTATTCAGCCCTCTTACATTGGCGGCTGAATACGGTGGGGGCAAGGGTACAGCGGGTGAACCGTATGAGATTTGGACTCCAGAACAGATGAACACCATCGGATTGAATCCGGCTGACTGGGGAAAGCATTTTAAGCTGATGGCTGATATCGACATGTCCATTTATACCGGCACGCAGTATAATATTATTGGGAATTTAACCACTCAATTTACTGGAACATTTGACGGGGGCGGACACGTCATTTCCAATCTGACTATTACAGCAGTGTCTCAGGATTATGTCGGTCTCTTTGGCTATGTCGAAAACGGGCAGATTAGGAATCTGGGCATCAATAATATGAATATAACCGGAGACGATAATGTCGGGGGGCTGGTGGGATTTTGTGCTTTTGGAACTATCACGAACAGTTACACCTCTGGAATTTTCAGCGGTTCTAATTATGTCAGTGGTCTGTTGGGGTATAATTATTATAGCACTATCAGGTCCTGTTACACTGCCGGTACGATCAGTGGTTCTCAACGTGTTGCTGGGCTGGTAGGACTTAATCAATCTGGCACCATCACATTCTGTTATGCCACCGGCTCTGTCGATGGTCTTCGTGAGGTCGGTGGCTTAGTGGGGTATAATTTTTATGGCACCATTAGGTCCTGTTACAGTACCGGTACGATCAGTGGTTCTTGGAATGTTGGGTGTCTGGTGGGGCTCAATGAATCAGGCACCCTTACATCCTGCTTCTGGGATATCCAGACCAGCACCCTGACTGACGGTGTAGGCAATGAGGATCCTGATCCGAGCGGTGTGATGGGCAAAACAACAGCCCAGATGAAGTCACTTTCCACCTTCCCCCCAGCAGAGTGGGACTTTATTAATGTTTGGGGTATCATCCCAAATCAGACTTATCCCTACCTGCGTACCGATTGGATAGCCGATTTGAATCATGATGGGAAAGTTGACTTGGCTGACTTTGAAATCTTTGCCTCCCAGTGGCTGAGGCAGTAAATAGTTCAACTATCGACCCTAACAGAATAAAAGGAGTACGTTATGAAGAAAACATTGTTGTTATTAAGTCTGGTCATTTTGATTATCCTGAGTTATGCTTCCGTCAAAGGACAAACCATTCCAATCACATCAACCGAAACCATCTTTAATTTTGATTTCCAATTTTTAGAACCCCGTCCACCCTATACCAGTGTTGGATTTTCCTGCATATTCGACCCATCTGATCCCGTATCATGGGGCGATGTGATCTACCTGAATCTCTATGGGGGGCTTGATGGTACGGAATTGCTTTGGTCTACCGACATAACAGATTGGATTTATGAAGGGACTTCTTTTGGAATACAAACATCCAATCCGTATTATGATCCTATGTGTGACGGCACTTATTCAGTTGGGCTTAGTATGATTTCAGGTACTGCCAAACTGACATCTTGCACTGGCTGTGGCTATGGAAATGAAATAGGACCCTGCCTGACATATCCCATAACCCTTTCTCTCCTGACACCGAATGGGGGAGAAAGGTATTTAGCTGGGAAATCCATAATGATTGAGTATGCACTGTATGGAGATAGTGCTGTGCCCCTGGTTAACATTATATTCTCTGCTGATAAGGGATTATCCTGGATTCCAATAGCATCTGGTGTATTAAATACAGGGAGTTATGAATGGACTGTTCCTGACATGGATTCAGAAAATTGTGTAGTCCGTGTCAGTTCTACGGAGAATCCGGCAATAGTTGATGCCAGTGACAATACATTTATTATTTTCCGTTGCTCAGAAAATAATCCCGCAGATATAAATCATGATTGTTATATAAATCTTCAAGACTTGGCTCTGCTGGCTCAGAATTGGCTATGGTGCGGAGATAAGTATAATCCTGAGTGTACAATAAACTGATTAAAGTGGGCATATGGGGAGACAATATTGCCTCTATTAATCAAGTTAAGATCCTATCGAGGCTGTGAGTTCTGTCCCTCACAGCCTTTTTTATTCTATCCCTTTTAGCCCTATTTCCTCTGCCACCTGTCGCATCCCTGCAATGGTTTCAGCAAATAGATCCGACAGCTCCATGCCTAGCATCTAGGCTCCCTTTTGGATGACATCCCTGTTAACCCCAGCGGCAAAGGACTTATCCTTCCACTTTTTTTTGACTGAATTCGGTTCCATATCCAGCACCGATTTAGAAGGTCTGACCAATGCGGTAGCACTCACCAGTCCTGTTAGTTCATCGACAGCGTAAAGCACCTTCTCCATCTTCGCCTGCGGCTGGACATCCGAGCACATTCCCCATCCGTGAGAAACCACGGCTCGAACATAATCCTCCGGCCAGCCGTGAGCAGTCAGGATCTCAGCCGTTTTGGTACAGTGTTCCGTGGGGTACTGCTGATAATCCAAGTCATGGACCAATCCGATGATTCCCCATTTTTCCGGATCCTCACCATATTTCTGTGCAAAATACCGCATCACTCCTTCAACCGCCAGACCGTGCCGGATCAGACTCTCTTCAGAATTGTATTCCTTTAGAAGAGCCAATGCCTCTTGTCGTGTGGGGATGTGAGTTGTCATAAGCATTACTCCACAAATAAATTATTCTTTCGAGAAAATTCCGGATAATATTCACTGAGCCGACAGATTGCCTCGGCCAGCATTTCAACACTTTGTTTCCGACAGGAGACCTGACCTTCATTGTAATCTCCTCCTTGGCAGGGAACTCCAACAAAACAGCTATACGGAGTTATTTGAGAATAAATATCCGTCTCATCACAACAGGAAACAGGATCAGGGCAGTCTGGATAGAGATCATAGTGAAGTCCATTCAGAGCTTCAGTAAGATAACTCTTCATAACAGGATTCTTGCATTTTTCGATGACGAGGTCTTTTGAGGTAGGAGTGCCTGTGACATCGACAATAATTACGGTATCCTGCTCATTGAGTGTGCTGGCGACCTGCTGAGCTCCTTCCATATCCGTCTCTTCCCCATACGTCAATTCGATACGAGTATGGTTATTTGTGATTCTGCCAGAGAAGTAGGCTTTCATAACCCCATATACACCTGCAAAGTTATCCATATGACCATGATAACAGTCCTCTTTATGAAGCAAAGAATGACTCTCGAATCCAGTATCCGCATGACAAGAAATTATTAACATGTTCCGATCCTATCAATTTATATTTCTATAAGATACTGAGCAATTTGGAGAATTCAACTGGAATAATAAGAAAATCACTTATAAGGTATAATCAATCTTAATTTGGCGGTGAGAAACCATATTATGCTGGATTTATAATTAAATTCAACTCATTCTTACCTATCTCTCTTCTCATCAAATCACATTTCAGGGGAGTGTTCAAGTCGGCAGGTCTAGATGACCGATAACACCAAAAGGAGCTAACTGATGATCCCTCCAGCCCCAATATATAGGATGTTTGTGGAGAGTGAACGGCTCCTGTTTATGTAAGGGAATATTAATGGATAAATGCAAAGAATGTAAATCACCAGAAGTCTATATTACGTATCTGGGAAAGTGTTATTGCGAAAGATGTTATGATAAGGAACTGAAGAAAAGAGAATCCCATCGAAAGCAGGTACAGGTTGTCCATAGCTAATAAAGAAGCTTGACAACTTTAAACCCTTAAAGTCATCATTTCATTTTTGAAACGGATACTCTGTTGTTTCTACAAGAACGGTCAACCGAAGAATCCTTGGTATAATTTAGGTACTTCATTTACCTAATAAATCCTTGTAATCAGAACAGAACTTCTTTCTTTGGCATTTTCTGCAATGCTCTCCTCTCCAGATAACATCAAACTGGTTCATAATATCTTCAATGAGCTTAGTGTCATCCGTGATAATGCCAGCTTCAAAATTTCTCCTCGTTTTCGATTTTATCCCCATCCCAGCCCCTGTCAAATTGGCACTTCCTGTATAAGCAAATATGCCGTCTACAATTACGCTTTTTAGATGAACACGAGGACATAAAATCCTTTCCATCCCCTGTATCAGATTCGGATATTTGTCAAAGTCTTTTCGAAATGCCTGACCAGGCTCTTTTGCATGTAACAGTCTGATCTCAACATTCTTGGCAATTAAACCCGATAATACCTCCAGAAAAGGCACCATCCTGCCTCTCTTGTCAACATACATATCTTTTAAATCAGACGTGGCAAGCCATAAAAACTTCTTCGCCATAGGAATCTGCTGACAAATGACTTTTTCATATATCTGAGTATCTGTTACAAACTGAAGCATAATTGCAGCACCTAAAATAAATCAATAGGACAACTTTAATTTAATATATCTATTACATCCTCAAACTGCAATTCAAATTCTGTTCTTGTTGCATCTTGCCCCAATTACAGATAAATCAAAAAAACTTACTTTCTCTTCCCCAGAAAAGAATTCTTATTCTTCACTGAGCCCCACCTCTACCCATTTAAGTTTTTAGGATTCCTTTCCTCTTTCAGGGACTCCGAATGGAGAGTCCTCATATGGTTCACAATGAGCCATTTACCCCTACCACCTATTGACTTTTCTTCAATAGACAACTACACTACTCTACTATGAGAGAGTACATCACAAAAGAACTATTTTCAGATGCTTTACAATGCCTCAATGGTGAGGGTGTGAGAGAGGCTGATAGAATTTATTTAGATATAAAAATACCGCTTAAAAGTTAGAAAAGGTGGAATGATAATAATGATCAACTTTGGAGTTACAGAACAGAAAAGGCAAGAGCTTGAGCAACGGATGCAGAAGTGCGGCTTGCAGGAGCAGGATTTAGAGGAAAAGTTTGTCCATAGTGGTGGTGCAGGGGGGCAAAAGGTGAATAAAACCTCGACTTGTGTTCAGTTAAAGCACATTCCTTCAGGGTTATCAGTGAAAGTCCAACAAAGTCGTAGCCAGGGCCTCAATCGGTTTTATGCACGAAGACAATTATGTGAATTACTGGAGAATAAACTGCTGGGAGAAAATAGTCCCGAAGCCAAACGAATCGAAAAGATACGGAAACAGAAGGATCGAAGAAAAAGGAGACAGAAATGAGTTTTCTGGATTTGGCAAATAATCGATACAGTGTTCGGAATTACAAAAATACGCCTGTCCCCGAAGAAAAACTCAATCGGTGTATCGAAGCAGTGAAGTTGGCTCCTTCGGCCTGTAATTCACAACCCTATAAGTTTATCATTGTCAATGATCCTGATCTCAAAAATAAGCTGGCAAAAGAAGCTTTTGAAGGATTAGTCAATTTTAATCACTTTGCCTATCAATCTCCCGTTCTGGCTTTAATCGTTTCAGACAGACAAAAATTCTCTGCTAAAATTGGAGGTTTTCTCAAAAGGAAAAACTTCAGTCTGATGGATATCGGGATTGCCGCTGAGCATTTTTGCCTGCAAGCCACAGAGGAAGGGCTTGGAACCTGTATGTTAGGGTGGTTCAATGAAAAGAGGGTCAAGAATATTCTCTCTATTCCAAAACTCAAGCGTGTTGAATTGATGATTTCTGTTGGTTTTTCTGCGGATGAAAAAACTCCTGATAAAAACAGAAAAACAATGGATGAGATTTTAACCTATAATCAATATCCATAAGAAAACACTCTATGAATGATTCAAGAAGATAAAAATCATAAGATGTAGTTCAAACTTATGCGGTGAAGAATAAGATAAGTTCAACTGTCAAAAATTTGACAGTCCTCTAATCCATTCCGGAAAACATTTTCTCTTTTAAAAATACTCTACTTATTTTGTCTTTTTTGTAGCTGGATTGCACTTTTAGAGAGAAAATGGGCCCTGGACTCTAATTTTTAATATTTTCTTATCAAGAAATTCCCTTTGAGAAACCACCTTGATGAACGCAACTTTTTATATTTCAAACAATTAGTAGTAAAGAGACTTGCGATAGAGATTTTTGACTGGATGTAGTGCTAAACAAATAGTGGACACTGGAAAAGAGGGTTTATGGCAGTTAAGATAACCTTTCGTTTCAGGAGAGTCCATGAACACAAAGCATTACAGCAAAGAGTTTCGGCTTCAGGCGGCCCGGCTGGTCGTTGAGCAGGGTTACACGTATGCGGAGGTTGCCAACCGGCTGGGGCCCTCGTCCTGGTCGATCCGGTACTGGGTCGATAAGTACCGCAAAAGCGGAGACTTACCCTCCAACCGCAAGACGGAGGCGACCGCGGACGAACTTCAACAATTACGCAAGGAGAACAGTCGTTTGCGGATGGAGAATGACATCTTAAAAAAAGCCGCGGCGTACTTCGCCAAGGAGGCCAGCAGGGCTTCTTGCTTTATCGTATTGGATAAGGATTATTTAGAATTTGCAATGCAATAAAAATACTGTTTACCCTTGAGATATAATTCATTGCCCGCAATCGCAGGGGTACTGCTGAATTCATCATCGAGTTTGTTGGTTGCGATGACCTCGAAGGTATCCGCGTTTTTCAGAACATAGGTAATGCCGTTGCGGCCGGCGTAATAAATTCTGTCGGAGGCGCCGACCGGCGAGGCATAGACATCTTTGATCTGTTCAAGGGCTTGTTTGTCAATCAGAACCTTGCCGGTTTTGGCCTCATAACAGGATAGTCTCGGGGCATTGGCCGAAAATACATAGAGTCGCTGGCCATAGAGCAGAGGCGATGCGACAAACGGGGCCACGTCTTTGGTCTGCCAGAGGATGGCTTGATCATCAGCGGCACCGAGTTTGACGGCTGCAACCTGTCCTTTGCCTCGGCCGCCGACGGCGCAGAACAGCATATCAAAGCTAACAATAGGTGTAGCAATCATGCTGTCGGGGATTCCGGCGCATTCCCAGAGGATATCGCCGGTTTCGGGATTGTAGCTGCGGATTTTATTGATGCCGGAGGTAATGATTTGTAATTGGCCGTTGAACGTGGTGACCAGGGGAGTGCCGTAGGTTGTCTTTTCATCGCGTTGTTTTTTCCAGAGCAGTTCACCGGTTGCTTTGTGGAAGGCAAATATCCAGGATTCCGTATCATTGTCGGCGACAACGATGACAGCATCCCCGGCCAGGGCCAGCGAACCGCCTTCCCCGAACATAGTTTTCAACTTGATGAGGACTTTATTCCAGATCAGTTTTCCGTCAAAATCATAACAGTATAATCCGCGCGAACCGAAATTGGCCCAGACATATTTGCCGTCGGTCACGGGTGAATAGGAGGCAAATCCGTGAGTTGGTTGATGGCCCTGATGGGGTACAGCTTCGCAGGCGGTCTTTTCCCAAAGGATTTTACCGGTGTTTCGGTCCATGCAAACAACATTAAACTGATAGATATTCGTTGGGGCTTTATCACCACCATTACCGCGAGGAGGACGCTGGCCTTCCGGGCCGCCGGGCGGAGGATTTTGTCCGGCAGGGGGCGGGCCCATCTGGGCACCCGGTGGGGGATTTTGGCCGGAGCCATCAGCAGCCTGAGGGGGGGGCGGAGGTGTCTGTCCATTTCCGGTCGGCGGCTGAGGTTGTTCTAATACTGGTGTGGATTCGGCGGATTTTTCTACTTTGTCCGTCTTGACAGCGGTTTGAAAGAATATTTTACTGCCCCATACAATAGGACTGGCGACCGAACCATCGCCGGTCAGCTTGACTTTCCATTTAACATTTTCTGTTTCACTCCAGGTTGTCGGCGGATTGCAGTTGGGGGCAATGCCGGTAGCCTCGGGACCTCGCCATGCCGGCCAGAATGTATTAGCGGATTCTGCATAAAGCATGGCGGAAAAAGATAATACGGTTGTTACAATCAGATACAGTTTCAACTTGTTCATATCATCTCCTTTTTCTAATAAATGGTGCTCTTTATTATAACAACAAATAATGTGTGGAAAAGCAAGACATCTAATTTTTCTCAGGATTGCCATCACTTCCGATTACGAAACAATTTGCTCCATAATCTATGTCTTTTTAATGAGGACTCACTTTGTCTTTTTTTGGCAATCTTTACGGATTAGTTTTTGAACCCTATCATTAAATCCATCAATATTAGACGGTTCATACAATGCAACAGTAATTTCCTTTTTGTAATCTTCAGATGGTACATGTTCATGATCCCCTGATTTCCCTTTCAAAATAGACTCTAGGGAATCTCTTAATTCTTCTGCTTCGCTTTGTTGCAAAAGCAAAGTTAATCGGCTGATTGATTTATCTATTTTTTCATCAAGAATTATCATATTGAATTTTCCTATCTTTAGAAGTTGTAACATGCTTCATTCGATCTCTCCGATTTGCACTGAAAATTTTTGTAGTTTTATCTCAAATTGTTTTCGCGTATTACTTTCGACTTGAAAAATCACATGAAATGGTAATGCTGGTCTGTCCCATTCTTCTCCTTCTTCTACTGGGCATGACCATTGATTTCCCGCATCATTGAAAACAGCCAGGAAACCTTCAAACAGGTTATTAGATGCATTAGATAAAAGCATCTCTGAATTTTTGATAACAAGTAGTATGGGGCCGCTGACAGATAACCAATTCAAATCTGTAATGCATTCATCCAGGGCATTCAAATTTCTCCCAAAATACTTAGGGAACTCCAATGCATGAGAAAGCTCATCATAAAAGCCGTCCTGTGTTCTCATTATTTCTGCATTAAGTTGTCGTATAAGCATTTCTGGGTGTGGGTAATCATTCAATTTGCCCATCAAGTCACTAATTGCCCCTTCAAAGATATGAAGTCTCGGGGGCGCCGTCATGAAAACTACTTGTAGATTCTGTTTCATGGTTACTCTATTGGTGTAAATGTTATATATTGATCGGTTGCATAATATGCTTTCCCATAAATCATACTTATTGTATCGTAAACCAGCTCCTTATGCAGTTACTTCCACAACTACAGGATGATTACTTAATTCCAGGGGGATCGAATCCGTCTGCGTCAGTGTCTGGACAGGGGATGTATCCTTAGTTGGGTCGTAGATGTTTATCGATGCCCTGGGGCCGGCCAGTTTTATCGTGATGTTATCTTCACCTCCGGTAAAGCGCTCGCCCCATACGGCCAGACAAAATGTGCCGTCATGCTTTTGCAGGAGCAGATCATGTACGGTGGCTGGCTGGTTTGCGATGGAATAGTCGAGCCGCCCCGGCGTCGAAATGGACTGCTTATCGGCCAGAATCGTCGTCAGGTTATGCAGATACTTTGCGGCTAGCCGCGGCGTATAATCCGGCTTGTAGAAGCCGAAGGTTTGATTGCCCGCCTCATCCGAACGGTCCCTGAGAAGATAAACGGAGGTATGTTTCCAGCCCCGCTTGAACTGAGCCAGATAAACGCTCATATAAAGCAAGGCCTGAACCTGCTCGGTGATGGTATCGTCCAGGGTGATGCCGGTTTCGGTGGTGACTCGCGGCAGCGTCAATAAAGCGGACTCTGAATAACCGGCAAAATGCTTCCGCCAGGTCAATCCATGATTTCCATACAATCCATCCACCCTGCAGGCCGAAGTGGGGTCTGCGGCAATCCACGTCTGATTATCATGCAGCCCCGCCCAGCTTGGGTGCGTCATATAATTATGGCAATTCGCATAGTCGGCGTATGTCGTACCGTCCGGCATCAGGCAACCGGCGTCTTTAGGAATGGTCAAAAATTGCAGCCCCACGTTGTCCGACTCCGCTCCGCTCTCGCTGATGTTCCAGACCGGATAGTCTTTCAGTACAGGATCGCTTTTTACGGCCGTGTATAAATCCTGCTGCAGTGCCGCCACCGGCATCCACGACACATCCTTGCCGCCTGTCTGATCCTGATAGGTAATGCCCCAATTGTTCGGCTCATTATTGCCTTCCAAAGCCAACAACGCCCCGACCAAAGCCAACTGTCGGGCACCCTCGAGTAGTTTGCCCAAGTCTGTTCCGCCGCTCATCAGCCCATAGCTGAATCGAACGCCGGTACGTTTGTGCGCTTCGATCAAATCCGCAATCGGAATCCCGCTCTCGTAGCCCGCCCGTATCCAGCGAATCCCCAGGTATCGGACGGCCTTGAGGGTGCTGAGCAGATTCTCCCCACGAACCGAAACCGCAGAGCAGAGGCCGATGGAATTGAGAAAGTCATTGGCACTGACAGCCATGCAGGGAGTGATTCCGTGATTGTTTTCCGATGCGGCAACAGCCGAAACTATCGCTGGGCCGGCCGTCATCACTGCTGTTGCAGCCAGACTATGCCGCACAAATTCACGTCGTGTCAGCTTCGATTCATTGAACATAGTCCTTCCTTTCGGAAAAGTTTTAGCTTGCTAAATCATGATCCCCGCATGGCGATGGCTGTGGCATTCGATATTGACCGCAACCGGCAGCGAGGCAATATGGCAGGGGGCGGTTTCAATGAATACCCCAAGTGCGGTGGTATCGCCACCCAGCCCCTGCGGCCCGAGGCCGGAGGCATTGATTGCGGCAAGCAGTTTCTTTTCCAGTTCGGCGTAATACGGATCAGAATTGTAAGAGCCGACTTTGCGAAGCAGGGCTTTTTTGCTCAGCATGCAGCATTGTTCGAAATTTCCGCCCAGCCCCACACCCACCACAAACGGCGGACAGGCATTAGCCCCGGCATTTTTGACCACATCGACAATCCACGCCGCGACATTATCCGGTTTTTCCGTCGGATTAAACATCTTGAACTGGCTTTTGTTCTCGCAGCCGCCGCCTTTGGCCATCAGGGTGATATGAATACGGTCTCCGGGGACGAGCGATAAATGAATGACCGCCGGGGTGTTGGTTGTGGTGTTCTTGCGGTTATTCAGCGGTTCGGCGACAACGCTTTTACGCAGAAAGCCTTCCTCGTATCCCTGTGCAATGCCCTCGTTAATGGCGTCCATCAGGGTTGCATCTGTTCTATCATGAGGCGGTGCCACCGCAACCTGATTTCCCAATTCCACAAATACAACCGCCAACCCGGTATCCTGACACAGCGGAATACGGTCTTTTTCTGCGATTTGAAAATTTTCAATCAATTGGTCGAGGATTTGTCTGGCACGGGGGGCGGACTCTTTTGCGGCAGCATCCCGAAGGGCCTGCTTCACATCCTCCGGCAGTTCGTAGGCCGTGCGAATGGTCAGATCTCTGACTGCCTGGACAATGGTATGATAGGGAATATTTCGCGTAATCATTCGGTTTCATCCTTATCGATGGGTATGACCCATTTGGTTCTATCCACCAATTGCGCGGCGACAGTATAAGTTCTCCGGCCTTCCTTCATATATTTGCGTTCGTAATTGGTGCCGACGGTTTCGCCGTCCTGTGCTCCGGCCGGCCGGATAAAATCAATGGGCCTCATCGCACCGCAGGCAAACGCACGGTTCAGTACATCAGTCATCTGATTAAAATAATCCTCGTGATCCGTGGCGAGATTGACCTTTCCAGATGGCGTCAGACAGCGAAGAATCGCCCCCAGGTTCAAATCACAGAAAAACCGTCGTTTATGATGTCGTTTTTTGGGCCATGGGTCGGGAAAGTAAATGTGGAAGCAGTCCACCGAACAGTCAGGGAAAAAATCCTGCACCAGTTCAGCGGCGTCCGCCCGGATCATTCGGACATTGGTCAGACCCCAGCGTCCCATGCGATCCACAGCATAACGATAGTATTTATTAGCCCATTCTATACCGAAATAGTTGATTTCCGGATTAACCTGGGCCTCTGAAACCAGAAAAGTACCCTTGCCGGAGCCGATTTCAACATGGACCGGCGCCGAACGTCCGAAAAGAGCGGCAAAATCAATCCTGCCATCGATATCTTCGAATAAAATGGCGACGTCGGAAAATTCTCGTAATTTTCTAAATTGCATTTTACTAACCCAAATTTTTATTTACAATACCAGCACCTGGTCGCCAATTGTCGGGTTGGTCCCCAGTTTAATTGAACACGGATCTGTATAATGGGGATTTTGCAGAAAAAAACAATTAAAGTCAAGAATTGTATTGTTCGATACGACCAATTGGCAAGAACTACCCGGGATTGGCTGGCGTAAAGAAGATGTGGGATGTTGGGTATTGGCCGGATAAAATTAAGCCCTGCCCACTGAAAATGAGGTTTTCCGGCGGAATAATGGTGAGGTCGTATGATCAGGCCAGCATTGACATTACGAAGAAGACGTGTTTTGTTGGATGTGGATATCCAGCATGACCTGTTTTTAGCAGACGGGAAAGCCTGTGTGAGAAATCATCGGCGGGTCCTTGCGAATATTCGACGGGCGATGGCCTGGACGCGACGGGAACGGATTCGCCAGATATCCCTCGGCATGGTTCATGATCCCGAACATCACGATTCCGGCAGCCATAATGGCCAGTACTGTGTTGTCGGTACAGAGGGCGTCCGCAAGCTTCATTATACCCTTCGTAAACGACATGCGGATTTTGGCGATGATGCCGGAACAGATTTGCCGCGTCAGCTTTTGCAGGATTACGAACAAGTCATCTTGTATCGCCATACAGAAGATCCCTTTGAACAGCCTCGCATTGACCGACTGCTCAGCGAAACACGCGCGACCGAGTTTGTAGTGATTGGCGGTACAATCGAAGGTGCGATTAAAATGCTGGTTCTCGGGCTGCTGATTCGCCGTCGGGCTGTCACCTTATTAACCGACGCGCTGGGCTGCCATGATAAAAATGCCGCCGAAGTCGCTTTGCGTCAAATGCATGCCAAGGGGGCCAAGCTTACCGATAGTAAAACACTCTTTGGAGCTTCTCATTTACGTATGGTTTATGCCTGTTCCTGCGACCGTTGTCGCGGCAAACTGCAGCAAAAAGTCGGAGCCGAAGAAAGCGCTCTCTAATAATCGCTATTTCTCTTGATTCTTCATCGCTTATTTTGCCAGGTCTTTGATTTCTTCGGCATTCAGGGCACGGTTGTAGATCTGGACGTTTTCAATTAACCCGCCAAAGAAGTTCTGCAGGGTTCCATTGTTGTCGAAGGCCCCGATATAGAGCGTATTGGTATTAAGGGTATTGACGGCCTGGCTGTTGACAAACGAAGGCGTCTGCAACTGGCCGTCCACATACAGCAGAATTTCATCAACGGTGGGCGAGCCATCATCCCGCAGCACCGCGGCGACATGATGCCACTGGT
>JBDKVE010000137.1:0-23634 GCA_039679345.1 Anaerohalosphaeraceae bacterium
TGAGCTACACGCTTAAATCGGACAATGGCGGGGATGTTGTCACGTTGGTTGAATTGCCATCAGGCAAGCAGCTCAAAGGGACGAACTATCGCAATGTATTCAGTACATTAAGCAGTCTGACTTTTGAGGATGTGAGTGGAACGGATAAAGTCGAGGGATTGAAATTTGATCGTCGTTATGTTTGCAAGTTGAATGACTCGACAATTTATACTCTCAATCTGGGCAAAAAAGATGAAAAATGGTATCTGGGGCTTGCCGTGGAGTTTACCGACAAGTCTGCTGTGATGAAGGAAAAAGGAGTGGAATCCGAAGAACAGCTCAAGGAAAAAGAGGCCAAATTGCTGGCACGGGATGCTGCCGAAACTTTAACCAAAAAGACAACCAACTGGCTGTATGTTATCCCGCAATTTAAAGCAACGGAATTAACAAAGTCGCTGAGTGAATTGATTGAGAATATCCCCGCAACACCCAAAGAACCGGCTGATCCCAATAAGCCAGCCGAAGCGAAAGCTCAGCCGCCAAAAGCATAGAATAAAATCAAAAGGGCCGTACTAATCGGCCCTTTTTTTATTGCATTTCAAATCAGGATAAACGAACATCGCCGAATCGTAACTGGTCGATAAGTTTTCCCGATGTCTTGGGGGCAGGTGCTTTGGGCTGCGGTTTCCGGGGGGCTTCTTTTTTCTCCATCGGTCGGCCCTCGGGTTTGCCCTGTTTCATGGACAAACGTATTCGTTTGCGGGGAATATCGACTTCCAGTACCGTAACCTGAACCTTCTGATGGACCTTGACAACCTCGGCAGGGTCTTTGACAAACCGGTCAGCCAGTTCGCTGATATGAACCAATCCGTCCTGATGGACCCCGATATCGACAAAGGCCCCGAATGCTGTGATATTGGTCACGATCCCGGGCAGTTTCATGCCCGCAGTAAGGTCTTCGATTTTCGTAATCCCCTCGGCAAACTTGAACTGTTCGAACTGCTTGCGGGGATCTCGGCCCGGCTTGGCCAGTTCCTGCATGATATCATTCAGGGTTTCAAGGCCAATGGTATCCGGTTTATACTTGTCCAGTTTGATTTTGGACCGCAGGGTGGAATCTTCCATCAGTTGTCTGACCGAGCAATTTAAATCCGAAGCCATCTGGTCCACAATCGGATAACTTTCGGGGTGCACGGCACTTGCATCCAGCGGATTTTCGGCATTGCGGATACGCAGGAAACCGGCCGCCTGTTCAAATGCCTTGGCCCCCAGACGCGGGACTTGGGTCAGGTTTTCCCGGCTTTGGAATGGACCGTTTTCGTTGCGGTATTCAACGATTTTCTGGGCCAATGCGGGGCCCAGGCCGGATACATACATCAGCAATTGCTTGGAAGCGGTATTGACTTCCACGCCGACATTATTGACGCAACTGACAACCACATCGTCCAGAGACTGCTTGAGCATAGTCTGGTCCACATCGTGCTGATACTGCCCGACACCGATGGATTTGGGATCGATTTTAACCAGTTCGGCCAGCGGATCCATCAGGCGGCGCCCAATAGACACGGCTCCGCGGACGGTCAGATCGTAGTCAGAAAATTCTTCCCTCGCCACATCCGAGGCTGAATAGACTGATGCGCCGCTTTCATTGACCAATACGATGATGATGCTTTTGTCCAATTCAAGTGCCCGGACAAAATCTTCGGTTTCCCGACCGGCCGTGCCGTTACCAATGGCAACAGCTTCAATCTGGTATTGCTGACACCACAGGCGGATGCGTTCGGCCTCGCGTTTCGTGGCCTGTTCGCCATTATGGGGATAGATGACATCGTTTCCGAGCAGCTTGCCTTGTTTATCCAGAAAGACGACCTTGCAGCCGGTACGGTATCCGGGGTCGATGGCAAGGACGTTCTTTTGGCCCAAAGGAGAAGCCAGCAGAAGCTGTCGCAGATTTTCAGTAAATATTTTGATCGCTTCCATATCCGCGCGTTTTTTCGTCTCCAGGCGTACTTCGGTTTCCATGGATGGAGATAGCAGCCGGTCATACCCATCATCAATGGCGTTGCGGATGTACTGGGCGCAGGCATTATACGAACGAATGTACAGAGCGTATAAGAATTGTTGAGCGGTTTCTTTGGGTACTTGAACGCGAAACATCAGGAATCCTTCGTTTTCCCCGCGCCGCATGGCCAGAATACGATGTGATGGGGCGGTAGCAACCGGTTCGGTCCACTCGAAGTAGTCCTGGTATTTGGAAGCATCGGCTTTTTTATCTTCCAAAACTTTGGATGAAAACTGACCCGCCGAAAAATATAATTCGCGGATTTTGGCCCGACTGTTCGGGTCTTCGCTGATCATTTCTGCAATAATATCACAGGCTCCGGCCAGGGCTTGTTCTGCATTTTCAACGCCTTTTTCCGGATTGATATACTCTGCCGCAGCGATGAGCGGATCGGTAGAATCGTTTTGTTCCAGAATAAGCGTGGCCAGCGGTTCCAGTCCTTTTTCTCTGGCGATGGTGGCCCGTGTCCGTCGCTTGGGGCGATAGGGCAAATAGAGATCTTCCAGTTCCGTCATCGTCTGGGCTGCCATGATGGCCGATTCCAGTTCCAGGGTCAGTAATTCGCGTTCCTTCAGCGAACTCAGAATGCTGTCACGACGGGCATAGAGTTCTTTTAATTGCTGGAGCCGATCACGGATATGGGTAACTGCCACTTCATCCAGGCTGCCTGTAACTTCTTTACGATAGCGGGCAATAAACGGTACCGTCGCTCCGTCAGCCAGAAGCTCGGCGGTTGCGGCGACTTGTTTGGCTGAAATTTTTAATTCTCCAGCCACGGTCAAAACAAACTGCTGTTCCATCACAAAATCCTTATCCACAATCCATTATTTAACGGGAGTTGCCGGAAAAGATGTTTTATAACAATCCAAGTGGATTCTGGCAAGTGTGAAACGGGGAATAAATAGAGTTTTTATGGGGCTATTGACGCAGGTATTTCAGGCGTTCGGGCAGGGGGATGTTATTGCCGAAATTGTCTTCACCGTACCCGCATTCAGCGAGCAGGCGAATATCCTCCAGAACACGCTTGTCGCCAAAGAAAGCCACTTTCATTTCAGTCGCGATATCGATTTTCCCCATCACCAGCAATTTGGCAATTTCATCGGTGATCTGCTCAATCAGCTTGGCATCCTGCTGAATCGTCATATCATCCAGTTTGAGCGGCTGTTCGTAGATGATGACCTTGCCGTAATCGGCCAGGGTCATGATCACACTGCGAATCAGGGTCTTGGTATCCGAGCCGCTGACCTGAGCCGGTACCAGACTCAGGCGGATAATTTCAGCCGCAAGGGATCGCCGTTTTTGGGCATTAATTTTTTCATTGGCCCGAAACAGCTCCAGCGGCGACCGGGCATCATACGATTCCCCCTCCAGCTCCATTCGCACATCGCTGCCGTAATGCAGCTCCAGTTTGGAAATCAGTGTGGAAGGACGAACATGGAATCCGCGATAAGGCGGCACCCGTACTTCGATGCGGGTGTTTTCCGTGTAACGACGAAGCATGTTCTGGCACAGCAATTCAGCACAAGTCAGATATTCGCTGACAAAGCAAATAGAATAATGCAACAGGGTGTCGAGCAATTTTTCCGGCTCGACAAGCTTCTTGGAACCCGGCACATGCAAAGAAGTGGGGCCTGCATGACGTTCATAATAATGAGCAAAATCCCGGGCCGTACGCAGTAAGTGCAGCACGACACTGATATGACCCCTCAAAACCGGAAGGTCTTTGTCCAGAACCTCGGTTTCGGTGGTAGAGACATAGGTATCATACAATGACTGGAGGTTATGGAAACGAAGTTCCAGCGAGCGGAGTTTTTCTTCGCTGATGGGGCCGGTCATTTCATAGTGATATTCACGGGATGCGACAAGACTTTTAGGCAGTGCCTGTTTACATTCCGCTGCAAGGTTTAAGAATGCTGTAGCGAGCAGCGTTACGGTATTGGATACGGTTTCGAGTTTGCGAATGGCCAAATCATGCGGCAGCCGTCCCAAGGGCAGAGATTCCGTGTAAGTTTCCGGTGTCGGTATCGAAGGAGGAATCGGGATATGCAGCCAGGCGGCCTCCTGCAGCAGACGTTCCGTAGCCCGATAGAGAATATCTTCGACAAAGGCAATGGCATTCTGGGTACCGATAGTAAAATCCTGGTCTACCGGTAATAGACGGTAGGCTGGGATGGAATGTTGAATATGCAGCAGTTCGTATCCTACATTGGAATAGAGCTTGATGGCCGCGGTCATGGAGCGAAATCCAGCCCATTGGCTGTTATTGCGAGCACCATAGGAGTCCAGAAGCTCTTCAGCCTGGGTGGATTGCGCCAGCAATTCCCCTAATAATGGCCGGGTCAACCGTCCGCAGCTATTCTGATGCTGCATGACAAGAAAACTTGCAGCTTGCAGCAAGATCTGCGTTCGTCGCCCGACAAGGCGGGAAAACTCTTCATAGGATATTGATACAGGGCCCATACAACCTTGCACATCAGAACTCATTTTTTATTCAACGGCAAAATACCTGCCGCCGTCGCAAGACGGAGAAACTATACTCAATTGCGATAGAAAATCAAGAGAATTGCTGGTTTTTAAAGTGCTTTGAATTCGGCGACAACCAGGGTGTGATCGCTGGGTTTTTCCAGCCCTCGGGGCGTTTTGTCGATGTAGCAGTCGATGCAATTCTGTGCCATAATCTTTGTACCCATAATATAATCCAGCCGCCAACCGAGATTGCGTTTGAAGCCATTGGGTATCCGATAATCCCAGAACGTGTACTGCTCCGGCTGGGGATGAAACTGCCGGAATAAATCGACAAATCCCCAACTCATGACATCTCGCACGGCATTCTGAATTTCCTGGCAAAAACACACGTCTCCCCACAGATTTTTGGGATCATGCACATCTTTATCTTCAAGGGCGACATTCAAATCACCCATCCATAATATCGGCTGGTCTGATGAGCCGGTTTTGGTAAAAAAATCCTTAAGCCATGAAAACCAGTCTAATTTGTATCGAAATTTCTCACTGTCCGTAGATTGACCTTGGGGGATATAGGTGTTAACGATGATAATGTTATTATAGGACAGTTTTATAAAACGTGCTTCACCCAGTGGATCTTGAGGAAGTATGGTTTCAGCATGTTTAATGGGCTTGTCACAAAAAATAGCGACACCGTTATACTTTTTTTGGCCGGCGAAGATAATATTGTAGCCGGAATCCTTGAATGCATCTAAGGGGAACTCTTCATCCTGAACTTTGGTTTCCTGAAGGCATAGAATCTGGGGTTTATGTTCTGAAAGCCAGGAATTGATGATATCTATCCTGCTTCGGATGGAGTTAACATTAAATGTTGCTACTTTCATCGGAATCCTTTTAAAAAAACAGTATAAAAAAATACCTGAAAAGTGTCAAGAGATATCGTAAGTCCATTAATAACAGCTATATAGGGAATATTATATGGATATCCCAGCAGGATTCAGAGAAAAAAGTATTGAAATTTTGCGATTTGTGCGGAAAATAGAGAAAAAATAATTTTTAACTGCACAATGTTCGTTGGAACGAGTAATATATCACTATAGAATGAATAGGAATATAGGAGTTAACTTATGAAATTATCTTCAAGAACACGCTATGGAATGAGAGCCATGATGGAATTGGCACTCGAATACGGGAAGAAACCTCTTCAGATTAAATCAATTGCAGACCGGGAGGATATCTCCAACAAGTATCTTGAGCAGCTTGTTGCGATGCTTAAATCCTCGGGTTTGGTCCGCAGTGTTCGTGGGCCTCGCGGCGGTTATATGCTTGCCCGAAATCCTGCAGAGATTAAATTAAGCGAAATCTTTACCACATTGGAAGGACCACTTATTCCCGTAGAATGCCTGGAACACACTGAATTCTGTCCTAAATGTCCAGATTGTGCAACGCGGTTGATTTGGAACGAATTGTACAGAGCTTTGATGAGTGTTCTGGATAATACGAATTTAAAGGATCTGGCAGAGCGGGCCGACAAATTGCAGCAGGGTGGCAGTTACCAGATATAGACACGATTTTGAAATGTAAAAACAATGCGGCGGGATTATTCACGGGCAGGGTGGAACCCGCCGCTGTTTTTTGTGAACGGATGAGTTTCCTAAAATGGTTCGGATTTACGATGATATCACCAGGACGATAGGCCGGACTCCGCTGGTTCGGTTGAACCGCATGGCGGCTTCCGGTGCGACCGTATTGGCAAAAATGGAATCGTTTAATCCATGCAGTTCGGTTAAAGATCGCATCGCGTTGACCATGATTGAAGACGCCGAGAAACGGGGTCTTTTGAATAAAACAACCACTTTGATTGAGCCAACCAGCGGCAATACGGGAATTGGACTGGCATTTATTTGCGCGGCAAGAGGGTATAAACTTATCCTGACCATGCCGGAATCCATGAGCCTTGAACGCCGCAAGCTCCTGAAGATTCTCGGAGCAACGATAGTATTAACTCCTGCATCAGAGGGGATGAAGGGGGCAGTGGAGGAAGCACAAAGGCTTAGCCGTCAGACCGCCAATTCTATCGTTCTGCAGCAGTTCAGCAATCCTGCAAATCCTGACGCTCATCGCAAAACTACAGCAGAGGAACTCTGGCTGGATACGGATGGCAGGATCGATTACTTTGTTGCCGGCGTAGGAACCGGCGGGACGCTCACCGGTTGCGGTGAAGCCTTAAAGGCTCGTAATCCCGGTATCAAAGTGGTTGCTGTTGAGCCGGCGGATTCACCTGTTTTGAGCGGCGGGAAACCCGGGCTGCACAAGATTCAGGGTATCGGTGCTGGTTTTGTGCCCGAGGTGATGAATCGTGATATTGTTGACCGGATAGTTGCAGTAACCAATGAACAGGCCCTTGTCACTGCCCGAAGACTGGCCTGTGAAGAGGGGATTCTGGCCGGTATCAGCGCAGGGGCTGCATGTTATGCGGCCTGTGAGTTGTCAAAATTACCGGAAAATCAGAGGAAAACCATTGTTTTTATTATGTGTGATACCGGGGAACGTTATTTATCAACAGAGTTATATGCATTTTAAGGTATAATTTGAATCAGACTGGTTTTTGCGAATCCGACTGACTTTAATCACAGGTGTGATATGCCTCATAAAAGTTTTAACAGTAATCAAATTGAAAATCTGACGCAGGCGATATTGGCTTCCTATCAGGATGATATGGGAACTAATTTTATCGATGTGAAGAATTTGCCTGTACGTGACAAAATATTGTTTGTTCTCAACTCGCTGATGGAGCTTTTATTTCCGGGTTATACCGGAAAACGTCCGGTCAGCAGCGAAAATATACGGTCCATCATTCAGGAAATTCTTGTTACGGTTCGACGAGAACTGGCAGAGCAGATCGAACTGGCCCTGCGGTTTAGCTGCAAACTTAAGGAATGCCCCGCATGCGACTGCCGGAATCTGGCCAGTGAATTTTGCGAAACACTGCTCAATCAGATTCCGGATATCCGGCAAAAGCTGAAAGAAGATGTTCAGGCTGCCTTTGACGGGGATCCTGCCGCCAAGGCTCCCGAGGAAATCGTGCTCAGTTATCCCCATTTGTGTGCCATTGCAATTCACCGGGTTGCTCATGAATTGTACAAATTGGATATCCCTCTGATTCCGCGTATGATGGCGGAGTATGCCCATTCACAGACCGGTATCGATATTCATCCGGGTGCTCAAATCGGCAAGCGGTTCTTTATCGATCATGGTACGGGTGTTGTTATCGGTGAAACCGCTGTTATCGGCAATAATGTCAAAAACTATCAGGGTGTAACCCTGGGTGCGGTCAGTTTTCCAAAAGACGAACAGGGCAACATTATCCGCGGTAAAAAACGGCATCCAACCCTTGATGATGATGTAACGGTTTACGCGGAAGCCACGATTCTGGGTGATATTATTATTGGCAAAGGCGCAGTCATCGGCGGAAACGTGTGGATACGCGAATCTGTGCCGGCGGGTGCTGTTGTGACCATTGCAACGCCGGAGTCGTTATATGTTACTCGCGGCCGCAGGAAATCTGCGGATAAGTAATGGAGTTGTATTGTGAATACGTCTTTAACGGATAAAATTCTTCACCTGAAAAAACAACGCAATGCGGTTATCCTTGCTCATAACTATCAGATTCCCGAAATACAGGATATTGCCGATTTCGTTGGGGATTCCCTCGGATTAAGTGTGCAGGCCGCAAAGACCCAGGCGGATGTGATTGTCTTCTGCGGGGTATATTTCATGGCCGAAACGGCGGCGATATTGTCTCCAGATAAGACCGTGCTGATACCCGACAAACACGCAGGCTGTCCGATGGCCGATATGATCACGGCCGACCAGTTGGCCAAACTCAAAGCGGAACATCCCCAGGCCCTCGTGGTGTGTTATGTCAATTCCACGGCGGAAGTCAAGGCGCTTTGCGATTACTGCTGCACCAGTTCCAATGCGGTTAAGCTTGTGTCCAATCTTTCGAAAGAAAAGGAGATTATTTTTGTTCCTGACCAGCATTTGGGGGCATTTGTCCAGGAACGTTCCGGGCGGCAAATGATCCTGTGGCCCGGTTATTGCCCGACCCATGCTCGCATGACAGCCGACCAGATCAAAATTGGACGGCAGGAACATCCCGCAGCCGTGGTACTGGCTCATCCGGAGTGCGGCCCGGCTGTTCGGGCTGTTGCCGACCAGCTTCTCAGTACCAGCCAGATGATTGATTTTGCCGGCAAGTCTGAGGCGTTGGAATTCATTGTTGCCACGGAAGAAGGTATTTTGCATTCGTTAAAGAAAAAATATCCTGCCAAGAAATTCTATCCGGTCAATGACCATGCGGTCTGTCCCAATATGAAAAAAATTACACTCGAAAAATTGCTTTGGTCATTGGAAGATATGCAGACGGTGGTTCAGGTTCCCCCGGCGATTGCCCAGAAGGCTCGCAGGGCGCTGGACCGAATGCTCAAGGTGCTGCCGGATAAATCATAGTTGTTTTCATTGCATATATAAGTATTGCTTAAGGATTGAACAAATGGAATCAAATAAGAAAAAATATAAACTCGAAACACTTGCTCTTCATGCCGGCCAATCGGCGGATCCGGCCACGCTCAGCAGGGCTGTGCCGATTTACCAGACCACCAGCTACGTCTTTAAAGACAGTGAGCATGCGGCCAACCTGTTTGCCCTCAAGGAATTCGGCAATATCTATACTCGCCTGATGAATCCGACAACGGATGTTCTTGAAAAGCGACTGGCGGAACTGGAAGGCGGGGTGGCCGGGGTGGCATTTGCCTCAGGTATGGCCGCCATTACCGCGTCTATCTTCAATATCTGTCCGGCAGGCTACCATGTCGTATCCAGCAATTCACTGTACGGCGGGACGCATACCCTGTTTTCGCATACGCTGCCGCAGATGGGCATCGAAGTCACTACGGTGAATCCCAATGACCCCGAAAATTTCCGCAAGGCAATCAAGACCAATACGAGGGCTGTCTATATCGAAACGATTGGCAATCCCAAAAACGATGTTCTGGATTATAAGGCGATTGCAAAAATTGCCCATGACAATGGATTGCCATTGATTTGTGACAACACGGTTGCCACGCCAATGCTCTTTGAGCCTATTGAGCATGGGGTTGATATTGTTGTGTATTCCTGCACAAAAATGATTGGCGGACATGGCACCAGCATTGGCGGTATGGTTATCGATTCAGGCAATTTTAAATGGGATAACGGTAAATTCCCGGGCCTGACCGAGCCGGATGAGAGTTACCATGGTATGCAATATTTTAAAACCTTTGGCAATTTGGCGTACAGCATTAAAATCCGTACCCATGTTTTACGGGATACCGGGGCATGTCTTTCCCCGTTTAATGCATTCCAGCTCTTGCAAGGCGTTGAAACCCTGCATTTGCGAGCGGCCAGACATTGTGAAAATGCAAAAGCCCTGGCGCTGTTTCTGGAAAAACATCCTGCGGTCAATTGGGTAAATTATCCCGGCCTGCCAAGCCATCCCTGTTATAAACTGGCGATGAAATATCTGCCGAAAGGACAGGGAGCGATTCTGGGCTTTGGTGTCAAAGGTGGAAAGGCTGCCGGCGTGAAATTCATCAATGCGGTCAAACTGGCGAGTCATTTAGCGAATATATTGGACAGTAAAACACTGGTAATTCATCCGGCCAGCACGACCCATCAGCAATTAACAGAGGCCGACCAGATTGCGGCCGGGGTCACACCTGATTTTATTCGGGTCTCTGTTGGAACCGAACATATAGATGACATCTTAGAAGACTTTGCTAATGCATTAAAGGCAAGTCAATTGTAAATAAGTTGTTTGAATAGAGTATAAACTTTCTGAATTAATGGCTATGATATAGCTATATCGTGGAGTATGTCCGATGTGGGATTATACAGATAAAGTAATGGATCATTTTGCCAACCCGCGAAATGTGGGCAAAATTGATAACTATGATGGCATTGGCGAAGTAGGCTCCCTGGCCTGTGGTGATGCCCTGACCTTGACATTCAAACTGGATAAAGGCGGACGAATTGCTGATGTCAAGTTTCAAACGTTTGGCTGTGCCAGTGCAATTGCGTCCTCGTCCGTATTGACTGAAATCATCAAAGGAATGACGCTTGAAGAGGCCGAAAAAGTAACTAATCAGCAAATTGCCGATAAGCTGGGTGGGCTGCCCGAACAGAAGATGCATTGTTCGGTGATGGGCCAGGAGGCCCTTGAAGCGGCGATTGCCTATTATCGTAATAAAGGCAAATCCTCGCCTCATAAAGAAGGCAAGGTGGTCTGTACCTGTTTTGGTGTGACCGACCAGGAAATCCGGCGGGTTATTCAGGAAAATGATTTAACAACAGTGGAACAAGTCACTAATTTCTGTAAAGCCGGTGGCGGCTGTGGTGGGTGTCATGGTGAAATTGGACTGATTTTGCAGGATGTTCAGGGTCAGAAGAAGGGACTGCAACCTCAAGCGGCGGCTGTGCGGCCGAAAAAATTGTCCAATATCCAGAAAATCCAACTGATTCAGGAAACGATACGGGAACAAATTCGCCCTGTGATTCGCTCCCATGGAGGTGACCTCGAACTGGTCGATGTGGACGGCAATAAAGTGATTGTGGCTCTCCGTGGCATGTGTGCCAGTTGTAAAATGTCAGAAGTAACCATGAAGGATCTTGTGCAGGCCAAACTGCGAGAATTTGTGGCCGAAGATTTATATGTTGAGCAGGAAAAAGATCCAACCCAGGCTTAATCACACGGAGAGAACAGATGAATCCCGTAATCTATATGGACAATAATGCAACGACACGAGTCGATCCGGAAGTGCTTGCGGAAATGATGCCTTACCTGTCCGACTATTATGGCAATCCCTCCAGCATGCATACGTTTGGCGGTCAGGTTGGCGGCAAAATCCGAAAAGCCCGACAGCAGGTGGCCACTTTGCTTGGATGTGAATCGGATGAGATCATTTTTACCAGTTGCGGAACGGAAAGTGATAATGCTGCGATTATGGGGACATTAGCGATGTTTCCTCATAAGCGCACCGTGATTACAACCCGTGTGGAGCATCCGGCCGTGCTGAGTCCCTGTCGTAATTTGGAGCAGCATGGCTACCGTATTGTTGAATTAGGTGTCGATAAACATGGCTGCCTGAATCTGGCCGAGCTTGAATCGGCGGTCAATGAGGACACGGCCATTGTTTCTGTTATGTACGCCAATAATGAAACCGGCGTTGTTTTCCCCATCGAACAAATCGTGTCCATTTGCAAGGCCAAAGGGGCAATCTTCCATACGGATGCGGTACAGGCCGTTGGAAAAATCCCATTGAATCTTAAGAATAGCCAGATTGACATGCTCAGCCTGTCCGGTCATAAACTGCATGCCCCCAAGGGGATTGGAGTTCTGTATGTTCGTCGTGGAACGCGGTTGTCTCCCTATTTACTTGGCGGCCATCAGGAAAATAACCGGCGGGGCGGGACCGAAAATGTTCCGGGTATTATCGCACTGGGTAAGGCCTGTGAACTGGCCCAGCGTTATATGGAAGAGGAAAATACGAGGGTAAAGGCGCTTCGAGACAAATTGGAATCCGGCATTCTTTCGGTCTGTCCGGACTGTATGGTCAATGGTAACTCCGATAGCCGTCTTCCAAACACAGCTAATATCAGTTTTGAATTTATTGAAGGTGAATCCATCCTCATGATGCTGGATCGCTTTGGAATCTGTGCCAGCTCGGGTTCCGCCTGTACGTCCGGCTCGCTGGAGCCTTCCCACGTATTGCGGGCAATGGGCGTGCCGTTTACTGCGGCCCATGGTTCAATACGTTTTAGTCTCAGCCGTTATAATACGGAAGACGAGGTGGATTTTGTTGTGGAGAAATTGCCCCCGATTATCAATCGCCTTCGGGAACTAAGTCCTTTTGTGGCCAAGAAATAAAACGCAGCTTGCCGATAGCATAATGAAGGGTTGTGTTCTTTTTTTCAATGCCTACTGGATATTATCGGCTTGATTCATCTTCTGAGCTACCATCAGCGAGAGGCTTTGACGCAGATTTTCAGCAAAAGGAAACGTAAAAGAAGAATGGGTTGAATCCAGCGCCAATCCAAAGTTCATCATGGTTTCGCTGCCGACAACGGTAATCGGCATGGGGGGGATGAACCAGTTGGCAATCATGGCTTTAAATGCCGAGATGAATCCTTCCTGTTCTTTCTCACCTGCAATCGAGCTGACTTCGGCTGCCATTTGAGGAGGATTACCCCCGCGTGCAAATGACAAGGCATTGATTCTGGCAGTCTGCTCATTGGTGCGATTTTTGTAGAGAAAGCCTTCCTTGGTCTTCTTGATATCATAGAGATGAGCGGTTACGGAACTTTTACCATTCAAATCAAAGCGTACCGCCACATTATCGACCTGCCGCTGGTTATTGGTAATGGTGCCTGAAATTTCGAGCAAACCCAGGAGAGGGCCGTCCATTCGGATGGACTTGAGCATGTTTCGCATCATTTTGGGTTTTTTGGAATGCTTGGCATTGAATGCGATCATTTCATCGGGATCAAAAAAAGTCTCATAGACACCGTTGCCGGTGATTTCAAAAGTACACTTGGTTGTAAATGTGGATTGTTTTTCTTCAGACGTTCTGGATATGATGCGGGCATTCAGCGTTGTATTGGGGTCTTTATAGACATCAACACTGGTTGGAGCGACCAGGGGGACGAAGTACATGAACACATCGACGCCATTGCCCTGGCCGTCATCTTTATATTCGATTTGAAGTGTGGGGCCGATTGCTTGAGTGGGTTGGCAATCTGAGCATTGTCCAAAACATAGTCCGCCGAGCAACCCCGCCACTATTACAAACATCCTGTTTCTCATAAATCTCTTTTAATAAATCACACCTTGGTTTACAACGCTATCCACACCGAGATATTATTATTTTAACTCCAGTTTTACTGGTATATAAAAAATAAGCTCATACCTATAAAACGGTTAATATTATAGTAATTCTGCAGAAATTGTCATTAAAAAACAGGGATCAAAATAAAAAAGACCGGCAACGAAACAGTATGAGACTGTCAGGTATTTCATTGCCGGTATAGAAATGACGATTTTGAACAAAAACCGATATAGTTCGCAAATTCAGTTTTGTTCATTACAAGAAGCCAAGGGCCTCCGACCACAGATAAAGCCGTTTCTAACACATGAAAAGTTGACAAAAAAAACAAAAAATATATATATTTATATGTTGCATTAAGAGGTGGGATATATATATAAAGTGTTGATTGGTGAGGGATAAACACACCTTGCAATTCTATAGTTATTTGATATAATAATGCTGAATGACAGACAGGCTGTCAATTCGGAGCCTCAATCCTAAAACTGCATAAGGGAGCCAACGATGTTTGAAACATTAGATAAAATATTTATGGCGGGGCTTGGTGCCATGTCGATGACCAAGGAGAAAGCGGAACAAATTTTTGATGATTACGTCAAAAAGGGTCAGGCCGAACGGGAACACAAAAGCGGTTTTGTCAAAGAAATCCTTGAAACTGCTGAAAAAACACGGTCTGATATGGAAAAGCTAGTTTCCGAGCAGGTAAAAAAAGCGATCTCTTCTATCCCACTGGCTACCAAAGAAGACCTCAAACGTGTCGAACAGAAGCTCGATCAGATTCTGGCTTCCAAGGGGAGCTAAACCTTGCTGAGACTGTTCGGCGGAATTCGGCGGACTGTCACCCGTCTGCAGCGGTATCGCCACATCATGGCTGTACTGATGAAGTACGGTTTTGAGGAATTGGCGGGTATTGTAGGCAGACATCTTAAGGTAGGCATCGGTTCCAGAGCTATCTCTTTTCCTGGCAAACAGGAAATTATCCAGGCTACGTTGGCCAAACGGATCAGGTTGGCGATGGAGGAATTGGGGCCGACGTTCATTAAACTGGGGCAATTGCTGAGTACCCGTCCCGACTTATTGCCGGTAGAATATATCCAGGAGCTTGAACTGCTTCAAGATCGAGTTAGTCCTGAAAAGTATCCCCGGATTCGTGAAGAAATCAAAAAACAGCTTGGCGGTTATCCTGAAGATATATTCGACCGTTTTGACCCTGAACCGATCGCGGCAGCGAGCATTGCTCAAGTTCACCGTGCAAAGACCAAAGATGGCAGAGAGGTTGTTCTAAAAATACGCCGGCCGGAGATTGTTAAAACAATCCAGGCTGAGTTGGAAATTCTTAATGATCTTGCCCGCCTTGCCCGCGGCAGACTTGCGACCCCAGATACATTTGATTTTCAGCGGATGGTGAAGGAGTTTGCCGAAGCGGTCAGTAAAGAAGTGGATTATGCCAATGAACGCCGCAACCAGCAGCGATTTATAAAAAATTTTGCCGACGACCCGGCGATTCATGTCCCCCAGGTTCTGGAGGAGTATTGTTCCGATGGCCTGCTGACGATGGAATATATCGACGGGATTAAACCCAGCCATATTGGCCGCCTTCAGGCTGCGAAACTTGAACCAAAGTTGATTGCGCGGCGGGGCGCCGATTTTGTACTGAAGCAGGTTTTTGAGCACGGCTTCTTTCACACGGATCCCCATCCGGGTAATTTTCTTGTCATGCAGAATAATATTCTGGCCCCTTTGGATTTTGGACAGGTTGGGCGGCTTACCGATGAAGACAAGCTTCTTTTACAATATATCGTACTGGCCGTTGTAGATGGAGATGTATGGAGAATTGTGCATGGGCTGGAACGTGCCGAGATGCTTTCTGAGCAGACCAGTCTTCCCGAATTGGTCCGCGATCTTCAGGATATATTTAATACGTATTCCGGTCTGCCTCTGAAAGATATCCCGTTCCGCGAAGCGCTGGCTCGCGGCTTTGATATTATACGAAAACACCATATTGGTGCCCCACGGGATTTTACCCTGATGCTGAAAAGCCTGATGACCATCGAGTCCTTTGCAAGGTCTCTGGATGAAGATTTTCAGATTATTGAATGCCTCAAGCCCTATGCCCGTAAATTTGCACTGGATCAGATTAATCCCAAAAACATCCTGGATCAGATTAAAAAGGCCGCACTGGGTGCCGGTGAATTGGCAGGTCGTTTACCGGAAGATGCGGCTGCCATTATCGGTAAAGTCCGCCGGGGTAATTTCAAAATCCATATCCATCACGACCATCTGGAAGAACTCGAAGACACCCTGGATAACAGCTCAAACCGTATCAGTTTTGCGGTCATCATTGCCGCTTTGCTGATCGGGTCAAGTTTGCTGGTGTCTCAGAACGGCACGGTCCTGGGGCTATTCAGTCTCCAGGCTTTTGGAATAGCCGGATATCTGATTGCGATGGCAATGGGGCTTTGGCTTGCGATTTCGATTATTCGCAGCAAAAAGTATTAACCGAGCAACTTTACTTATTTGAATAATCAATTCCTGCCATCCCACAGGTACATCAGTTGAGGAATAGCCAGCTTTTCAAGCAATTTTGTGTCGATCACAGATTTGCGACTTTCAGCGCCCAGCATATCCATCCAGGATGACTGGCGTTCAAATTCAACCACACGGGCATTGCTGATGCCGGCCATTTGTTCGGCCATGCTCACGGCGTCTTCGAAATAGCCGATTTCATCAATCAGACCCTTGAATTTTGCTTCTTCTGCGGTATAAATACTGCCATCGGCCAGTGCTCGTACCTGGTCGGGGGTTAGATTTTGTCGTCCCTGGCACACGAGGCTGACAAAACGCTCGTATGCCGGTCCGATCAATTTTTCATTAAGATATTGCTTTTGTTCTTCGGTCATTTCAGAAAACATGCTTGGCCAGTCTTTTCTCTGGCCGCTTTTCAAGACCTGCGGCTGGATTCCGAGTTTCTGTTCCAGCAGATCTTTGATAACGATATGATTCATAATAACACCAATCGATCCGGTAATCGTTGTCGGCTCAGCCATGATGGAATTACAGGCCACAGCACTGTAGTATCCTCCGGATGCAGCGATTGATTGCATAAAGGCTAATACCGGCAATCCTGTTTTCTGTCGTAATTTGGTGATGTAATAATGAATCTGGTCACTGGCTGAAACGGTGCCGCCGGGACTGCTGATGCGTAATATAATGGCATGAATCGTATTGTCCTGTGCGATGGCGTCTGACAGCAGACGGATTTCTTCACTGCTGCTGCTTTCGATCACACCGACCAGATTGACGACCGCTATTTTTTTGGATGCGGAGCCTTTGACAAGGGTATTTTCGATGAATTCGCCGGTAGTGGTGGAACCAACTAATAATGTCATCACAAGACCCGTAACGGCAAGAAATAGAACCACATTGCAAATGACAGAAAAAGCCAATAAAATATTTAGCAATATTCTCCATCCGGAAGTGCTTTTTTTATTTTCTACAGGGCTTTCCACATAATGAATAACCGGAGGTGGTGTTCCTGGATTATTTTCAGCCTGAACAGGACATGGGGTAGATGGCGATTGTGAAACCTCTTCGGATTTATTGTGCATATCCATAAAAACTCCTTTCTTGGGTTATATTTACGGAAATTATAATTTTTGTCTTATTGTTTTAAATAGGACAGTCTCTCTTTGCAAGCTAAAGTTCTGTACTATAATACGGTTACCAGTATAAAAAGGGAGTGTTTAAATGTCAAATCCTCAATTTTTGATTGACAATATCATACAAAAGCCTGAGATTTAGGCCATGTTTTCTAATAAAAGTATTTGTTCTGGCGGATATTTAAGAATGACTTTATATATAAACGGTGAAAAGATCGACGAAAAGAGCATCCAGGATGAGATGGAACGTCTTCGGCCGGAGTATGAGCGTGTTTTTGAACAAATGTCTCTCGCAGAGCGGGAAAAACAGCTAGCTGAATGGTCACGGGAAAATGTCATCGAGGGTGTTCTGCTGCGGCAGGAAGCTGCCCGACAAGAGGGTGCCGTAGATCCCAAAGAAGTTAATGAAGCTCTTAAATTGATTATCGACCAGCAGGGTGGACGGGTCGCGTTTGACCAGTTCCTGGCCGGCAACACATTGACAGAAGAGCAATTTCGGCATGATATTGAAAAGCAAATTCAGGGGCGTCGATTACTGCAAAAGATTGAGGCCCTGGCCAAAGAGCCCTCTGATAAACAGATTCGCGGTTTTTATGAGGAGAACAAGGCACGATTTATGATGCCGGAGATGATGCGGGCCGCTCATATTGTCAAACATGCAAAGCCCGGCCAGGATTCAGAACCATTGAAATTGGAGTTGTCCTCAGTGCTGGCGAAATTACACCAGGGGGAAGATTTTTCAAAACTTGCCCAAACACACTCGGACTGTCCAGATCGGGGAGGAGACCTGGGCTGGTTTTCACGAGGGCAGATGGTCCAGGCCTTTGAAGATGTTTTGTTAACACTCAAGCCAGGGCAAATCAGTGATGTGTTTGAAACCGAATTCGGTTTTCATATCGCCAAATTGATTGATATGCGTTCCCCGGCAGCCGTTCCACTTCAGCAGGTCCGCGAGGTTATTCTTGAAGAGCTTTACAGGCAGTCACGTCAAAAGGTTGTTGAGCAGTTTGTTGACAAATTGCGCAGCACAGCATGTATTGAGGACCGATAATATATTGTCCGCAAATACGGGTGCCCCACGAACATCAATGGTTCGTTCTTTGCTCCTATAATCAAAGGATTAGATGAAGAGAATGTTATCTAATTCCATCATTTTCTGAGTGCTTTCATATATTCCTTCTAAATGGTCATCCAGATTAAGTTTTTACGATATTTAGACGACTTTTTGTGTGTGAAAACCAGATGTTACTCTGTATATCGGGTATGGACAAGCAAGGAATGTGGATGAAACGTGGCAACAATATCGAAGTGTTGAATAAAACAGATAGAGCGATATCTGGGGCGGGACAATTTGTGGTCCTGATTTGCATCGTCTTGGCGAATATAACACAGTTTCTCTCATCAGCGGCCATCGCGGCGACTGATGCTGACATTGCCAGTACAGGATATCAATTGAAGGTGACATTTTTATATAATTTTATGAAGTTTATGGATTGGCCCGATCCTAATTCTGTGAGCAACACCGATGCGAAAGACAAAGATCCTGTGGTTCTTGGAGTTTTGGGTGATAACTATTTAAAGAAAAATATGCAATATCTCACCGGAAAAACGATAAAAAACAGGCCTTTAAAGGCGATAACCATAGAAGGATATAATGCCTACAAGCAGGAAAAAAATAATGCTACGGTAATGGACTATTTAACCGAGCATCAAAACATATTAAAATCCTGTCATCTTCTGTTCATCAGTGCCTCTGAAAAAGACAGGCTTGCAGAAATTCTCAAATTTACAGAGAAAAATCCGATTCTGACAGTCAGCGATATTCGCGACTTTGTCGAAGCGGGTGGAGTCATCGGATTTGTGACGGAAAATAACAGGATTCGTTTTGATATCAATACAGTTTCCGCTGAAACAAAACGCCTGAAAATCAGTTCTCAGTTGCTGCAACTGGCGAGAAAAATATTTAAAAAACAAACTGATAAGCAGGGCCAATAAAATGTTCAGGAATATCCTGAATAATCGGCATCAAGGATTTAGGCAATGAAATGGATTAATGATTTAACGATTCGCCGCAAACTGCTTGTGGTATTAATGAGTATCTGCCTGACGGTTCTGCTCATATCCGGCGGCGCAATGATTATATGGAATCAATATATATTCCGGCAGAATCTGATCAAAGATCTGATTGTGCAGACTCAGATTGCCGCAGAAAATTGTCGCGCCGCGGTTGCATTTGATGATTCACAAATTGCAGTCGATCTTCTTCAGTCGTTTCAAGTCAAACCCTCGGTGATCTCGGTTGTGATTGACACTCCCGCTAATTCCAATTTTGCACACTATATTCGAAAAAACACTCAGGCGGTTCCCCATTCTCATGGCAAAACAGAAGGCTGGTCTATTGCTGATGGTGAACTGGTTATTCTGAAAAATATTGTTTTGGACGGCGAAGTGATTGGGAAAATGACACTTTGTTCCGACCTGCAGCCATTGAAAACCAATTTGCACAGAAATGTAATGATTGTCGTGGGGGTTGTCGGTGTTGGACTGATTATTGGTTATTTATTATCCAGCCGCCTGCAGCAGTTGATATCACGACCGATCCTGGCCTTAACCGATATTGCCAAAGAGGTGGCTTATCGGAGAGATTATTCTGTTCGGGCCTTCAAATATTACAATGACGAAGTTGGGGTATTAATCGATGCTTTTAATCAGATGCTCGGTCAGATTCAAAAAGAGATGACGGATCGTCTGCAAGCTGAGGCCGAATTACGAAAACATCGCGATCATCTTGAGGAGATGGTCAGTGAACGCACCAGCGAATTAAAACTGTCCAATCAGCGGCTGAAAGTGTCTGTGGAGCGTGCAAATCTGATGGCAAAACAGGCCACTCAGGCCAATAAAGCCAAAAGTGAATTTCTGGCCAATATGAGTCATGAGATACGCACCCCGATGAATGCCATCCTGGGCTTTGGTGAACTGCTGAAAGATGAACCCATGACAGACGACCAGAAATCCTATGTTGAAACGATTCTGTCCAGTGGTAAAAATCTGCTTCAGATTATCAATGACATTCTGGATTTCTCCAAAATCGAAGCGGGGAAATTGAATACTGAAAAACTGGATTTCTCACTGATTCAGATGCTTGAAGAACTGGAATCCCTGTTTCGTCCAATGTGTGCTCAAAAGAAACTTGATTTTGATGTGTTGTGCTGCAGTGAATTGCCTGAAATGATGCGAACCGACCCTGTACGTTTGAGACAGTGCCTGGTCAATCTGGTGAATAATGCGATTAAATTTACAGAAAAAGGACATGTTTACCTCAATGCAGGACTGGAAACAGTGAATGACACTCCCTGTATTCGTTTTGATATTGAGGACACTGGAATCGGTATTCCCAAAGACAAACAGGAACTCGTTTTTGAGGCATTTACACAGGCCGATGGCAGTCATACTCGTAAATTCGGGGGAACCGGACTGGGCCTGACGATTACCAGACAGCTTGTCGAGTTATTGGGGGGACGAATATCCTTCCTTAGTAACGAAGGCAGAGGAACCATCTTTACTATTCAGGTGCCTGTGGGATATGCGGATATCAGTCAGCCAATGGTCTGCCGTCCCCGCCTGGAGACGGTTCAGTTGGATGGCAAGGATCCGGTTACTCAGATGGCGGGGAAAATACTGGTAGCGGAAGATGCCAAAGCCAATCAGGCTTTGATACGCATAATGCTCCAGAAGATGGGGCTTGGGGTGACGATTGTGGAAGACGGCCAGCAGGCCGTGGAACGAATCAGCAATGAGCCCTTTGATTTAATTCTGATGGACATGCAAATGCCTGTGATGAATGGCTATGATGCCACGCGCCAAATCAAGGCCATGGGAATACAAACTCCAATTGTCGCATTAACCGCGCATGCCATGCTGGGCGATGAAGAAAAATGCCGCCAATCAGGTTGTGATGGCTATGTAAGCAAACCCATCGAACGGGCAAAACTGGAAGCGGTGCTTCAAAAGTATCTATGCCCGATACCCGTTTCAGATGGAGCCGCATAACGGTTTAAAGGAATTATGGGTGCCCAAATACCATAGTCTGGACTTCAATCCCCTCGATGGCATTCAGTTTATTTGCTAAATCCTGAGCAGTTTTCAAATCGTCGGTCATCTCGAGGATTAACAGGCCGTTGGCAGAGCAGAATCCCTTGTCTGCCTCATGCAGGCCTAAACGGGTACGAATACTGCACCCGTATTCGGTCAGGATTTCCTGTACAGGTCGTACATGATGGACTCGGTCTGTAATGTGAACACCTAAGATGACATGTTGTTTAAGCGGCATAATGCATCCTTTCATTTCCTGTTATTGCTGCTCTTCTATTGCAGAGACATCAATCTGGTTCCAATCAAAATGAGCATTCTGTGCTTCCTTCAAGACCTGGCGAGCCTGTTCCAGATCGCTGCTGCGAACCAGCAGCTTGATACTGCATGTGGGCAGGGTGAAATAGAGACCGGCGATGGGCATATTTTCATCGCCGACAAACGATTGAATTCCTGCGTTTTCGAGATCTATTTTGGCAAGATGAGCGTTTTCAGGAGTGTCGAATTGAGCGGCGGTGACTAATGTTTCATCCATGGCTTCTTCTCCTTTCAGGTTTTAGTCCAGGAATAGTTCTCCGAGCTGGCCTGTCCGTTTTTTGTACTTTGGCATTTTGATTTTCTTTAATTGTACCTGAGAACACCCCTGTTTTACAAGTGCTAAAAATATTTTTACCATATTCAGATAGTCGTTGGCTGAAATATATTCGGATGCAATAACCCCTTTTTTGAAATTGCGATTATGATAATTGCCCAGGGGAATGCATAATGCCCCGGCAGTATAGCCAAATGAGCTGAATATCGATGCTTCGCAGGTTCCGGCATCCATTAATTTACGCTGAAAGAGGAATGTTTTGTCTTGTTTTTGTAAATTACCTGCGACAGAAACCATCCATTGTGTGACGGCCGGACTGAAAACACGGCTGCGATCTCCGACACGAATAATCACCCCTTTACCGATAGGAGCGGTCGGCAGGGTGGAGCTGGTTTCAATGGAAATAAAAACAGATTCTTTGGGCACTGATTTTTGCATGCAGATGTATTTTGCGCCGTGCAGGCCGGCTTCTTCAGCGACAGTGAACAGGCCGATTACTTTTCGGCGAATCTTCTGGCGATGCAATTGGTCAAATAAGCATAGAATAGAGGCACAACCCACTAAATCATCACAGGCCCGACTTGACACGATATCACCCCGAATTCGACAGGCCGGTAAATCCCACATTGCCAGGTCCCCCTTGCAAGCTGGGCCATCGAGTGCAAGCCACACCCGCTTTTGTTTGTTTTTGATATCGAAGTGGATTTTGGTGATTTGAGTTTTAACTTGTCCCACGGATGTAAATATCCGAACTTTTGTGCCTTTGTGAAAATAAGATTTCTCGACCCCGCCGTAAAAAAGAGCGGTTGTTCTATTTTGACGTGAATCTTTTTCAATAATGAAACCCGGATGATCCTGATGGGCGACAAATATCAGTGGCGGGTTTAAATAATTAGGGCCATGAGTGGCAAGGATATTGCCCAATTTGTCAACGGTCGTTTGGATGTTTCGTTTTTCACAAAAAGCCAAAATCGCCTTTCGAATCCGGCTTTCCCGGAAAGGCGCTGTGGGATTCTGGAGAAAGTTTTGTGTAATCGATAGAATTCGTGATTTCATGGTTTATCTTGTCTGATTAGCATTATAGCGGTAATCATACATTTGTTGTCCGATTTCTTTAACGGCTGAGACGGTTTCCGGGTAGGGCATGTCGCAGATATCCACGAGGCCGATCTGATAATTTTCCCCGTCTCCCCGGCCCGTGGTAGCCTGGTCGCGGTATTGGAACCAATGCGTGCCGACAATGTACGGATTTCTTAATGCTCCCTGCACATAGTCTTTGTATTTCTGAGCCCGGTCGTTCTGATCCCGGGTTTCTTTCAGGCCGGTATGAAACATCCCATGATCAAGCGCACCAAAATGAAATTCTCCGATAATGACCGGTTTATCGATTCCGGCGGGAAGATCAAGTTCTGCAACACTGTATTCATATCGATTGAAGGAGACCACATCACAATATTTGGCGGCGGCTTTTACGGCCAGGTCATTGGCCCATGCGAACCGGCAGCCGAGATAAAGCTGATTGGGGGCGGCGGCTTTTAATTCACTGCTGATGAGTTCAAAATATTTTTCAGCCAGAACCGTGTAGAAATCCTTCAGGTCTGACTGGGCCTTGTTTTTATCCGGCTGTTTTTGAGATTCACTGATATCCTGCCATGAGACATAGGTGCCGGCCCATGAAGAATTGAGTTTGTCGATAGTCGTATATTTCTTTTTGAGCCATTCAATAAAAGCTTTTTTGGCGGGCTGATCGGCAGGGCTGGTCAATGTGGCCAATCCCAATGAGGTCTCATCTCCCCATGACAGTTCATTGTCCACGAAAAAACCAAGGCACCACGGATCGCCTATGGCTTTTCCTTTTTCGCGCTCAAT
>JBDKVE010000138.1:0-2720 GCA_039679345.1 Anaerohalosphaeraceae bacterium
TCCAGAATGGGATTATACTATTTTTCACACCGGCCAATCAAGGACAAAAACGGGTTTTTAGAGAAAATTGCCTTAATCGTCAGCAGCAGTTTGTCCCTAACGGTCCTGAAGGAGAGAAATGGACCAAAAGGAGAGCTTTAAAATTAACATAAGTCCATTAATAAGAATACGTTAAACACATATAACTTGACAATAATTGCCACTGCCCCCTGAGATATTAATTCAAACCAGATTGACCTCTGGTCAATTGTTGACGCCTCTGTACATGCTGTAGGGAATATTCTGCCCCGTCGTTTCCATAATTTTATCAACACTCCCATCAGCATACAGGACATTCACGTTCCCATTGGGAGTGCTGTTGATCAGGGGAATTCGTGCGGCAAGCTGTGATGGCTCGTCGAGGCTGCTATTCCTTTTGTAATGCCGAAATATACCTTTATAAAAAGCCTGTCTATTCCCTGTACGATAGTGTATCAAATTATAGGAACCTCCCACCGGAATACTAAGCATATCTCCCTGATCACCGCCGCTGGAATCACCCTCCAATTTAGGCTCCACATGATCGTGCATAACAATAAAATGGCTCGGAGATTTCAGTTCACTAATCTTCCTGTGGTTTCTATTTTTGTCGGTGCTGGACGCATCCGGATCACGGAAAAAGTAGCTGTTCAGACCATAGCCGGAAGCTCGATGCAGATCCGTCTTGGTCGTTGTATAATTGGGCCGATTCGTATACAATAAATCGGCCATATCCTTCAAAACAAACGAAGGGCAACTGAAAACTTTCTCATTCGATGTGTACGCCCTGTACCCAAGCCCCCAGTAGGCATCTTCCCACCAGCTTGCGGAAGCCTGCGTGATGTAATTGCCGTAATTGTCGTACCAGAGATGCCCATTTGAGTCTCTGTTATTAAACGCCCTGGAATCATTCTCATTCAAATAAAGCAGTATCGCCAACCCGGTCCCTTTGACGTGAGAACGGCAGATGAGATCTTTGGCCTTGTCCTTGGCCTTTTTTAAGCTTGGCAGCACAATAGATAAAAGCAGAGCGATAATGGCGATAACAACGAGAAGTTCAATTAATGTGAAAGCTTTTTTCTTCATTGTTTTTATCTTCATTTCTTGATTGAAGAGCTTATGAAATAGCCCGGTCGACATGGCACCCCTTTAAATAACTCTGAAAATCAGGATTTAGCCTTCCAAAACCGCTTTATTTTATCATAAAAATGTATCCTGTATTCCGACTTTTTCATCTAGATGCAATTATATCCGAAATTCAGCCTCAGAAAAACAGATTTCTTTCCCCTTTACTTTATTTCCCTAACTCATCCGATACCTGTCGCAGGGATTAACACCCCATCCTGCCATCCTCTCCCTATCAACCTTGTCGGGTATGTCCTCTATTTCGGCCCAAACTTGTTTACCCAATCACCACATACAGATTTTCTCCCCTAAATTCGAGATGAGAATTTTTCGATAAATTCCTCTTTTTCTAAAGTTTTGAAACCCTCTATACCGATAAACTTTTTTCGCCTTAAGTTGCAGGACACAATGACACGGAGGTCATGATGAAAACGCTGCCGAAAGTCAACATAGAAGAGGTATGGAATCATTATTTCCAGCACCGCGATATCGTATCGCGGAATATTCTCGTCGTACATTATCTCCCCCTCGTCAAATATACTGCTATCCGGCTCCATGCACGGTTTCCAAAATCAGTTGAACTGGATGATATAAACAGTGCCGGTGTTGAGGGGCTGATTGATGCCATCGAAAAGTTCGACCCGGAACAAAACGTCAGGTTTGAAACCTATGGAGTCCGGCGTATTGCAGGGGCAATACTGGATGATATGCGGAGAAAAGATTGGGTATCCCGGCTGGTTCGTACTCGTACCAAACAGCTCCAGGAGATAACACAAAAGCTGGAAGCCATTTTTGGGCGATATCCGACCGAAGAAGAACTGGCTGATGAATTAGGGATAAGCATAGACCAGTTCTATCGATTTCAACGAGATGCCAATGCGAGTGTCCTTTTGTCACTGGATGGGAATTTATCTGAGTCCAGCGAGGGATTTTCAGAATTGAATGTTATTCCTGACCCAAAGGGTCTAAATCCTCTGTCGGAGGTGTACAGGCGTGATTTTCAGGAGTATGTGAAGAAGGGACTTTCACGCGAAGAGCAAATTATCCTTATCCTCTATTATTTTGAGCAAATGACCCTGCGGGAGATCGGAGAGACTTTAGATCTCTCTGAATCGCGTGTCTGCCAGATGCACTCATCGATTATTGCACGGTTAAGAGCCTATGTGAGCATTTCTTCCTTATGCCCATAAAAAATATCCCCTGAAAAAGTGGTTTTGAGAAAAACCGGGACCAATCAAAACAGTGGCTTTTTGTTATGACGTTATTGACGAAACTGTCAGAGTCCCGGAGAGGGCGCAGCATTATCCCAGTTGGCCGGTTCATTTCCGGAAGCTGCTGGATCGGAGGCATTTAGACGCAGAAGAACTTCTCCGGTTCCGTCAGGCTCTGTCGGCCAGGGCGAGCCATCGGCATAAATGCACTCATCCACAATGATCCAGGAGATTGCCGTCGGGTCCGCGGGGTCATCCGAATCCTGCGGCTTTACCAGGGCAAGGCGTTCTCCGGAATTTACCAGGGCACCGCTATAGGGACCGAAGATATTAACTCCGGCCGTCAAGGCAGAATTACCGTAGGTT
>JBDKVE010000139.1:0-10865 GCA_039679345.1 Anaerohalosphaeraceae bacterium
GAATTGAAGGAATACAAAAATACGAGTTTTTCGGCCAATTTAAAGACGGTCCCGATTGTGCGGGTCAAGGTCTTTAAGAAGGCACTGAATGGAGAATTCTTACCCGGTCATTACGAAGATTTTCAAATTGGCGCCATCGGAGAACTGGCCGCACAGATCGAGCGATATATCCAGTTTTCCATTGGGCAAAATCTTCGGGAAAATGTCTGAGCCGGACGGTTATGTCAATATTCTCCGATACCAAAGAAGGTGTGATATTTACCGTTAAGGTCGTACCCGGCAGTTCACGAACACAGATCGCAGGACTGATGGGCCAGATGCTGAAAATCAAGGTCGCCGCGGCCCCTGAAAAAGGGAAGGCCAACGACTGCCTGATTGATTTTCTGGCCGGGCGGCTGGGTATCCGTAAGAATGCGATTGCGATTGTTTCCGGGCATACCAGCCCCGTCAAACAAATTCGCATTGAAGCCATGACGTCGGACAAAGTTACGCAGCAATTGGGTCTTTCAGAAAACAAATAATTCCGATTCCGCCATGAAAATATATCGACTCATCTTTGTTTTACTGGCCGTGCTTGTTGGTGCCCCGGTCGCGCTGGCAGTCACGCTGGCCAATGACGGCAAACGCGGGCTGTACATGTCCTCGATTGAAGGTGTCCTCCGTCTGTCGGACGACGAAATCGACCTGGCCACCGCCGCCCTGCTGCTGTCGCGGGAATGGGGCGCCAATAAAACCCCAACCATGTATCGCACCAAAATCGACGATATGGCCGAAGACATCCTTGCCCGCATGAAGGAAAAACGCATCTCCGCGGATTATCATGCCATCGAAGTCATTAACGAATACCTGTTTAAAGACCTTGGCTTTGCCTCGCTGGAAACGGCGGACAATCCGGACGATTTATTTCTGCATGTCGTGCTCGAACGCAAACGAGGTTACTGTCTGAGTCTGTCGGTGCTGTATTTGGCAATCGCAGAACGGATCGGCCTGCCGGCCTACGGTGTGGTCGTGCCAGGCCATTTCTTCGTGCGATACGACGACGGCAAAAAACAGTACAACATCGAAACCACCTCCGGCGGTGCCATCGCTGCCGACAAACATTATATCGAAAAATTCCCTCCCCCTTCCAGCCAGGATTCACTCTATTTAAAAAATCTGACACCCAAACAAACAATCGGCTGTTTTTTCAATAACCTCGGTAATAGTTACGCCGACCGTGCACAGCTTGATTATGCCTTCGATTACCTTGTCAAGGCCGTGCAGATTAATCCTTCGCTGGCCGAGGCCCATACCAACCTCGGTAATGTGCTGCTGCGTCTGAAACGGCCGGATGAAGCGATTGCCCAATACGAACAGGCTCTTTCAATTCTCGGCCCCGATGCCACCAATTATAATAATATGGGCAACGCCTATCTGCAGCTTGGCCAGTATGGGCAGGCCAAAGGACTGTATCTCAAGGCCTTGAAATTAAAAAAAGATTTCGTTGATGTGTATCGCAATCTGGCTCAGGCCTATCAGGGGCTGGGTGAATACGACAAAGCCGTTGCACAGATGCAGGCGGCGGTTGTTTTGAAACCCACGGATGCCCAGAACTTTCTCTATCTGGCTCAGCTTTATCGCAAGATGGGACGTATCGCTCAGGCACATACAGCCTTTTCCAAAGCCCTCGATATCAATCCTCAACTGGCAACCGCATTCACCGGGCTGGGTAATCTTTCACTGGATCAGAAAGATTATGCCGGTGCGGCAAACCTGTTCCAGCAATCCATCGCCATCCGTCAGGATGATGCCGAAGCGTGGTTCGGTCTGGCCCTTGCCATGCATTATCTGGAACGGAGTGATGATGAAATCGAAGCCTATCGCCAGGTCTTGTTAATTGATCCAACCCAGTCCGCCGCCCTGCAAAACATGGGCAATGCCTATCTAAAACTGCAAAATGCCGACCTGGCCGCCCAGTGTTATTCCCAGGCCCTGCAAATCGACCCCCAGAACTCCGACCTGTATCACAATCTGGCTGTTGCGTATGCCAACCAGAAAGAGTACAATAAAGCCATTGAATCGTACAGAGCTGCATTGTCCCTGAATCCGGACAATGGAACCATCCATAACGGGCTGGCAATATGCTATTACCTGAGCGGGGATAAGGTCTCCGCCCAAAAACACGCATTAGCCGCCCAGAAGGCAGGCGTTACGGTTCAACAGGAATTACTCCAAGGCAAATAGGACCAAACGAAAGGAATCTGCGATGAAAAAAATTGTGACAGCATTGGGAATTATACTTGTCCTTCTGGTGGTATTGGTTTTTGTTTTATTCACGCTATTTGGCAATAAGGCGCTGAAAATGGGGATTGAGACCGGCGGAACGGCCGCCCTGAAGGTACCGGTCAGTCTTCAGGATGCCAACTTGTCCATCCTCGGCGGAAAAGTCGAACTGGCGGGTTTAAATATTAAAAATCCAGAAGGCTATCAGCACCCCGATTTCATGTCCATGGGCAAGGCCGCGGTGGCACTAAATACCAAAAGTCTGCTCAGTGAGACGATTGAGATACAAAAAATTCAACTTGATGATATCCAGTTGACCCTGGAACAGAAAGGCCTTTCAGAAAATAACCTTCAGGCCATCCTCAAAAATTTACCCAAATCGGACAAGCCTGCCGAGCCAACCACTGAAACCTCGGGCAAAAAATTAGTCATCAAGGAACTGGTCATCAACGGTGTCCAGGTCAAGGCCAAATTGCTGCCGATTCCCGGCAAGGCTGATACCGTCACTTTGAAAGTCAATCCTATCGTTTTGACTGACATCGGCGGCGACAAGCCCGTTAATACAGCCGAGCTGACCTCCAAAATTCTGACCGCCATCGCCGGAGGCATTACCGAACAGGGCAAAGACCTGTTGCCGCTCGACATGATCGATTCCATCGGGAAAGGACTGGCCGAACAGGGACAGAAAATCCTTGAAAATGTAACTGAGGCAGGCAAAGGCGCATTGGAAGAAGTCGGCAAAACGGGCGAAAACATTCTCAAGGGAGCCGGGGATGTTGGCAAAGGCGCCACGGATGCCCTCAAGGGAATTTTCGAACAGAAAAAAGATTAAGTTGCAGCGGTATGAGTCAGATTTCTTTCCGACAGGACCTGTAAAATGACAGCAGCACAAAAGGTCTTTGTCGCAGTCAGCGGTGGGGTCGATAGTGCCACTACCGCCGCATTGCTTTGCCAGCAGGGCTGCCAGTGCAGCGGTGTATTTATGATCACACACGACGATGGACAGGCGGCTCAGGCCGATGCCGAACAAGTGTGCCGCACCCTCGGCATCGAATTGCATGTTCTCGATTTCCGCCGGGAATTCGATACCATTATCGACTATTTCACCAGCGAATATCGCCAGGCCCGCACGCCCAATCCCTGCGTCTTATGCAATCGCCTGATGAAATTCGGCAAGCTTTGGCAGTATGCTGCCTCACACGGCGCCGACTTTATCGCCACCGGCCACTATGCCCAAATCCGGAGAGTTAACGGCACAAGCAGCCTGTACCAGGCACAGGATACCAACAAAGACCAGTCGTATGTCTTGTCCATGATTGACCGTGACACCCTCAACCATATTCTGCTGCCAATGGCGGATTTAACCAAAGACAAAACCCGCCAGTTGGCTACCCAATTCGGCCTGCATATCCATAGCAAAGCCGACTCACAGGAAATCTGCTTTATTCCGGACAACGACTATGCGGGGCTGTTGCGACGACTCTGCCCCGATATCAATCGTCCCGGCGACATCGTCGATAAAAACGGCGCAATCCTTGGCCATCACGAAGGCATTTTTCAGTACACCATCGGCCAGCGGCGAGGGCTGCGAATTGCCATGGGCGAACCTGTCTATGTCGTCGGACTGGACAGCCGGACCCATACCGTTATTCTCGGTCCCAGAGAAGATTTACTCAGCTCCAGCCTCATCGCCACTGGCATGAATTGGCTGATGGAACCGGCGAAGACCCCCTTTAAAGCCACCGTTAAAATTCGATATAATCACAAAGGAAGCCCCGCAACCGTTTATCCCGAAACCGATTCTGTGCGTATCGTTTTCGACCAGCCCGTGTCCGCGGTAACGCCCGGGCAGGCCGCCGTCATCTATATTCCAGCCGTATCCGGCATGCAGGTCGCCGGCGGTGCCTGGATTGATAAAGCCTTCAGGACGTAACGCATGAAACCGGATCGATGCTCACAACAGTATCTTCGTCAGGCCGCGATTATCCATCCCGGAGCAATCGGCGACTGTGTCCTCATCCTGCCGCTGGCGTCGTTTCTGAAAAAGACCCTCGGCTATTCGCTGGTCCATCTGATTGGCCGATCCGAATATCTCTCTTTTTATCCCGGCAGAACCTGCATCGACAGTGTCCGCTCGATGGAACAGATACAATTCCACCGACTCTTCGCATCCGTCAATGACTTTAGCGTCGAAGAAAAAGATCGGCTCATCGTGGCCTTTTCCGACTATGAACACGTCGTCAGCTTCCTCGGCCACGGCCATGAGCATTTCGAACAGAATCTTTTGTTCACCATCCATTGCAGTCATTCCGGCGAAGTCACCATGCTGCCGCTGGCCCCGGCTGCCCCCGAACACGTTGCATCGTTCTATATCCGCCGGTTTGTGGAATCCAATTTCCTCGATTGTCAAATTCCCGAAATCCAGTCCGATATCCTGATTCGCCCCCTGCCCGAAGACCTGCAAGAAGGCAATGACCTCCTGCAGGAATTCGGAGTTCCGGATTGCCGCATCTGCCTGATTCATCCCGGCAGCGGCGGCAAACATAAATGCTGGCATCTCGACAATTTTCTCGCGATTGCCGAACACCTTCGGACTAAACAAGTCGAACCGGCCTTTCTCATCGGTACCGCCGAACTGGAACGCCTCAGCCCGGATGACATCAAGAAAATACGCAATACTGGGCCTGTAATATCAAATATCTCACTCGAACAGGTCCTTAAAATTCTCTCCTGTGTGGACTTTTTCCTCGGCAATGACAGCGGGATTGCCCATCTGGCCGGGGCGATGGGCAAAAAAACCATCGCACTTTTCGGCACCACCGACCCCGCCAAATACCGTCCCCTTGGTCCTGAATGTACCGCCATCGTATGCCCACCGGAAAGCTTTGAAACAGCCTCTATCAAAGCCCAGCAGCAGGTTGTGGATACGTTCGATAGATTATTGCCCTGAAAACAGCCGCAAAATCATTGACGCTCCCCTCAAAAACGCTATAATCCTCCATAAATTTAGAATATTAAACAGGATACGACTGAATGCAGAGTAAAACATTACAGGAATTAGCCGACCTCGTCGGCGGCAAAGTCATTGGCGATGGCACCGTGGCCATCCATGGCGCCTCGACGCTCGACAAGGCTGGCCCCGGCCAGATCACCTTTTTCAGCAACAAGAAGTATTTGCCGCAGGTCAAGACCACCAGGGCTTCGGTCGTCATTGCATCCGAGCCGATAGAATCTTTAGCCGCCCTGCTGATTGCCGAAGACCCCTATTATGCCTTTATGCAGATTGTGGTCTCGCTCCATGGCCATCGCAAACACCCCGCCACCGGCATTAGCAGTCAGGCATCCATCGACAAAACCGCCCAGCTTGGGGCCGGATGCAATGTGCATCCCTTCGCCTGCATCAGCGAAAATGCTGTCCTTGGCAAAAACTGTCAGGTCTATTCCGGCGTATTCATCGGCCCCAACGTCAAAATAGGCGATGATTGTATTTTATACCCGAATACCGTCATTTATGACAGCACCCTCATCGGCAACCGGGTCATTATTCAATCCAATGCCTCGATTGGGCAGGATGGCTTCGGCTTTGCCACGCACAAAGGCATCCATCACAAAATCCCGCAAATCGGCAGGGTTATCCTGGAAGATGATGTGGAAATCGGTTCCGGCTGTGCCATTGAACGCGGCACCCTCGACGATACCGTCATCGGCAAAGGCAGCAAAATTGGTGACTCCGTAGCCATCGGCCACGGCACCAAAATCGGCCCGCATTGTCTGCTCGTACCCCAGGTTGGCGTCGCAGGATCGGCCACACTGGGTCATCACGTGGTTCTCGGCGGTCAGGTCGGCGTCGTCGGTCATATCAAGATCGGCAATCTCGTCAAAGTCGGAGCCAAAGCCGGCGTCGTCAACGATGTCCCGGATGGCGCCACCATCGTTGGCACTCCCGCAATTGATGCCAGTGTTGCTCGCAGGGCCTACAGCCTGATTGAATACCTGCCCGATATGAAAAAGAAAATCAAGGAACTGGAACGCAAACTCGAAAAGCTGGACCAGCCAGGTGAGTGAGTCGTCGCAGCATATCTTGGGCCTGATCGCCGGCCAGGGCCACCTGCCGTTTCTGGTGGCACAGGGCGCCAAAAAAGCCGGCCTGAAAGTCGTCTGTGCCGGCCTGACCGACAGTGTCGAGCCGGAATTAGCCCAGTACGTCGATGTGTTTTTTAATGCGGCCATCGCCCGTCCCGGCGGCTGGATGCGAAAACTCCGGCGTCACGGCGTCCGCGATACCATCATGGTGGGCCGCGTGGCAAAAACCAAAATCTATACGCCATGGCGGCTCGTGAAATATCTGCCGGACTGGCGCGCCCTGCGGATCTGGTACTGGAGACTGCGAAAACAGGATAAGCGGAATGATTCAGTACTCAATGCAATTGCCGACGAACTGGCCAGCGGAGGAATTATCTTAGTGGATTCGACTCAGTATTGCAAAGACTCAATGGCCGACGGAGGTGTCATGACCCGTACCCGCCCCCCGGCCTCGGTGCTGGCTGATATTGAATTCGGCTGGCCGATGGTCATGGAAGTAGGCAGGCTTGATATCGGTCAGGCCATTGCTGTCAAGGAACGTGAAATCATCGCCGTCGAAGCCATCGAAGGCACTGCTGAAATGATTATACGTGCCGGCCAGCTCTGCAAAAAAGGCGGCTGGACTCTGCTCAAATCCGCCAAGCCCAAACAGGATATGCGATTTGATGTCCCCTGTATCGGCCCCGACACCATCGAAAGCCTTGCCAAAAACAAGGCCTGCTGCGTCGTGGTGGAAAAACATAAAACCATCATTATCGACAAACAGAAAACTCTTGACCTGGCGGACAAACTCGGCATTGCCGTCGTTGGGCACTGACGCAAGCGCCGGCCTTATTTTTCAACGACCACATCCAGCGGGCCGTTCATCCGATAGCATATCCCGCGCCAGCAGATGGTTTTTCCAAAAGCCGAACTGATGACGCAAATCAGAAGAATAATCCCCCACACCCAGAACAAAAGAATATCCGCCCATACCGCCATCCGCATGGCTGTTTTATCTTTTTCCAGCAGGCGACAGATCATCCTCTGGCGGAACACCGCCCGGATAAACTGAGCCAGCAGAATCCCTCCGGTTGCTATGGCAAAAAAAGGCGCATTTTTATCCTGCACATGCCAGGCAACCGCCGCCGCAGCAGCCATCAGCCAAAGCCCACACACACTGAACACAATGCTGAACAGTCCAAACAGCCATGTCCGGATGGCATACACACGGGTAATCAGGAATTGCCTGCGAACAAATTCAAATAACTTCGGCCATGTAGTCGTCTCATACGACGCCACCATGCAGGATGGAACATATATCATTTTTTTCCCCGTCTGCCGCACCGCGGAACTGAGTGTCAGGTCGTCACTGATCGACCTGGACCATATACTTTCCAAATCCAGTTCCCGGAAGGTGGAGGCCGGAATGGCCATTGAACCGCCCCAGGCCTGGTTAAACCGCGTATTGCCCAAAACCTGTCCCACCACGGCGTTAATGCAGGATAAAGCCAGCGTTGCCGCATTGTTGGTTTTCGGAACAAACCAGCGATATCCGCTGGCCGCTCCTTTATTCCCCGAATGAAACGGATACACAATATGGCTTAGCCAGTCATTGTCCGCACACGCATCCGAATCGGCAAAGACCAGAACTTCCACATCCGCCGGAATCTGTCGGTAGCAAAACAGAATATTATGCAGTTTCTGGCTGCAGCCGGTCGTCCTTCCCGTCACCAGCACACGGATTTCCTGAGCCGACGACTGCGGACTGTACCGGGCAATGATTTGATTCAATTGGCTGTACGCCGGGTCCGATGGGTCTTCAACGGCAAACCACAACCGGTATGGCTGATATTCCTGATGAAAAAAAGACAGAATATTCTGTTCAAATGCTGCATCAAGCCCCTTGCACGGCACAATAATAATCGCCGGCGGCCGGTACCAGTCTCGCACCTTTTCTGACTTTTTGAGCGCATACCGGGTATTACTGATAACCTGCACGGTGATCAGCACTTGCCCAACCAGAAAAACACACGCCAGTATAAAAAATATGTCGCTCATATTCCGTCTGAATTAACCCGTATGAAACGTTTATTATACTGAATATTTTTTATATTTCCATAGATATGTTTTGCCCTCGGGTTACGGCATCTTCATATCCGGCCTTGACTTATCGGACAATATGTGTTACAAGAGACAAATAATACCGCATAACAGGAATAGCGGACTACCCCTTAACAGGATGTTTCATGCAGACAGGCGAAAACCTGCCAGAAATCACGGTTTATCCCGCCGGACAGCGTACCGGCGGTTTTATTTGTCGGCAATGCCGCCAGATTCGGGAGGTTCCCGGCACACGACGGATTTTCTCCGCCTTCTGGCAGGACCAGCCCGTCATTATTAAGGTCTTCAGCCGCCGTTTTTCCGCTTATCGCCACGTCATGCGGGAATGGAACGCCCTCCAGAAACTGAGGAATCTGCAAATCCTTCGCCCCGAGCCGCTGTTCTATGGCAAAACCGATAAAGGCGACTGGGCCGTAGCGACAGAATGGATTCCCAATTCACAGGATGCGTTTGGTTTATTTCAGTCCTCTTCCGACAGGACCCAGCGACAGACCCTGCTGCTTTCAATCGTCAGCCAGTTGGCCCACCTGCATATCCACGGCGTCCTCCAGAAAGATATGCATCTGGGCAACTTCCTCTGTGCCGATAACCGGATCTATATTCTCGACCCCGCTCAAATCAAATTTTATGACCAGCCGGTCACAGTCAAAAAAGGCTTGCGTCAACTGGCCACGCTCTGCGTGAACTGGCCGGCCAACGATGAACCGCAGATGGAGATTTTCATTCGCAAGTATTTTGCTGTCCGCGGACTGACCACCAGACCCTGGCTGACCGAACATCTTCTGCGGATGATACGGTCTGAAAGAACCCGTATCCTTGCCCGGTCCCTGAAGAAAACTCTGCGAACCAGCAAACGGTACCTGGCATTGAAAACCAAAACCTTCCGCGGGATGTTTGTCAAGGAGCTGTTTGATGCCCGACATGCGGCGGAGCTTCCTTCTCAGATCGATTTATGGATGAACCGCGGCAAGATACTCAAACGCGGCAATACCTGTTTTGTCGTCAGTCTGGAACTCAACGGCAAAACCGTCGTTGTCAAACGCTACAATCACAAGGGATTCTGGCATTCCCTTCGCCAGACCATGAAAGGCAGCCGAGCTAAACGATGCTGGCTTCACGGCCACCGGCTTAATTGGCTCAATGTCCCCACCGCAGCCCCTCTGGCGTTCATCGAAAAACGAAAAGGCCTGCTGCTGTATTGTTCCTATATCATCAATGAATTTGTGGATGGCCAGAAGCTGGATAATTATTTGCAGGATGTGTCCATCGCCGAAGAACAGCAAATCGAAATGATGGGACAGGTCGAACAGATTCTTCAGCAGATGGAGCTGTATCGCATTACTCACGGCGACCTCAAACGCGCCAACATCATTATCACCAACCACGGCCCCGTCATGATTGATCTCGACTCGCTAAAGGTTCACCGGCTCGGATTCCTGTTTCGCTATTATCGCCGCAAAGACCTCACTCAGATTACCGACTCACTGGGCGGATGACGTCTTTTTCCGTCTTCGTCCAAACAACTTTACCGCAACCCACACGGCAAACACCCCGCAAAGAATCTGAATCTGCCGCCATGCCAGATGGTCCACCACAGCCTGAGCGGAGGCCTGCCCGGCAAGAATATTGCGATTGACCGCATCCTGAATCTGATTAACACCCTCCGACTGACTCAAGGTCTGCAAGTCCGTCATTAAAAGACGCAGTTCCCGCGTGGCGCTCTGGATTTCCACCGCAGCCTTCTGAATATCCTCCGGCCGGATTGGCTCTGAAGGTGTGGGTTTGGATGAAGATTGCTCCGAAATTGCCTGCCATGCGTGAAGCGTCTGGGTGGTGGAATCCGCTGCTAATTGCCAACTGGAGGCCGTCTGACTCAGGCTGTCGGCGGTAGTATTCAATGAATCCGACGCCGCCTGAACCTGGCTTAATGTCTCCTGGATCGACTTTTGTTTCTGCTCGACCTGGTCTATCAAAACACTCAATTCCTCACGCACATCCTGCGGCATTTTCCCCGCCAGTTCGACCACCTGGCGGCTGTTGGCATTGAATTCCTGCATATTTTGCAGCAGCGACTGAGTCATCACATTGTTTTGCAGGTCATATAAGAACAGGGTCATCTCCCACCGCGCCGACTCAGGCATCGACTTGAGAATATCGTTAAATCGATTTGTCGAATCTGTAAACCGGTCAATGGCTACCGCGGTTTTATCAACGCCCTCCATGGCCCGAATGGGTGCCAGCGGGATATTCAGTACTTTCCTGAACTGGCTGAATTCTTCGGCTTTGGCAGCGGTCGCATACACAATCAGATTGCCCATGGTTCCCTGGACTGGATTATCTTTTGCAAATTGATATACATTACCGCGTGTCTCCTCATACAAATCCGCAGGCAAATAACTGCTCGCAATCCGTTCAAC
>JBDKVE010000140.1:0-16004 GCA_039679345.1 Anaerohalosphaeraceae bacterium
TGAAAAGAGCTGGATCGGTGACTGGTTCAAATGGGCGCTGCCTTTGCTGCCTAAAATCAACCAGTCTATTAACACCTATTACCCCGGCACGAAACTGGCTTTTACTGAATACAACTATGGTGCCGGGGACCACATCTCCGGCGGCATCGCAACTGCCGACGTCCTGGGGATTTTCGGCAAATACGGCGTATATTTATCAACCTACTGGGGCAGCAACAAAGCTTACGTCAACTCCGCGTTCAGCCTCTATCGCAATTATGACGGCGCCAATTCCACCTTCGGCGATACCCGTGTTCGAGCAGCCATGACCGACAAGGTGAACAGTTCTATCTATGGTTCAACCTTTCTGGCGGACAGGAATAAGCTCCACATGATTGTACTGAACAAAAACTACACCCAATCCATCATCGGGAACTTTTCCATCGCTGCCCCGCAATATTATACCTCGGCCCGTGTCTGGGCCTTTGACAGCAGCAGCTCAGTCATCACAGAACGCACCCCAGTATCCGCAATTTCTGGCAATTCGTTCAACTACACCATCCCGCCGCTGACAGCCTGTCATTTTGTAATCCGCTCCGACCGCCCCGCCGGTGACCTCAGTGGAGATTGTCAGGTCAGCATCGAAGACCTGGACCTGTTTGCAGAACGTTGGCTTGACATCGAAGATTGCAGCGGGATCGATTGCGGGGATTTAAACCATGACACCGAAATCAATCTGCTGGACATGGCAATTTTGGCGCATAACTGGCTGAGGGGTGTTGCTTGCCAATAGCAGAGACATCCCATGCGAACGAAATATACTATATCGAAATTATTTCGTCGGAACCGCCTTATCGAGCAGTTTTTGCCAGTTGATATCCGTCGGTTTCGGAATGGAAGGCACAGCCAGTTCGCCGGATTGGGACAGCGGCAGCTTAATGATCCCGACTGCCGGAGCATCCACCGACAGCCCCACATTGGCTTTGTAGGGAATGGTCGCGCCGGGCTTGAAGGATTTGAGGGCATTGAATGCATCCAGATAAGAAACCTTAGCTGGCAGGGTTACAATCGCCTTGTTTTTAGCAGGAACAGTTTGCCCGATTTCGGCCAGACCGGAAAACAGCTTGCTGCTTCCGCTTTGAACATCGTAATCCAAATCCACCAGCGGCAAATCCACCGGGTATGGATTTTGAATCTCCACATCAAACAGAAGCCCCGCCGATTCCAGATTGATATCACCCAGGCGAACACTCTGAAGGTTGGCGGTTGGCCGTTGAACCTTGAATGCATTCTGAAGTTCCGCACACCCACATACCAACACACCGGCCAAAACCGCCGTAATAACATAGATTTTCACGTTTTTCATTTTTTAGCGCTCCCTATCTGCTGTTAAATGTTCAGATACACTTATCCGCCTCGCGGCAATACATATCTGTCAATACCATTATCAATGCCGCACCCGAAAGAGTCAATCCCCAATTCCATCGGCGCAACAAAAAGGCAGACCCGAAGGCCTGCCTTTCCTTGTTTCTCCCCTTATTCCGGAACGACCTTATTCGTCGGTTTTCTTTTTGGACTTCGTGGATTTCTTTTTGCTTTTGGTGACTTTCTCAGGTGCGACATCAGAGATTTTCGCCTTTTCGAGAATCTTCTCGATGCACTTCTCTTCGCGGACCTGGAGGGTGAAGTTGGCCAGTGAGCCGTCGCGATACATCTCTTCACGCATCTTTTCAGGACGGCGGCCGCGATAAGCCGCGATCTGGGCAATATGACCATTGATTTCTTCATCGCTAACGCTGACTTCGAACTTCTGGGCAATCTTGTCCATAATGAAGAACAGCTTCAACTGTTCTTTGGCCTGTTCTTCGCTGCTGGCGCGAAGCTGATCCATCTGCTGGTCGATGTCTTCTTTCTTCATGCCGCGAATCATCATATTGGCATACTGCCTCTGGAGAATCGCCAGAGACTGATCGGCTACCACATCGGCAGGCAAATCAATCTTGATATTCTCTGTAAGATACTCTCGCACCTGATCGCTCATGGCAGAACGCGCCTGGCGTTCGACCTGTTCGGTCAATTGCTGACGGAAGGAATCACGAAGCTGTTCTTCGCTCTCGAATCCATACCGCTGGAGCATTTCTGCATTCAATTCTGCGGGCTTAAGGGCCTTGACGTCTTTGATGGTAATTTCCACATCGACCTTCTTGCCGCGGTACTGTTCATTAAAGAATGTTGCCGGCACGTTGACGGTGGTCTTTTTCACATCACCAGCCCTGGCGCCAACTACAAGCTGGTCCAAATCTTCCACCGGAATACCCGAAACGAAGCCCGTCTTACGGACGTAAATTTCGGTATTGTCATATTTTTCCGGTTCGGCAGCACCTTCAACCGACAGCACCACATCCGCCACAATCTGGTCTTCGGCGGCAACTTCACCCTCTTTGGGTGCCCAGACTCCGGCACGACGGCACATCGTCTGAATCTCTTCATTAACCTTGTTGTCGTTGACTTCCACCACAGGCTTTTCGATTTCGATGCCCTCCAGTTCGGGCAATTCGAATTCCGGACGAACTTCCACTTCAAACGAAAAGGTCATCGGGCCGGATTCGGGCAATTCCACCTTGTCGTGGTCAATATTGGGATCGCCCAGCACATCCAGGTTGTTATCCTTCATGGCCGTCTGGGCCGCATCAATCATCAATTCCAGCTTAGCCTGCTTGTGAATATCGGTGCCGTAGCGCTTTTCAAGCAGCCTCAGCGGTGCCCGGCCTTTGCGGAAACCCGGCAGCATGGCATCTTTCTTGAGTTCTTTGTATTTATTATCCAAATTTTCTTTAATCTTGGACTCAAGAATCTCGACCGTGATTTTCTTTTTGCACGGTCCGATATCTTCAATCGTTACATTGCTTTTCACCTCGGCCTGCTCGGCCGCCTGTTCCTGCTCCGCTTTTTTCTTCTTTGCCATAATTCGGTTCCTAACCATTTAAAAGTAATGAAGATACAATAAAAAAACCAACGACGTCTGTCGTTGGTTTGTCATGTCCAATAAACGCCCAAAGGCGATTATCCGATACTTCAGCGACCAACGCCAGACTATAAATTTTAGTCGATAACTCGCTAAAGCTTTGTATTTAAAAAACTTAAAGAACACTTGACGGGGGCTGCACACATCGTGTTTTGCCCAAATTCAAAGCGGGTGATCGGACTTGAACCGACGACATTCACGTTGGCAACGTGACGCTCTACCACTGAGCTACACCCGCGAAAGAGGGAATAGATAATAGTCCAAAACGCAGGAAAATCAATAATAATTTGGCACTTTTTTGGAAAAATCCAGCCAATTTTATCCTGGATACCATAAAAAGTTGTTCTCTATACAAATTACACTATAATGATTCCTGTTTAATATGTATATTGCGTATCCTGAAAGACGCATCCTGCGTCTAAATAATGAAAAACTTAATACACCTCAATCTTCAAAGGAGTTCAGATATGAAACGGATTTATGCCCTATTCATAATGGTCACTATCGGTTCATTGAGTCATGCAGAGAGCTTTGTGCCTTTTGTTATCCCGGCCAAGGTCAATCCCGAATCCGAAATCAAACTGAACTACAAACCCATTACCGAACAGGACCGGATTCATATTAAAGACGGTCATTTTTATCGTGGTTCTGAGTCGATTCGGTTTTGGGGGGTGAACCTGAGCTTTGCGTCCAATTTCCCAACCCATGCCGATGCCGAACTCGTAGCCGAGAGGCTGGCCTGTGCAGGCATTAATGCTATCCGCTGTCATCACATGGATTCAGCAACATGGCCGCGAGGTCTCTGGGATAAAGACGGCAAAACCCTGCACCCCGAGGCACTGGACCGGCTGGACTATTTCATCGACCAATTGGCAAAACGCGGCATTTACACGGACTTGAACCTGCACGTGGGCAAAGAATACAGCCGCAGCCTGGGCCTGCCGCCGTCGCCGGAGGGCATGGATAAGATGATTGCCATTTTCGTGCCGGAACTCGTCACAGCACAGAAAGACTATGCCAAACGGATGCTGGACCGCAAGAATGCCTACCGCCCCTATCGCTATGCCGAGGATCCGGCCATTGCGATTGTCGAGATTACCAATGAAAACAGTCTGTTTATGTGGTCGGCGGCGGAAGTCCTGCCCAACTTGCCGACGGTCTATGCCGACATCCTCCAGAATCAGTACAATGGCTGGCTCAAGTCCAAATACGGCACCAATGCAAAGCTGACCGAAGCATGGTCGGCCAGTTCGAAACCGCTGGGCGACAATCTCCTGACCCATGGCGATTTTGGTCAATGGCAGGCCAACCGCAACGCCCCGAACGGCTGGACACTGGAACAGCACGAGACCGCCAAAGCCAAGGCCTCTATCGTTGAGTATAACGGCAAGTCGGGACTGCTGATTGAGCCGACCACCTGCGACGGCACCGAATGGCATCTGCAATTCAATCAGGGCAAATTGAAACTGCAGGAAGGACAGGATTACACGCTTGTCTTTGAAATTGCCGCTCCAAAAGAACGCGCTCTATCGGTCAGCGTTATTCAGGCCCATGAGCCGTGGAACAATCTGGGTTTGTATCGCGCAATTACGCTGCGGCCGGAGTGGAAGCAGTACCGTCTGACCTTCACGGCAACCCAAAGCGATGATAACGCCCGTACCGGATTCAGCTTCGGCAAGCAGAGCGAACCATTCTATGTGCGAGCCCTCGGATTCCACGAAGGGGCGGATTTCACGCCGGATAAAACCGAATCGCTTGAAAATGCCACCGTGAAAGTCTTTGGTGAGGTGGAATCCAAAACGCGTCAGCTCGACCGGATGATGTTTTTCGCCGAGATGGAAAAGGCCTATTTTGACGGGATGCGGCAATACATCAAAACCGACCTTGGCAGCAAGGCGATGGTCACCGGCACGATTGTCTTCGGGCCGCTGGGGCTGTATGCCCAGTCGGAAATGGACTTCATCGACTCGCACGCCTACTGGCAACACCCGCGATTTCCGAACCGGCCGTGGGATTCATCCGACTGGCTGATCGACCAGAAGGCCATGAGCGAGTATCCCCAGGAGGCGACGCTGTTCAGGATGGCCAGTGAACGGCTGGCCGGCAAGCCCTTTACTGTAACCGAATACAACCACCCCGCCCCGCTGGACAGTCAGGCCGAATGCGTGCCGATGATTGCTTCCTTTGCCGCCGCACAGAATTGGGACGGCGTCTGGCTCTATACCTATTCCCACACCGGCGACACCTGGACCCGCGAAGTGATGAACAGCTATTTTGATATCGACACCAACCCGGCCAAGTGGGGCTTCATCCCGGCCGGAGCGTTAATCTTCCGTGAAAGACTGCTGCTTCCGCAGAACTTTAAAATGACGCTGGCACTGACAAGCCCGCAAGGTTCCGCTCTTGACCAACTGGCCGGCCTGCATTCCAAATACAATTCCAATCTGTTTGGCGCAACGGGACTATCTTATAAAGACATTATAAAAAATGAAATCGCATGGGTCATGGGGCAATCAGAAAAAACAATAACCCAGAAACAGCGGCCAACCAACGGCGATATCCCGCATTTAACAAACTTGAATTGGGAGCCGAGACGATATTTCATCAACAATGGATTCTGCCTCATCAGTGCGGGCCATTGCGACAAACCCGCTGCATTTGAATGGATCAAAACAACCTCGCCGGAGAGGTCCACGATTACGGTCACGGCGCTGGACGGCAAAGAAATGCATGTATCCAGTTCCAGACTGCTCATCACCGCCTGCGGCCGGTGCGAAAATACCGGGATGCAGTTCTCCGACGACCGCCGCACCGTTGGGCTCAAATGGGGCAAAGTCCCCGTCCAGGTTGAGGCCGTCGAGGGGACACTTGACCTGTCGAAATTCTTCCAGGGGCCGCACAATAAAGATGCCGTTTGGACATGCTGCGCCCTCAACCCCGACGGCACAAAGAAAACCGAAGTCCCCATCAAGGATAACATCCTTGAACTATCAGCCCAACATGGTACAATGTGGTACCTGATAACAAAGTAAAAAGGGAAAGGGTAAAAGGAAAATCGACTACAGAATAAGCAAGGAGCAGAGATTGTGTTTAGTACCATATAAGTATGGCTGCAATGTGATTTGCGGCTTAGGATTTGTTGTGTTTCTGGTTTCGCTCCACTTTCAGCCGGGGAAGTATTATGGTCACTTAGACGGTCGGTTTGATCTCGGTCCGTTCGAATCCATTTCAAATTATTCTATGATACGGATTGATGCCTGTACCAACTCGGCATGGTACTGGAAGAAACCCGAATCATTTTCTTATGACCATGCAGAATTGATGGTTGAGGGAAAATCGTACCGGATCGAGTTTCCCTCTTTATCCTGCAAGAATGACCAGCAGGAAAGGCCTTTTACAGAAGCCCTGTTATCCGAATTACTCTCTTATACTCCACAGGGACCAACGGTTTCGGATGAGGCCTTTACCAGGCAAATCCATAAAGTACATGATTTCATCCTCTCCATAGGCAATCACACCGTTCCCGGCCCAAGACATCATCCTTATCACGCGGATGAAATGCCGGGAAGTTCCTTTGTCCATTTTGCCCTAGGCTGGGACTTCACCCTTCCGATTTCAATGGGTACCGTTCTGGCGGGGATTGTCCTTCGTTTCTTTGCCGCCCCCAGACCTGCAATAAAGACCCTGCCGGTATGGATCGCACTAATCAATTTCGGCATAATGGTCCTGGTGATTCTTTTTGCTTATCTTGAGGGCCCTCTCGAAAACCTATGCGATTCTTTAATCCCGTTATCTCTGATAACCATTTCAGCAGGCCCCTTTATCTTCCTTTTTGATTACTACCGGCGCTGTGTGAAAAATCAATCCTTCCAAAAGGATTTTCTGGGATTCTACCTAACCTTTATGCTCCTGATATTCCCCATTTATTTGGGATTTCTCCCACGATAAATCACATCCGGCACGATTTTTGAAAACCTCATGCAATAAGAATCTCCCAAAAATCAACAAACAGGTTGAACTGTTTATGATTGCATTTCCTTTGTTTTGACGGTATAAAAACATGTAAGAATCCGGACATAAGTTCTGTGATGGATTATTTATTAACAATTTAGAAAGAGAGGTGCACCATGGAAAATAACTATTACAACGAGGAAACACAGTGCTTTTGAGGTCATGAGCAAACGCAGGAAGGGGTATCCTTCTGAAACACGGGTTAAACGCGGACCACAAATTGTCCATGGGGACAAGGAATTGCTCGAAAAACTCGGCCGCAATGACCCATGTCCATGCGGTTCAGGACGTCGGTTTCAAGAACTGCTGCATGACTTCAAAGAAATATGATGGCGTACGGCGTCATCACTACTTTTAGAGAACGTTGAATCGTTTGAATTCAAGTCATATAAAACGTCGGGGCACTCACCAGCCCCGGCGTTTTTTTTTATACCCATCTTTTGGCTGCTGTGGCCCTATTTGCATCCGTATATTCGCACAGCAAATCATCATCGGAGCCAAATATTTTGCTTATTGAACCAGAGGACAAAACCAAACTTGTCAGGAATATCTCCATTCATCCTCAATATCCGCCAGCGGCAGCACCGTAACTTTATCATGGAGCTGATACCTGTCTTTGCCGGGATAGACCACCCACAGATGTTCCAGTTGAAGATCATCAAGGCAAATCGTCATGGACTTACTCAGGTCCGGAGCATCAGCATACTTGAATTCGACCGCCCAATTCTTTCCGTGTGCCTGCCAGAATAAATCCACCTCACTGCCGCCATGTGTTCTCCAGTAGAACAGCTCATCATCACGCAAGTCCAGGCTGCGACTGACCTGCTCCATCGCAAATCCCTCCCATAAAGCCCCAAGACGGTTATACGACAGAATATCTTCATAACACCGAATTGAAATCAGGCTGTGCAGAATGCCGGAATCCCGTATATACAGTTTTGGATTTTTGACCACACGTTTGCCAATATTGACATACCACGGCTGCAATTGGCGAACCATAAACGTTCCGGCCAGCAGTTCAATGTATTTTTTAGCCGTGTGCGACGATATCCCGAACGATTTGGCTAATTCACTGTAATTGACCACCTGACCATGATAATGTGACAGCATCATCCAGAAACGACGCATGGTATAGGACGGCACGCGAATACCCAATTGCGGAAAATCTCGTTCCAGAAGTGCTGTGATATAATTGGCGTTCCACTGGCCGGCATCGCCGGAATCCAGCGTATAAGCCTTCGGCATCCCCCCCTGCACCCAAAGCCGCCGGAGATTATCCGCTCCAACATCAATCAGCCGAAGCCCGCCAAGCTGATAATGACCGATTCGACCAGCAAGACTTTCACTGCTCTGTTGAATCAACTCTCGCGAAGCACTGCCAAGAATGACATAACGGGTTTGCGGATTGTGGTCAATCAAATACCTTAATAGTGGAAACAACTCCGGCTTGCGCTGGATTTCATCAATCACAACAAGACCATTAAGATTTTCGAGAGTCGTTTGGGGATGAGCCAACAATGACAAATCCCTTGGATTTTCCAAATCAAAATAATGGTCGGCCCCAAGCTGTCTGGCAAGAGTGGTCTTGCCGGATTGTCTTGCTCCAAGAATCGCCGTTGCAGGAAAAAGGCGGATTAATTTCTGGATTTTCTCTATATCATATTGCCTATTTATCATAGTGTACCTTGAAATCTTGAAGGCTTCATTCAAGTTTTCAAGGTATTTTATCAAATTCATTCAAATTTTCAAGGACATTTCTTTTATCTGATATACATCACCTTTATATAGATGATAGCCTCATCATTTTGCACATTTTTCATCAGGATCCGCTAAATTCCCTACTTGAGCTCAGGCGTTGAATTGACAACCACCTTCAGCTTCTGCATCATCGGTTTGCCATCCACGTCGCATTGGGCCGTCACAATATACAGGCCGGGGTTCTTAAAGGCATGAGTGAACTCAGAATCGGGCTGATATTCATCCAGTTTTGTACCATCACTGAAGATCACCCGCATCGGCCTGCCGTCCGTGCCCTGCATCCAGAATCGAAACCGCACCGGCTGATTCGGCCGGATATCTTCGGTTGGCGTATAAGACATGAAAATATGGGGCATATTCTTTTCCGTATTCTCTCGGGAAAATACCTTGAACTGGCAGAAGTCCACATCTTCATTGCCCTGATTATCTTTGATCCGCAGCGTCGCAACATAGGAACCCGGCCGGTCGAACACCTTTTCCGCCCGAACTTGATCGACTGTCTGGCCGCCAGGGAACTCCCAGCGCCACTGGGTAATTCTATTGCCGCCCCAGACCAGCGAATTCGACCCGTCGAACACTATTTTATCTCCAGCGAGGACAATATGGTGCGGCCGGGCAACTGCCAGCAGCCCTTTAGGATGCAAAGCTTGATAGGCCGTCACCAGCCATGGATAAAGATTTAGTCGCCGGTTGGGATTGTCGGGATCTCCCGGTTTAAGAGATGTATCGCCAAGTTGAAGGTAGGTGCCCACGTGCAGATGAGAAAAATTGCCCGATGGGCCGGTTTTGCCAAGTGTGCCGATCTTCTGGCCGGCAGCGACATGGGTATTCAAAACGATATTCGGTTCGACTGCGTTGAGATGCACGTGTTCCAGCACAAATCCGTTGCGGTCCTGCACCAAAATAGAGCAGATATTGTCCCGGTTGGGCCAGAAATACACAACATCCCCCTCGATGGCACTGAATACAGGTTCCCCGCCCTCAAAACCAGCCATATCAAATCCATAATCATGATAGAATTTCTGGCTGGCCGGATCATCATCTCCGGTGCCAAGATACACAGGCTCGTTGTAAGCCTGCGTTCCGTGTGAAAAGAGCCGGTAATTTTGGAGAGGAAAGACAAAACGAGTGGTGTCCACGATTGGATCGGCGGCATCCCACAAGGAAAGCTGCACCCGCTTTTCTATATTGCCGCAGCCGGACGTGGTGTCCGCCTGCAGCCGCAGTCCATCAATCTCGGTCGGCATCCGGCAGGGTTCACACAGCACGTCCAGCGGTTTGCCGTCAATGGTTACGCGTACAGAAGCGCGACGAACGAGGTCCACGACAGAATCCCGCTGTTCTTCGACAGAAACAAGCCGGATAACACGCTGTCGGCCATCTTTGAGCTTGAATGTGCAGGTTTCGTTGATATCCAGCTCCACAATTCGCTGCGTTGAATACAGGCGTACTAAATCGTTCAGGTCCCTGTTCGCTGCTGTGATTGTCGGAACCGCGAAAAGAACCAACATCATCATAATGCCCATTGCCGCTCTTGTCATCGTCAACCTCCAGGCCATGTTTTCCTTACTCCCCTTATTTTCACAGCCAAATCATCGCTTTTTACTTTGTCAGTTTATATTCATACTTTATGTCATCATCCAGAGCAGAGGACTTACCCTCCGACCGAAGCATAAAGCCATTTGATGTCGTTTCATACACAAACGGCGTCATAGCAAACAAATCCGCCGGGCAGCTGATTTTCCAAATTCCCTTTTTCCTTTTACATTTTGCCCTTTTATCCTGACCCTGCATAATATCTTCCGGTTCGGCGCGGCTACAGAGCTTTCAGTTGCCAGCTTCCAGCAACAACTTTATCACCGCGGCTATGTAGGGTAACTTGACCCCGTGAATACACGCGGCATAAAAGCGGCCACTGGCCGTCGCGGAATAATCATACCCGTTGGGTATTCTTTATAAGTACTCTCCCAGCAGGCTCAATTCGATTCGTATCTGCTCGGTATAGCCCGATTCAGGATGTTCGGCCAGATACACCAGATGAATCTCAAACAGCGCATCATTGAGATCGTCCAGATTCAGCGTATTATCGGGGCCGAATTCGAGGTCTTCCGGGTCGTCGTCGGCAAAATTCTTCGGGCAGAAGGTCACCGAATATCCCTCCTGTTGGTCATCATAAAACGCCAGCGGCAGCCCCTGCGTCCGGCAGATCATCGGCCGGAACGGATAAATCACGCACGCCCCTTGCCCATCCAGATACCCGCAGGCTTTGGCCGCATCAAAGGCGGGCCTTTCCCAGCCGGCCTTTTTCATCTCCTCGACAATCGCGAAAAATTCCACCGGAAACACCGTCAGATTGACGCAGCAGTCACAGCATCCCTTCCGACAGATCATCTTGCCGGCGTTTACCGTCTCCAAATCCGCCGCCATCTGGTCAATACGCTCACGCAGTTTAATATACCGTTCCATCGCCGATTCTTCGTATTTCATACACCTGCCTGCCTCGCAAGCACTTCGGGTTCGTGCTGCTTAAAAAACGTTCGAAATTCGTCCACATTCTGTATCGTCTTGCCGGCCTCATCCGTCACAAAGAAATCCTCAAAGAACGTCCACGTCAATTCCTTGCACAAAAGAGCATAGTCCGTAAACAGCGTCTTAGACTTGGCTTCGATGCGGCAAATCCCCGCCTCATTCTGCAGCCGCGCCCGCGTAATCCGGTCGCGCGGTGAAGGATGGGTATCCCACAGCCGGGTATTGTCCGTTAAAATGGATTTGATAATCTCGTCTTTCTTTTCGGCCAGCAGGTCCCTGGCCTCGACTTTGGTCAGGGCCGGCAGGTCGCTGACAACCACCCGTTTATCCCAGGATACCTGGTGCATATAATACGTCCGCCGAAAGGCTCCGCTCATCGTCTCAATCGCATACATCGTCGCCTCGAAATCGCGCGATCCGCCGACAAGAATTTCACACTGGTCCGCATCGTATTCCATCTGGCGCGACAGGAAAAGACTGATTGCCGAGCCGGCCATCAAAAATCCCCACATCACCCACCGCGTCAGCCAGACGACTAAATGTGCCAGCCATACCACAATCGTTACATATCCTATCCGTATCTCCGACGCCTGGGCAAGTTTTTCCTCAATCCAGCCGCCGCCATAGACACATTGAGCGAACCATCCATGGATCGTTTCAATAATATAATGCAGCCGCATACCGCCGCCCTGCCGAAAATGACCAAATTCATGCGCCAGCACACCGGCAAGCTGCTGAATCGTCAGCCCAGATATCAGCGGCAATCCCACCGCCAGCCGCATATCATTGGATAAAAAGCTGAGCCACCCTCGTCGAAATCCGGCATAGGCATTCGGCTCCATCAGCAGATTGATTTGCCGCGGCCGCGGTGCCCCCACACTGTCACAGACTTTATGGACAAAATACACAAACAGAGGTTCCCTGGCCGGATCTACTTCACGCAGGATAACTTCCTTCGGCCTTCGCCTCGGTATAAACGGCAGCAGCAGGAAAATCACCAGTACCCCGCCGATAATCAACGGCCCAAAATACATCACCAGACTCGCTCGGGCATTGATATGTTCATCTGTGATAAGGGTATGAAAATGCGTCGCATAATAATAAACCCCATATCCAGCCCCGGCGACAAACAGAAAATAAATCACCGGCAGTAAAATCATAATCGCCGCCACCAGCAACAGCCCGAGATGATAGAACCATGTTTTTTTAGGCGGATTGATTGGCTGACTGAAAGCCTGATCGATCAACGCCTTAAGCTGCGGATTTAACTGATTATCCATACCGACTTCCTCATCATTCAATTCACTTCTGTTACCAATTCAATACAACGATATTACCATTGATTCCAGTAATTCTTTAGTGCTTCTTTGGGCGGGCTATCCTCGTAGCCATGTTCATTAGGATTTACACAAATTAAATATTCCAAAAATAACCTTATCACATGTTTTTGCTGATTATTAAATATTTTGTATTTCTCGACAGTAAAATCATAATATTGGGATCCCGGTTCATCCGGCCACAATATAGATATTACACGATCTTCCCAATTGCCTATTTTTTCCTGTCCTTGATTTTCTATGATAAGCAAAAGCAGTGCTGGCAAATAATATTGAAAAGCTTCACAGGAAAGCAAACAAATACTAACCGATTCTCGCAAGTCTTTTATTAGAAATTCAAGTGTGATTTCATCAGACCTTTTTCCGCGAAGAGTGTCAGCCACATGCTGGCATTCCCAACAGTGATCACTGCCAATACTGTCATCACCCGGATAAGGGATATCCTTGAAGGCGTCTTTGATGAGTTCTATGAGTTCTTCTTTTTTCAACATATAATCGACCCTCTCTTCGGATTGAACTATCAAGTATTCCTTGACAGTTGCCTCGGGAGCAAGTGGGCATCCTTTTATTTTCAATCCATTTTGCCCGGCAAAGCCCCTTGCTTTCCGAACCTGATTCCCGTACACTTTTCCTCTCTTTTTGGACTACTTTAAACAGGAAAACTGAAATTGAAAACAGAAAAACCGACTTTTGCCGTCATTTTTGACGTGGACGGCACGATGGTCAATAATACCGCCTTTCACAGGGATGCGTGGCTGGCCCTGACCGCCAAACATGGTCTGAATTTCACCGAGCGGGATTATCACGAACGAATCCACGCCCGCAGTAACGATAAAATCGTCCGCAATCTCTTCGGCGACCATGCCCCCGCCGAGCTGATTCAGCAGATTGCCGACGAAAAGGAAACGCTCTACCGGACCAGTTTCGCCCCGCATTTGAAAGAAATCCCCGGCCTGGCACGCCTGCTGGAAGACTTGGCCGCGGCAGGCATCCCCTGCGGAGCGGCCTCCAATTCCCCGAGAGAAAATGTCGATTTTGTCCTCAATGGGCTGGATATCAGCCGCTTTTTCAAGACTGCTATCAACCGTGACATGCTGAAAGTGGGCAAACCAGACCCGGAAGGACTTCTTCGAGCCGCGGCAGAATTGGGCCTCCCGCCGGAAAAATGCCTTGTTTTTGAAGATTCTTCCTCCGGATTCAAGGCCTGCCGTAACGCCGGGATGAAATACATCGCCATTACTATAGGAACCGACCCGGCCGAACTGCCCGAGGCGGCCGACGCCCTGATTCAGGTGCAGGATTACACCAGCCTGACCGTGGCAAGGTTGGCCGGATTTTTTAAATAATCCTTTTTCCAGACAAGACTTGCAAACATTTAGCTTGCTTGTATGATATCGCCCTATGCACGAATATCACAATAACATCCTGCTTGGCGACTGCATCGAGCTGCTCGACAAAATCGACCAGCCGTTTGTGGATATGGTCTTTGCCGATCCGCCGTTTAACGTCGGCTTTCGCTACGACAAATACCACGACAAGCTCGAAAAAAACAATTATCTGGCCTGGACGCGGGACTGGATGACAGCCTGCCTGCGGGTACTCAAGCCCCATGGCTCTTTCTACATCGCCATTGCCGACGACTATGCCGCCCACATTCGCATCATCGGCGAAGAACTCGGCCTGAGCGTTCGCAACTGGATTATCTGGCACTACACCTTCGGCCAGCAGACCACTCAGAAATTCGCCAAGTCGCATACCCATATCCTGTACTTTGTCCGGGATGTGAAAAATTTTGTCTTTAACGATCTGGCCGTCCGCATCCCCTCCGACCGACAGCTTTATTATAACGATGCCCGGGCCATCAGCATCGGCAAAATCGCCGGCGACACCTGGGATTGCTATTCCCGCGTCTGCGGCTCATTTAAAGAACGACAGGGCTGGCACCCCTGCCAGATGCCCGAACTGCTGCTGGCACGTGCCGTCGCCGTCAGTTCCAATCCCGGCGACATGGTCCTGGACCCGTTCAGCGGCTCCGGCACAACTGCCGCCGCCGCACTGCAATTGGGACGCAATTACTGCGGGTTCGATATCTCCGAAGACTATGTCATCAACTCCCGCAAGCGGCTGGCCGACCTCAAAACCCAAATCGAGACCAACAGCACCGCTCCGCTGAATCAATTTGAATCATTCGAGCTTAAACGTCTGTTCGTGGAAATGGGCATTCACGCCCAGACCATCCTCGACACACCGCTGTTTCTGGAGGCCTTCATTAAGCAATTCCATATCCGGATGAACAACGGAAAAACCTACGATCGCAGCGCGATCCAGAAAGCCCTCAAGGAGCTGACGACATGGGTGGCAAGATAAATTCAACACAATCCAGTCACAGACACAAACCCTATTATCTATTGCAGATTCCCCTGCTGCTATTGTCCGCAGGCCTGCTGACGGTTTGTCAGGCCCCCTGGAATCTGGACGGGCTGGTGTGGATTGCCCTGGTACCGTTTGTCCTGGCCTGCCACCCTCAATCGCCGGGCAAATCCTTATTCTTCATCGCATTTGTGATCTCGCTGGCCTACTGGCTGGGCAACCTCTACTGGCTGATTCCGATTACCGGGCCGGGCTATGCATGTTTTGCCGCATTTCAGGCCCTGTACTGGCCGCTGCTGGCATTGTGCGTTCGCGCCCTACGCCGGCGCAACTGGCCTATGGTGCTGGCTGTCCCCATCCTGTTTGTCGGGGCCGAATCCATCCAGTCGTTCCTGTTTACCGGCTTCAGTTGGTATTTTCTGGCCCACAGCCAGTATCAGCACCTGCCGCTGATTCAGATTGCCGACCTGTTCGGCACCTTCGGCATATCCGCCCTGATTGCCGCGGTCAACGGCGTGGCCGCGGAGGCCGTTCTGGCTATCGGGCACAGACGCATTTTCAGCAAACGTCTCTGGCTCAGCGCCGCCCTGACAGGTGCACTGATTGCGGCATCTATTCTTTATGGAAATTACCAACTTAAAGAAATCGACGCCAACCGAGAAATCGCTTCACATTGCTCTGCCGCTTCGGTTCAGACCAATGTCCCAACCGCCGTCAAGGAAGAAACCGATAACGCCGGGGCGATTCTGGACAATCTGTTTGTACTCAGCGACCAGTGCATTCAGGCCGGTGCCAAATTTATCGTCTGGCCAGAAACCATGGTCCTGACCAGCCTCAATCCCGGATATCGTGAATATTTTCTCGATAAACCCGAAAGCGAACCAGTGCTGTTCAATCGCCTGATTGCCGATTATGCCAAAAAGAACCAATGCTACATACTGGTCGGCGCCCACGGAGCGGATGTGGGCGTGGTTCGCGGCGAATTGGGCATTGTG
>JBDKVE010000141.1:0-13836 GCA_039679345.1 Anaerohalosphaeraceae bacterium
CTACAACACCGACCGGCCGGACGAACCTGTCCAGGAAAAGGGTAATCTGTCCCATATCGCCCGCGATCCGGCGCATACGCTGTACGCCGAGCAATGGAACATCAAACTTCCCGCCAGCTTTTCACAGGCGGTCAACGCGCCCGGCCGTCCCGCCGCACACACCGACTTTAGTATCAGCAATGACGTAATGACCGGCCCGATTCCGGCCAACGAACCCTGGCGATGGCGCAAGCGGCACAATTACTATCTCAACTGCCTGCGCGACGTGGATCGCCACATCGCCACTGTACTCGACGAACTGGAGGCCAGCGGGCATGCCGCCAACACCATCGTCATCCTGACCTCGGACCATGGCGAACTCAACGGTGCGCACCAACTGACCGGCAAGGGCGCCACCTCTTACCGCGAACAAAACAACGTACCTCTGATCGTGGCGCATCCGGCCTACCCGGGCGGCAAGCGATGCAAGGCCGTAACCTCGCACCTCGACCTCGCACCGACCCTCATTTCCCTGACCAACGCGAGCATGGAGAAAAAGGCAGCGATCGTCAGGGACTTGCCGGGCAAGGACTTCTCCCCGGTGCTCGCCGCCCCGGAGAAGGCGGGCTTTGACGCGGTGCGCGATGGCCAGTTGTTCTGTTTCAACATGTTTGCTTCACTGGACGGCAGCTTCCTGCAGAAGGCGCGCGATTTGTTGAAGGAAGGTGGCGCGGCGAAGATCAAGGAATCCGGCCTGACTCCGGATCTCTCCAAACGCGGCGCGATCCGCAGCGTCTTCGACGGCCGCTATCAGTTCACGCGATATTTTTCCCCCAGGCAGCACAACCGCCCTGAGTCCATCGAGGAATTGTTCAAGCTCAACGACGTCGAATTGTTCGACATCAAGACTGACCCGAACGAAGTGAACAACCTCGCCCTGGAGCCGACCAGGCATGCGGACCTCCTGGCGGCCATGAATGCCAAGCTGAACAGGCTGATTGATGCGGAAGTGGGCGAGGACGTCGGACAGATGCTGCCCGGCGGCGTGGATGCCGGCTGGGTGGCGACCCCCTCCGTCAACGACTTGTGACCGCGAGAAGACATGGAGCGGTAAAGGTATGATTGATGTCCGGGACAATGACACCTGGGATATCGGCTATTTTTATATGCAGCTTTCCGATGAATTTGGAACTGCGATTAAGCGGAACTTTGACGATGCGCAGGGCGTGGAAATCTTCTACAATTTCGAAGTCTCCAAATGGATGCATATTACCCCGGATTTCCAGATTCTTAAACCGAGCAATGAACGAATTGATACGACTTATCTGGCAGGAATCAGAGCCAAAATTGATTTCTAACATCAAGTGCCCCTTGTTAATCGGACTGGTTAAGCTCTATGAAGCGTCAGAAAAATAAAAACAGTTTCAGGGCGGTCACTGACAAACAACGGTCAGGGAAGCGGACCTGGATGCTTGTTTTCGCGGCTGTAATCGCGATTGCTGCCGGAAGCTGGGTTGCTTTTAAAAACTACCGGGCAAGCCAACAGGAAAACAACGATTACAGCAAGCTTGTCGGCGACTGGGGACGGCCGGATGGCGATTATATCCTCCGCATCAGCGGCTTCAGTCCGGATGGAGCCATTCAAGCCGCGTACTTTAACCCTAATCCGATCCATGTCGCTCAGGCAAATATTTCCATGCAAAAGGATGCTGTAAAGTTGTATGTTGAGCTTCGCGATGTGGGATATCCGGGATCAAAATACAATCTGACCTATGACCCTGCCAAAGATATGCTGGAGGGGACTTATTTTCAGGCGCAAATGAAAGAACTTTACGATGTGGAGTTCCTGAGGATAAAATGACCAATTGAAATAAACCTATTGTGTTAAGGAGAAACATCATGGTAAAAATATCGAGTCATCTTAAATCGTGGTTGTCCATCGGCGGAGTCGGAGCAGCGTTCGCTTCGACAGTTACCGGACAGGCGGCGATGGATCGTACAACACTGCCGATCCCGGAACCTCAAAATCCACCCAGCACGGTGCTCGATGTACGCAATGCAACGCCCCCTGCGCGTTTTGAGGTCAAGGCCCCCGATGGCGCCCCGAATGTTGTGATTGTGCTGGTGGACGACATCGGGTTTGCGGGGACCAGCACCTACGGCGGGCCGATTTCAACGCCGACGTTTGACCGTCTGGCCAAACAGGGCTTAATTTACAACAACTTTTACACCACGGCCGTCTCCTCGCCGACCCGGACGGCCCTCAAGAGCGGCCGAAACCATCATGTCTGCAACATGGGCAGCATCATCGAGACATCGACGGCCTTCCCCGGCAATACCGGGAAGATTCCCCAAAACGTCACTCCGGTGGCCGAGATGCTGCGTCTGAACGGCTACAGCACCGCCGCCTTCGGCAAATGGCATGAAACGGCCGCCTGGGAAGCCAGCACGTCCGGTCCGTTTGACCGCTGGCCGACACGGCAGGGTTTTGATAAGTTTTACGGCTTTATCGGCGCCGAAAGCAATCAATGGTCGCCCTTCATCTATGACGGCGTGCACCAGGTGGAATTGCCGGATGATCCGGATTATCATTTCATGACGGATATGTCCAATCAGGCGGCGGCGTGGATCAAGTATCAAAAGGCCCTGACGCCTGACAAGCCGTTCTTCGTTTACTTTGCGCCGGGAGCAACACACGCCCCCCATCATGTTCCCGCCAAATGGATTGCGAGGTGGAAGGGTAAGTTCGACCAGGGCTGGGACAAACTGCGTGAGGAAATCCTGGCGCGTCAGATTGCGTCCGGTATCGTCCCCAAGGGAACCCAACTGGCGCCAAAGCCCGAAGCGATTCCGGACTGGGATACGCTTTCGGCAGATGAGAAACGTCTTTTCACGCGCCAAATGGAGGTGTTTGCGGCTTTTCTTGAATACACGGACTATGAAATCGGACGTGTGATTGATGCCATTGAAGCGACCGGCCAGATGGACAACACGCTGATCTTCCTCGTGTACGGCGACAACGGCACCAGCGCCGAAGGCGGCCGAAACGGCATGTTCAACGAATACACCTTTTTCAACAGCGTGTCGGAGAATGTCGAAGACATGCTCAAGGTGCTGGATAAATGGGGCGGCCCGGAAACTTACCCGCACATGTCAGCCGGGTGGGCGGTGGCGCTGGATACCCCCTACCAGTGGACCAAACAGGTGGCCTCCGACCACGGCGGTACCAAGGTGGGCATGGCCATTCACTGGCCCAAGGGGATAAAGAGTAAGGGCCAGATGCGTACCCAGTTTACCCATGTTATCGACGTTGCCCCCACTATTCTCGAGGCGGCCGGACTGCCGGAGCCGACGATGGTCAACGGCGTCAAACAGCGTCCGATGGATGGTATCAGTATGGCGTACAGCTTTGATGACGCCAATGCGAAGGAACGGCATACCACTCAGTACTTTGAAATGTTCGGTAACCGCGCCATCTATCATGACGGCTGGTTTGCGCGTATTATTCATAAGGCGCCGTGGGAACCCGAGCCCCGCCGTGCGCTGAATGACGATTCCGCCTGGGAACTGTTCGACACACGAACCGACTTTAGTCTGATCAACGATCTGGCGGCCAAGCACCCCGAAAAGCTCAAGGAGATGCAGGCCCTGTTTTTGAAGGAAGCCGAAAAGAACCATGCGCTGCCCATAGACGATCGCGTTTACGAACGCTTCAATCCCGAGTTGGCAGGCCGACCCGATCTGATGGCGGGGCGCACCTCTATTACGCTTTCCGAAGGCATGACGGGCATGTCGGAAAACGTGTTCCTGAATATCAAGAACAAGTCCAAGACCATTACCGCCGAGATCGAGGTGCCGGCCGGCGGCGCGCACGGCACAATTATCGCTCAGGGCGGCCGCTTCGGCGGCTGGTCGCTGTATGTCAAGGACGGTGTACCGGCCTACGACTACAATTTTGTGGGCCTGAAACGATTTACCGTGGCGGCCAAAGATAAGCTCAAACCCGGCAAGGCCACCATCCGCTTCGAGTTCGTCTATGACGGCGGCCTCGGCAAGGGCGGAATGGGCACACTCTTTGTCAACGATCAGAAAGTTGCCGAAGGACGGATCGAACAGACTCAGCCGAAGGTCTTTTCTGCGGACGAGACCGCCGATGTCGGCATTGACCTGGCCACGCCGGTGGTCGAAACGATCGGCAGCGAAGCCAAGTCTCGGTTTACAGGCAGTATTCCGAAGGTCACGGTTGAGGTCAAGGAAATGAAAGCGGCGGAAAATGCAGAGGCCGTGAAAGCCAATGCGGAATTTGCGTACAAGACAGCAAACGCGTACTAAGTGTGAATCATCGTCAGGAAGCAAGGGGCCGCCGTGCCCCTTGCTTCCTGACGTGCAATGCAACATGTTCTATATGCGAAACACGAAAGGAATAAGGATGATTACTCGAACCACAGGTTCTTTTTTACACGTCTTGATCATGGCGGTTTTCGCTGCCGTTTCGGTACAGGCAGAGGAGACGAAAGATCAAAGCGCAACCGAACTGGCCAAGGCGGCGCAGAATCCGGTGGCCGATATGATCAGTCTGCCGTTTCAGTGGAACTCATACTTCGAGACCGGGCCCGAAGGAAAGACGCAAAATGTTCTTCTTATTCAGCCGGTGCTGCCGTTCAGCATGAACGAGGACTGGAACTTTATCGCCCGGCCAATTATTCCACTGATGGAAATGCCGCCATTATCCGACGCACAGAATAGAAACCATGGACTTGGCAATATTCAGTTTCAGGGGTTCTTCTCTCCCAAGGAAAAGGTCGGCGACTGGATTATCGGTTTTGGTCCTTATTTGGAATTTCCCACAAACTCCGGCCCGGACAATCGTTTCGGATCGGATAACTGGTCAGCCGGGCCTGCCTTTGTGGCCTTGCAGATAAAAGGGGCGTGGGTTTATGGCGGTTTGGTCAGCCACTTGTGGTCTTATTACGGAAGTGATCCCGAAGTCAATCAAACGTCGATTCAGCCGTTTTTAAACTATAATATGAAAGGCGGCTGGTATCTGTCCGCCAGCCCGGTCATCACCGCCAACTGGAACGCTCACAGCAGTCAAACATGGACAATTCCCATTGGCGGCGGCATTGGCAGGGTTTTTAAAATGGGTAACCAGCCGGTAAATGCGTCCTTAAAACTGTATCATAATGTAGAGTCGCCCCGATCGGGATCGGAAACACAATTACAGTTCCAGCTTCAATTTCTGTTCCCGAAATGAAATCAAAAAAAGGAGAACTTGCAATGTCAAAACGAACACTTTTAATCAGTCTGATGGCCGGTGTCATAGGCATACTTCCGGTGACTGTCCGTGTGAGCTTCGCTCAGGAAGCGAAACAATAATAAGATGACCACGGCCGTCCGCCGGGCATCGCGATGCCAGACATGGTGGAAACACGTCTTGGGGTCCCTGAAATTCTTCGACGGGGTTCAATGATATTATAAACTGGCAAAAAAGAATTAGACTCATAAAGGAGAAAGCTTATGAAAATCTCGAATCAATTGAAAAAGTGGTACTCGTTGAGTGCCGGCACGGCGGTGGTGCTGGGAGTCGGTGCGATTGCGACAATGCCCGGCGCGGCACAGGGTCTGTCCGAGGATGGCAAGGAACATCAGGCAGAGCCTAAGAACCGATTTTCTCTGCCGATGCCCAACACCACTCGCCCCAGCCATGTTACGTATGACGCCAAGGACCCGGAAACAAAATACCCACCGATCGAGCAGCTCCGCCCGCCCAAGGGGGCGCCCAATGTGTTGCTGATTCTGATTGATGATGCGGGCTTTGGCTCGTCCAGCGCCTTTGGCGGCCCGTGCAATACGCCAACGGCCGAAAAACTGGCGGCACGCGGCCTGAAGTACAATCGCTTTCATACAACCGCGTTATCCTCACCGACGCGTCAGGCCTTACTGACCGGGCGCAATCATCACTCCGCCGGTATGGGCAACATCACTGAAATCGCCAGCGGGGCGCCGGGCTATAGCTCGGTGCTGCCAAACTCGATGGCGCCCATAGCCATGACGCTCAAACTCAACGGTTACTCGACCGCCCAGTTCGGCAAGTGTCATGAAGTACCGGTCTGGCAGACCAGCCCGGCCGGGCCTTTTGACGCATGGCCCACCGGCGGCGGCGGATTCGAGTATTTTTACGGTTTCATCGGCGGTGAGGCCAATCAATGGTACCCGACTCTCTTTGAGGGAACCACGCCGATTGAGCTCAAGAAGACACCCGAACAAGGTTATCACCTCGTGGCGGACATGACCGACAAGGCCATCAAATGGATTGGCCAGCAAAAAGCACTGACACCCGATAAACCCTTTTTTATGTATTTCGCTCCCGGCGCTACCCACGCCCCCCATCATGTACCCAAAGAATGGGCCGATAAGTACAAAGGCAAGTTTGACCAGGGATGGGACAAGCAGCGCGAGGAGACCTTCGCCCGACAGAAAAGTCTGGGAGTTATCCCGGCGGACTGCCAGCTTACCCCGCGCCCTGAAGAAATCCCGGCCTGGGATAAAATGCCCGAGGAGATGAAGCCCGTCCTGCGCCGGCAGATGGAAGTCTATGCGGGTTTTATGGAATACACCGATTACCATGTTGGCCGCGTTGTTGAAATGCTCGAAAAGCTGGAAATTCTTGATAATACGCTCATTTACTACATCATCGGCGACAATGGCGCATCGGCCGAAGGTACGCTCAACGGAGCTTATAACGAAATGGCCAACTTCAATGGCCTGGCGGCACTGGAAACACCGGAGTTCCTCATGGAGCGGATTGATAAACTCGGCGGGCCGGAGTCCTACAACCACTTCGCCGTCGGCTGGGCTCATGCAATGGACACCCCTTACCAGTGGACTAAACAGGTCGCTTCTCACTGGGGCGGAACACGTAACGGAGCGATTGTCTGCTGGCCTAATGGTATCAAAGCCAAGGGCGAAGTCCGCTCACAGTTCCATCATGTCATTGATGTGGCGCCGACGATTCTCGATGCGGCCGGACTGTCTGAGCCGGTTTCGGTCAATGGCATCCGTCAGGAACCTATCGAAGGCGTCAGTATGCGATACTCCTTTGACCAGTCCGATGCCGCCGAACGACACTTGACACAATACTTTGAAATCTTCGGCAATCGCGGCATCTACCACAAGGGCTGGACCGCGGTAACCAAGCACCGAACGCCCTGGCTGCTCATCGGCGCCAAGATGGTACCCTTTGATGACGATGCCTGGGAACTCTACAGTGACAAAGACTGGAGCCAGTCGAAAAACCTTGCCGGGGAGATGCCGGACAAACTTCGCGAAATGCAGCGGCTCTTTGTCATCGAAGCGACGCGCTATAAAGTGCTCCCGCTGGATGACCGCGTGGGTGAACGGATGAATTCCGATACCGCCGGTCGGCCGACATTAATTCGCGGCAAAACCCAGCTTCTGTTTGGCGGTATGGGACGATTGAGCGAGAACTGTGTCTTGAATCTCAAGAACAAATCGCACTCCATTACCGCCGAGATCGACGTGCCGGCTTCCGGCGCTGAAGGCGTCATTGTATGTCAGGGCGCTAACATCGGCGGCTGGACTTTCTATGCCAAGAATAACAAGCTAAAATATTGCTATAATGTGGCCGGGGTCAATCACTACTTTGTCGAATCCGCAACCCCTCTGGCCGAAGGCAGGCATCAGGTGCGTATGGAGTTTGCCTACGACGGCGGCGGTCTGGGCAAGGGCGGCAAGGTCACGCTCTATGTGGACGGCAAAGAAGTCGGGCAGGGAGATATTCCGATGACGCAGGCGATGATCTTTTCGGCCGATGACGGCTGTGATGTGGGCGAGGATTCGGGTGCTCCGGTGTCCCCGGATTACGGCCCTGTCGGCAACGCCTTTAACGGTGAAGTCAAGGGTGTGCAGCTCTCGATCGTGGATGATCCGAAAAATGCAGACCACCTTGTCAAACCGGAAGATGTCATCAACGCCGCGATGGGAAGGCAATAAGCCGGCGGCTAAGATCTAAGCAGATGCTTTGTATAAAAAGGCCAGGCTGGATTTAGTAACATGTGATTTTCAGGAAGGAAGAAGTGAAACACTTCTTCTTTCCTGATTCCTTTCTCGACAAGAATGATGTATGACAACTGAACAAACAAGTTTGAACACGGATAAAGAATATATCACTCAGGGCCTGCATATTGTCGCTAAGCCCATCGGGCCGGCATGCAACCTCAATTGCGAGTATTGCTTTTATCTCGAGAAACAGGCCCTGTTCGCAGACGGCGAAAACTACCGGATGAATGATGCGGTTCTGTCGGCTTACATCACGCAATACATCAACTCCCAGCCAACGCCGGAAGTGGAGTTTGTCTGGCAGGGAGGAGAGCCGACACTGCTGGGGGTTGACTTTTTCAAACGCGCAGTGGAATTACAAATGCCGTTTGCAGGCCGAAAGAAAATTATCAATTCACTGCAAACCAACGGTACTCAGCTGACGGATGAGTGGTGTGCGTTTCTGAAAAAACACAATTTTTTAGTCGGCATCAGCATTGACGGCCCAAAAGACCTTCACGACCGCTATCGTCGTGACCGAGGCGGCAATGGCAGTTTTGATAAAGCAATGGCTGGCCTGAAACTGCTTCAAAAGCACGGCGTGGAATATAACGTCATGGCCTGTGTTGCAAGAGAAACCGCCGTAAAACCGCTGGAGGTCTATCATTTTCTTAAACAGTCCGGCGTTAAATTCATCCAGTTTTCCCCGATTATCGAACGCCTGCAGGATGACGCTTCGAAACAGCACGGATTGCATCTTGCCGGGCCTGCGTCATTGGATAAAAAAGAACCAAATGTCGAGATCACAGACTGGACCGTATTTCCGGAAAACTACGGCAATTTCCTGATTGCGATTTATGAAGAATGGGTGCGTAACGATGTCGGCGAGATTTTTGTCATGAATTTTGAATGGGCCCTGAACACGTGGATTGGCAACCCCTCGCCGGTCTGTATCCATGCAAAGCAGTGCGGCCGGGCTTTGGTGATCGAACACAACGGCGACATTTATGCCTGCGACCACTGCGTTTATCCGCAGTATAAGCTTGGAAATATTTTACGTGATGACTTGCTAAAGATGGTGGAAAAATCGCTGCAATCGGGCTTTGGAGTCGCAAAGGAGACCACCCTGCCCCGCTGGTGCCGGGAATGCGACGTATTAGCAGCCTGCCAGGGCGGATGTCCCAAGCACCGCTTTGTCCGGACTATTTATGACGAACCCGGTCTGCACTATTTATGCGAAGGGTATCGCAGGTTTTTCCTGCATATTCGCAAGTATTTGCGGGTGATGACGCAGTTATTGGAGCACGGCTATCCCGCCTCCATGGTAATGGATGCGATAAAAGGCCCACTGGTACTACCTGTTGATGACGGTCAGCAACCGCATAGGGCGGTACCCGGATGTTGAATGGGGGAAATCAGGTGGAAAGAGCAGAAAACACACAGAATGATCCTCAAAGTGATACTTCCGACGCCCCTTAGGGATTCCGTTGTAAACGTCGTAAGTCTATTTTCTGTAGATATTTAAAATCGGGGTGACTGGATTCGAACCAGCGGCCTCCTGGACCCAAACCAGGCGCTCTAGCCAAACTGAGCTACACCCCGCGGTACAAAGTTGGGTACATAAATATATAAACTGTCTCCAGAAAAGGCAAGAAAAACCTGTTGCGGATTATTCCGGGCGGTATTTACGGGTCGTTATAAGCCTAAAACATTGACTTTGCCCCCCATTTCTCTTAGTATGTTCTGACTTTTAAACGTATAAGAAAATAGACTCTTATTACCGACCTGTTTTGAATATAAATCCAGATCGACAAGAAAGGTAAACTATGTCTGAATCGAAAGTTAAGCTGAGGACCCGGCCCTGTGTGATGATTATCCGTGATGGATGGGGATGGAATCCGAATCCGGCTGAAGATAAATTTAATGCAGTCAAGGTTGCCAACGTACCGACGGATACGATGCTGATGAAAACGTATCCGAATTGTCTGATTCGTACTTACGGCGAAGATGTCGGATTGCCGCAGGGGACGATGGGAAACAGCGAAGTCGGACACCAGAATATCGGGGCCGGCAGGATCGTCTATCAGGATTCGGTTCGGATTACCGTGGCGATTCGCGATGGGGAGTTTTTTGAAAATGAAACGCTGCTGGCTGCGATTCGCAGCGCCAAGGACAACGGCAAGAAACTGCATCTATTCGGGCTTTGCAGTGATATCGGCGTGCATTCACTGCTGGGACATCTGTACGGTCTGCTGGAGATGGCAAAGCGCAATGGCTTCAAAGACGTCTATCTCCATGCGTTTACCGATGGCCGTGATTCACCTCCGACCAGCGGCGCGGGCTATATTGCTGATATCGAAAAGAAAATGGCCGAAATCGGCGTTGGTAAAATCGCTACGGTGATGGGGCGTTTTTATGCGATGGACCGGGATAAACGCTGGGAACGTGTCGAAGTCGCTTATAAATGTCTGACTGAAGGTACCGGCCATGCGGCCAAGTCCGCTCTTTCGGCGATGCAGGAAAGCTATGCCAAGAATATTACGGATGAATTTATCGATCCGACGTATATCGCCAATGCCGCGGGCAAGCCGCTCGCTCTGGTTCAGGATGGCGACAGCGTGATATTCTTCAACTTCCGCGGCGACCGACCTCGGGAATTGACGCGTGCGTTTGTGGATGCGGACTTTAGCGGTTTTGCACGGCATATTCAGCCGAAGACGGCGCATTATGTGTGCATGACTGAATATGAAGCAAAGATTCAGACACCTGTGGCCTTTCCTCCGATTCGCAAGATGCCCAATATTGCCGGCGAATATCTCAGCCAGCTTGGGCTCAAACAGTTCCGCTGTGCCGAGACGGAAAAATATGCTCATGTCACCTTCTTCTTTAACGGCGGTCGGGAAGAGCCGTTTGAAGGGGAAGAACGTCAGATCGTTCCTTCGCCGCGGGTCAAGACCTATGATTTAAAACCGGAAATGAGCGCCAATGAAGTCTGCGATGTGATTTGTGAAAAATTAGATACCAACCAGTTTGATGTGGTCATCTGCAATTTTGCCAATCCGGACATGGTGGGTCACACCGGTATTCTTGAAGCGGCGGTTATCGCGGCCCAGACGGTGGATCGCTGTGTCGGCCGAATTCTGGATAAAGTCAAGGCGATGGGCGGCAGCGCGGTGATTCTCGCCGACCACGGCAATTTTGAGAAGATGTGGGATTTTGAAAACAATATGCCCCACACGGCCCATACGGTCGGCGAAGTTCCGTTTATTGTTTTTGATGAAGCCTTTAAGTCCAGAAAAATGGCATCCGGCGGGAAACTGGCTGATGTGGTTCCGACTTTTCTTGAGGTGATGGGATTGCCCAAACCCGCAGAGATGACCGGCAAGAGCCTTCTTCTGTAAATTTCGCGTGATAGACAGGAACGTATAGTTATGGGCAGGATTGCCGTTCTCGATGACAATATGATTAATATGATTGCGGCCGGAGAAGTCATCGAGCGGCCTGCCAGTATTGTCAAGGAACTGCTGGAAAACAGTATCGATGCCGGGGCGACACGGATTACAGTCTTGGTCGAAGATGGAGGTCGCAAACGCATCGCAGTAACCGACAACGGCTGCGGGATGGATGCCGAGGATTTGCAGTTGGCGCTGGAGCCTCACGCGACCAGCAAAGTCCGCAATGCCGACGATTTGCATGTCATCCGAACCATGGGATTTCGCGGGGAGGCTTTGGCCAGTATTGCTTCGGTGGCGCAGGTTACATTGACCAGCCGCACGGCGGATTCCATTCAGGCCAATCTGTTTAATTGCGATTGCGGACAGAAAGAGCCCGTTCGCCCGGCCAGCGCCGATATCGGAACGACTGTGGATGTGCGGAATCTGTTTTATAAGCTGCCGGCCCGGCGGAAATTCCTTCGCACCGCCAATACCGAGATGACGCATATTACGGAGCATTTTACCCGGATTGCATTGGCGAATTTGTCGCTGGATTTGACGCTGATTCACAATACCAAAGAAACCTATCGCCTGCTCGGCGGACAGACGCTGACCGAGCGGGTTGGGATTCTGTTCGGCAAAGAGCTGGCCGAGACGATGATGTCCATTCGTAAACAGGAAAAGGGGATGGATATTACCGGCCTGATTGGCAAACCCGCCGCCGCCCGCACCAGCAGCAGTTATCAATATGTTTTTCTCAATCGGCGATTTATACGGGATAAATTTATTCAGCACGCTGTCCGTCAAGCCTATCAGGGCCTGATGGAGCCGAATCGCTATCCGGCGGTGTTTTTGTTTCTGGATATGCCGCCTGAGCAATACGATGTCAATGTTCACCCGACCAAGGTCGAGGTGCGTTTTGAAAATTCCAATCTGGTGCATTCGCAGGTTCTGGCGGCGCTGCGGGATAAGCTGCTCAGTACCAATCTGGATGTGGGCGGGAAAATGCCGCCTTCGATGGAGTTTGGGCCTTTGCCAGAAAGCGGGGCGGAGGGCGAATTTCAGAGGCGTCAGCGGATTCTGGATGCGGTCGAGGATTTCTTTAAAAAGCCAGCGACCTCGCAAAAGACATTCGATTTTAAATCGCAGCGGCATGAACCGTTGTTTGGCGAGACGTCCCGAACACAATCGGAGCCATTGATGCCGGATACGACACCGGCCTATCAGGATATTGGGCTGCCCATTGCCGCGCAGAAATATCTGCAGGTTCAAAACAGCTACTTGCTGCTGGCAAACGAACAGGGATTTGAGGTCATTGACCAGCACGCGCTGCATGAACGGATTTTGTTTGAAAAGCTGTGTGAAAAAATTCGGCAGGGCAGGCTGGCCTCGCAGCGATTCCTGACACCGGTTGTGATTCAGGTCACACCGCAGCAGGAAGAATCGATGGAGCATAACGCGGCGTTATTCGATACGCTGGGCATCGAGCTGAGCCTGTTTGGGCCGGGGACGATTGCCATTCAGGCCTTTCCGATATTGCTGGACAAAGCGGAACCGGGGGAATTTGTACGGAATCTGCTGGATACCCTGGCCTCTACTGCGATGGCCGGGCAGCCGGAAGACCTGCTCAAGGAAATTCTTGAGCGGGCGGCCTGTATTGCGGCGGTTAAGGCCGGGCAGCCGTTGACGGAAACCGAGGTGGTGCAATTGCTTGCGGATCGGCAGAAATATCCGCAGGCCTGTCGGTGTCCTCACGGTCGGCCTGCAACACTCTCATTTACCATGGCGGAACTGGAAAAACAATTCAAGCGGACGGGGTTTTAATGTCGGGTCAGCAGATACACAACCCGCATCAGCACTCCGCCCGACGGATGAAAAAGACCACACTGGCAGTCGTGCTGGCTGTCGATGTGGTGATTATCGCCGTTGTGGTATTCGGGGTTTACAGCCTGTGGGGATATCTGGTAGGTCGTCCGGCGGGGCATGAGCGGCAGGCCGTACAGTCGGCTGACGCGGAGTCTTTACGGATTGTCTCGCTGGCGCCGAACCTGACGGAAATTTTATATGCGATGGGGCTGGACAAAGAAATTGTCGCCGTTACATCCGACAGCAATTTCCCCGAGCAGACCCAATCCCTGCCCAAGGTCGGGACCTTCTGGCAGCCGGATATGGAAGCGATTGTTGCCGCGCAGCCGACGCTGGTGGTGGCATTGGGTTTTGACCAGCAGACGGGATTAGCGGGACGGCTGCGAAAGATGGGATGTCGGGCCTTGTCGCTGAATATTGAATCTTTTCCAGAGTTGTACAGCGGGATTCAAACCCTGGGCCAATCCGTGAATCGCCCGCAGGAGGCCGGACAGTTGAT
>JBDKVE010000142.1:0-4795 GCA_039679345.1 Anaerohalosphaeraceae bacterium
CGCTGGCCTGCAACTACCCCCAGCATCTGGCCGAGTATGCCAAGGCTGCAGATGTGACCGACAATCCCCGTCATACGACCACGCCGTGGCCCTTCCTGATGCCCGGCTCCGCCCTGCTGGCTCCGAATGCCACCATCCCCTGGCCCGGTTACAGCAGCCAACTGGATTATGAAGTGGAACTGGCGGTCGTGATCGGCAAACCCTGCAAAGACATCCCCGCGGCTCAGGCCGCCAATTACATCTTCGGTTACACGATTGCCAACGACATTTCCGCACGGTCAGTAACCTATAAAGCCGGGCGGGCCAATCGCCCGCGGGATGAATTTTATGACTGGCTGGCGGGCAAGTGGGCCGATGGATTTTTGCCGCTGGGGCCGTGGTTGGTCTCGGCCGATGAAATCGGCGACCCGAAAAATCTGGGGATTGAATTAAAGGTCAACGGCCAGATCCGCCAGCAATCCAACACCGGACGAATGACCTACAATGCCTATGAAATCGTGGCCTTCCTGAGCCATATCATGACGCTGGATCCAGGCGATATCATCTGCACCGGCACGCCGCACGGCGTCGGCCACTCCACCGGGAATTATCTGCAGGCAGGCGACACCATCGAATGTGCCATCGAGAAAATCGGAACACTGACCAACACGCTCGGTCCCAAACCGCAGGCTTTTTACGAACCGCTTAACGTCGGGATATTTTAATTCGGACTGACATGAGTGCTCCGCGAAAACAAACTGTATCATCTATTGTGAGCCATTTCCTGCTGTCAAATCGATTGGCGATTCTGATGGTGATCTGTATTTTATCCGTGCTGAGTTTTGCGGCGGCCCGGCAGCTTCAGGTCAATACGGATTTTTTATCCATGCTGAATCCAAGCGAGCCTTCCGTACAGGACTATCAATATGTTCTGGACAATTTTTCGCAGATGGATTCATTTGTACTTTATTTTGCAGGTGCCAAAGAACAGGCCGGGCAGATCGAAGAAGTAATCAGGCAAATTCGAACGCTTCCGGCGATAACCAGTATCCGGCAGTTCGGCGGCCATTCCGGAATCACAGGCTCTTTGTTTATGCCATCGATTCCCTACACAATTGTCTTTGTCAAACCGGTATTTCCTCCGACGAATCTGGCTCAAAGTCGACTACTGGGGAAACAAATCCAAACGATTATCCAACAGCAGAATCTGGAACCGCAGATAACCGGAAGTTATCAGGTTCTGGCAGAATCAACGCAGTCCATTACACAGGATATGTCTCTGACCTCGATTGTTACCTTTGCTGGACTTTTTATTCTGCTTTTTGTAGTCATGCGGATGGGGATTGGTCCGGTATTGGCCGCCATGTTCAGTCTGACCGTTGGAATGGGCTTTACTCTGGCAGTAACCCGGTACACGCTCGGTCAGCTTAATCTGCTGACAGCGACACTGCCAGCGGTCATTCTCGGGCTGGGAATTGATTTCAGTCTGCATATTTTATATGTATTTCGGGAGCAAATCCTGAAGGAGCCGCAGAAGGCCGACGATTGGCAATCGCATCTGGAATCTTTTTTCAGCTATACATTTAAACCGCTTGCAATGGGTGCGGTTACCACGGCAGCAGCCTTTTTGTCGCTTTGCCTGGCTTCTACCGCTGCCCTGCGCGACATGGGGCTGTTTGGAGCCATCGGCATCGGATGCACGTTTCTGACTTCGGTCCTTGTGCTGCCCTTGCTGGTCAGTATTCTGCCTCCGCGGTTTCTGACCCGTATCCACAATACCGGAAAAATCTGGCTGTCGCTGTATCATATCCTACGGCCGCATCGAACAGCCGTCATGGTTTGCTTAATGATATGTCTGACCGGTGCAGCCGCAATGATATCGCGCGTGCAGTTCAGTTCCGACCAGAATCGTTTGTCGGATCCGGATCTTCCGAGCCTTACGCTGCAAACACGGCTGTTTTCGGAATATCATATCTTCCCGGTTCCCATGATATTTATCTCCCCCACCGCCGAAGTGGAACAAAAAAAAGCGATGTGGATTCAGCAGCATGGAGGCGATCTTTTCGCGTTTATCCAGGGGTATTCAACGGCATTCATCACCGGCCAGGAACCGCAGGAATTTATCGGGAAAGACAATCGCTATCTGACGCTGGCATATCCCAAAGACAATATTTTCACGCCATCGGCGATTGCACGTATCCAGGATTTTTGTCTGCAAACGAAAGAGGCATTTCCCGAACAGGCAAACCGGATTGCGGGGTCAGCACTGATTCAGGATACGTTGACGCGAAGCATCGAACGTGACCTTGTGGTATGCTCATTGACTGCCTGTCTGATTGTCACAGGTATGGTTTACAGTGGTTTCCGGCGGACAACTAAAACCATACTGGCTTTGCTTCCGATGGGGCTTGGGGTATTGATGACCATTGGACAGATGGGGCTGCTGGGATTGGATTTTAACATGATTACGATTGTTATTGTCCCCTTGATTGTCGGGACAGGAATTGATAATGGGATTCATCTTTTGTGTAAGCGGGATATTCATCATAATGTAATATCGGCATTATCCGAAATTGCAAGTCCGGTAACCGGAACTTCATTGACATCCATTATGGCATTTGTCAGCTTATTATTCTGTAAGAACCCGGGATTTATAGAGTTAGGTATTGTTGGAATCAGCGGATTTGGGTTTTGCATGGTTTTTTCACTATTATTTTTACCCTTGCTGTTAAACAACCAGGCAACGAATATAAAAGGAATAAATTTTCCTGAATTGAATAAATGAACACACACAAACAATTCCCAGTACATAACTATAATATACAGAGTTTAATCATTTTATGACAACAACGACATTATTAAAACGAATATCGATATTTGCCGAGATGGGATTAAAAAATCCCAGACTAATTGCATTATTGACCAAGGCGGCCTCGGAATACCGCCAGGTGGAATCTGAATGGGAAATGTTCCTGCGTGAGTTCAGGTTTTCGCACAATGCTCATTTTATCAATAAAACACTTAGTTCACCGGCCTATTTTGAGAAAAATTTTTTCAGTATCCTTCTACTCAGTATTTTAATCTCCGCCCAGATACCCAAATATCGACGATTGAAATATGGACTTATGCTGCAGGCATTGCGAACCATCGTCACCTGTACGGATAACATTCTGGATCATGAACAAAAAGGAGCGGTACGACTTGAAACAAAACTTAATAATCCGGTTTTGGATAATGTTTTGCTGACCCTGGCGGCTCAAAAGGTATTATTGTGCGCTTCCTGCGGCGTATGCAGTGAACCGTATGGAGCAGAACGACTTCAAAAACAATTACTGGACAGTCTTTTTGCAGTTGCCCAGGGTGAAAGTGCGGCGAGCTTGCTGCCGGGACAATCTTATCCCGAGCCGGATGAAATTATTGAGACGGTTCACAAAAAGATCGGCGGGCAATTGCTCGGATTGGCCCTGATTGCCCCGATGGAAAATGAATCCGAATACAGAGAAGCACTCGATCCTATGGAACGAGGCATTCTGGCCATCGGCACCGCTCTTCAAATGCTGGATGATATCACCGACATTGTTGAAGACTGGAATGCCGGAAAAAAGAATTACCTTGCAAGCTGGATAATGTATCATTCACCTGTCATATCCATGACTGCCCTCAACGACATTGTCGCCGGCGATGCTTCACAGGTCGCTTTAAAACTCGGCTCAAATCGTATCGCAGCCATCGACCAGGCAATCCATATAGCTCTTGAAGGATTTGACCTGCTGCATCGAGGCGGCTATCCGGTTAACCATGAACAGGCCCTATCTTTATTAAGGGTTATGTTCCGCCTGCGGGGGCTTGGGACCGACTGGGAGCAATCATCCTATGCCCACTAATTTTATTTCCTCGATCAAGCAGACAATTCTTGCGATTGTTTTTTTTGGATTTGTATGCGGCTGTGAGGAACAACTTCGACCTATGGAACAGGATACCGATATTGCTCGTTCAGCCGCTGTGCTATCTGCAGTGCCGGAACAAGATAGACCGGCTGTTCCTTCAAGCATTCCAGAGGTAAAATCTGGACAAACCGCACTCATTGCCCCGATTTCAGACTCCGGGGGCTTTAAGCCTGCTATTTGCAGACTTATCCCCGCGAACATGCAGACCGAGGTCTGGAATACGCTGCTTGGCACAAGCCCCATCGTCCACGTCCGCCAACTGCCCCAAACAACGGACTTTTTCGTACTGGATGAACTGCATACCCGGATTCTTCGGGCGGCGCGTTCCAAAACTCTGGGGACAAAGTCGGGAAGCATCCTGATTCTGGCGGGAGTCAATTTCGAAACCCAGAATCCGGCCATCACAGGACCGTTTTCGTTTGAATCCGGAAAACCCATGCCGGGAACGGGGATTTATGCTGCCAACAAAACTAAATTCCTGTCGCAGTTTTCCAGCGGCACTCTGCAAAAAACGACCTCTAAAATTCAGGGAATTACCGGGGCAACCATGATCTGGAAGCCGGTTGCCAAAGAGATTCAGCAGATATCTTCCGATTTAATCAAACTGGGACAGGATCCATCTTATATAGATTCTCTGGTTACAGAAAATCAAATCTGGAAACGTTCTTCTCCCACCGCAGAGCCGGACGCCAATCCGGTTCCTGCCAATCAAGTCACCATCTCACCCGAACAGAGCAATTCTCAACCGACCTTAGCTCAGAACTCATTTGCCCCACCAGCCCCCCTGCCGGCTCCGGCCACTCAGGTCGAGATGGAAACAGAAGACCAGACTGATATGCTGTCGGCCCACTGGCAATGGATTGGTTTTG